>NZ_AP027149.1:3858015-4199394 GCF_027925445.1 Methylocystis bryophila
GCCGGAACCCCAGGGCAGGATCGCGACCGCCGAGGTCGAGTTCTCCGGGCTGCCTTCAACGATCTTGTCGGAATAGACCATGTAGACGAGCACGTTGCGCGTGGCGTCGCAGCCTCTGACAATGTGCATGCGCTTGAAGAAGAGCGAGCGCCTGCCGCTGAACACCTCATCGCCCTGGGAGAATTTGGCGGTGAAGCGGATGGGGCCATATTGCCGGCAGGCCAGCGAAACGTCCGAGGTGTTCTCGGCGAGGCCGAGCGTGCCGCTGACGCCCCCCTTCTCATGCTCAGTGAAGTAGCAGACGACGCCGTCGACGAGCGGATCGTCGATCCCGTAGGTCGCGAGCTTGTCATTGGGCGTGAGCAGCTTGAAGTCGGTCGACTGGCGGAAGATCAAGTCCGGCCCCTCCGCCATCGCCGGAGCCGCGCAGAGGAGCGCCGCCAGCATGATCGGGCGACCGAAGGCTTTCCCTAAAGCCATGGGGTGAAAGAGCATCTCTGCATCCTCGAAGGCGCGGCCTTTACGGTCGTCTCCCCAAATATGAGCGAGACCTTGCGACAAGGGAAGCGGCTCGGGAATCGGCGCCGCGTATCCGGCCGGTCTCCCGCCGGCGCTTCAGGCTTATTGATGCAGCGCCTCGCCGTGTAGCGCAATGTCGAGACCCTCGCGCTCCGCTTCCGAATCGACGCGCAGCGGCGCAAGCCAATTCGTGAGCTTCAGCACGATGAAGGTGCCGACCGCGCACCATAGGATGGTCACGCCCACGCCCTGCGCCTGCACGAGGAGTTGATGCGCGTCGCCTTCCAGCAGGCCGGAGACGCCGGGATCGTCGGCGGCCGCCGTCACCGCGCGCGTCGCAAAGACGCCGGCAAGCAATGTGCCGAGCATGCCGCCGACCCCGTGAACGCCGAACACGTCGAGCGAGTCGTCATAATTGAAGCGGTGCTTCACGCGGGTGCAGAAATAATAGCAGACGCCGCCCGCGGCGACCCCGATGACCGCCCCATGCCAAGGGAGGACATAGCCCGAGGCCGGGGTGATCGTCCCGAGGCCCGCGACCGCGCCGGAGATGACGCCGAGCACCGAAGGCTTGCCGCGCTGCAGCCATTCGAGCGCGGTCCAGGTCAACGCGCCGGCGCAAGCGGCGAGGTGGGTCGCGACGATCGCAAAGACCGCGCGCGAGCCCGCCGTCAGCGCCGAGCCGCCGTTGAAGCCGAACCACCCGACCCAGAGCAGCCCGGTGCCGATCACCGCCAACGCGAGATCGAAAGGCGCGAGATTCTCGCGGCCATAGCCCTGACGCTTGCCGATGAGAAGCGCGGTGACGAGCCCGGCGACGCCCGCGTTGATGTGCACGACCGTGCCGCCGGCGAAGTCGAGGAGACCCTGCTTCTGCAGGAAGCCGCCGCCCCACACCCAATGCGCCGACGGCACATAGACGACGAAAAGCCACAGCACGCAGAACAGCATGAAAGAGGAAAAGCTCATGCGCTCCGCCGTCGAGCCGCCGACGAGCGCGAGGGTGATGACCGCAAAGGTCATCTGATAGGCCATGAAGAGCAATTCCGGAATCGTCTTGGCGAGCGGGCTCACCGTGTCGACGCCGACGCCCGCCAGCATGACGCGCGCAAAATCGCCGAGATAGGCGCCCTCGCCCGAGAAGGCGAGACTATACCCCGCAACGCCCCAGAGCAGCGAGACGATCGCCGTCGCGATCAGGCTTTGCGCCATGGTCGCGAGCACGTTCTTCTTGCGCACCATGCCGCTGTAGAAGAGCGCCAGCCCGGGCAGCGTCATCATCAGGACGAGCGCGGTCGCGGCGATCATGAAGGCGGTGTCGGCGGCGTCGATCTTGGCGGCGGGTTCGGCGAAGGCGGGCGAGCTTGCAAAAAGGGCGCAGACGAGGGCGGCGAGGGCCGCGCAAATTCTCGACATCGAAGGTCTCGTGGGGTTTTATGTGCAGCAGGGATCGTGAAAGCGCGTGGTCAGAGCGCCTCGCGGTCGGTCTCGCCCGTGCGAATGCGCAGGACGCGCTCGATGGGACAGACGAAAATCTTGCCGTCGCCGATCGTGCCGGTGCGCGCGACGCGCATGATTGTCTCGGCGACCTGCTTCGCCATATCCTCCGGAACGACGACGTCGATCTTCACCTTGGGAAGAAAGGCGACGACATATTCGGCGCCCCGGTAGATTTCCGAATGGCCCTTCTGACGTCCGTAACCCTTGACCTCCGTCGTCGTCATGCCGTTGACGCCCAGCCCATTGAGGGCTTCGCGCGCCTCGTCCAGCTTGAAGGGTTTGATGATTGCGGTGACGAGCTTCATGACGGCTTGCTATCTCTGCCTTGTTGTTGAGCACATAGTCTGAATTATGAGCAATTATGGCGCCAAATGCACCAAACAGCGAGAGGCCGGAAAGAGACCTGCTAGGCATCAGCTCGAATGGCCCCGAAATTAGGCTACTAACGCCTAGTTTATACGCACTTAGCCTTGTTTTTGCTCTGTCGCCGCGGCGACGCCGGCCAGCGCGTGAGGCGACAGCAGCGCGCAAATCGGCTAAAGCCTTCTCTCCTTCTTTCCTTGACTTGAGGAGCGCAGCATGAAACGCGGCTTGTTTTTATTGGGCTTCGTCTCCCTTTTTGCGGCGCAGGCTTCCGAGGGCGCGCAGGCCTTCGACTTGAAGAGCCCCGACATCTCGCCCGGACAGACGATCGCAAGCGCCTTTATTTACAATTCCTCCGGCTGCACGGGGCAGAACCTCTCGCCTGCGTTGGAGTGGTCCGACCCGCCGGCGGGAACGAAGAGCTTCGCCGTGCTCGTGCATGATCCCGATGCGCCGACGGGCGGCGCGGGCTTCTGGCACTGGCTCGCGATCGACATCCCAGCCACGGTCCGCTCGCTGCCTCGGGGGGCAGGCTCGGCCGACGGCAAGGCGATGCCGGCCGGCTCAAAACAGCTCGAGACGGATTTCGGCGAGGTCGGCTATGGCGGCCCCTGCCCGCCCAAGGGCCATGGTCCGCATCGCTATGTCTTCACCGTCTACGCCCTTCCGGTAGAGAAGCTCGACGTGAAGCCAACGGATCGCACTGCCATCGTGGGCTTCACGATCAATCAGAGCGCGCTGGCCAAGGCCAGCATCACCGCGACCTTCGGCCGCTAGCGCGTTTCCCGCTCGAACGGAATCGTTCGAGCGACAGGGAATCGCGCCAAATCAAAAGTTTAGAGCATGTCCTGACCGGAAAACCGCTTCGCGCTTTCCCGGGACATGCTCTAGAGCGAGGGCGCGGCGATCCAACAAGCTTTAGGGCTGACGCTGCTGGCCTTGGCCCTCGAGGCGGGCTTCGGCTATCCACAAGTTCTTTTCGAGCACATCGGTCATCCCGCGGTCTGGCTCGGCGCCGCGATCGACGCGCTCGATCGCGCGCTCAATCGTGGCGATGCGGGCGCGCGCCGCGCCCTCGGGTTTCTCGGGCTGGCGCTCCTTCTTCTTCCGTTGACCGCGGCGGGGGTCGCCCTGCAGGCCGCGCTCCACTCCCTGCCCTTCGGGGTCCTGCCACTGGCGGCGGTCGCGTCGAGCCTCCTCGCCCAGCGCAGCCTCCACGCACATGTCGACGCCGTGGCGCGGGCGCTGGAGAACTCGCTCGAGGATGGCCGTGCGGCGGTCGGAATGATCGTCGGACGCGACGTCGCCGCGCTCGACGAGGCGGGCGTCGCGCGCGCAGCGATCGAGAGCTTGGCCGAAAATTTCTCGGACGGCGTCGTCGCGCCGGCTTTCTGGATGGCGTTCCTCGGATTCCCCGGGGCGCTCGCCTATAAGGCGATCAACACCGCCGATAGCATGATCGGCCATCGCACCCCGCGGCATGAGGCGTTTGGCTTCGCGGCGGCGAAGCTCGACGATCTCGTCAATCTCCCCGCCGCGCGGCTTTCCGCCCTGCTTATTGCGCTCTCTGCCGGCCGCAACGGGGGCCGCGCCTTCGCCTGCATGGCGCGCGACGCGAAAAAGCACGCCTCCCCCAACGCCGGCTGGCCGGAGGCGGCGATGGCGGGCGCACTGGGCTTGAAGCTCGGAGGCCCGCGCAATTACGCGGGCGCGGCCTTCGACGGTGTGTGGCTCGGGGATGGGAGAGCCGCCCCCGGGCCGGCCGACATAGACCGCGCGCTGAAAATTTTCCGGCGCGCGGATGCGGGGCTCTGGGCGCTCATAGCGGCCTTGTGGGCGTTGTCGGCTTTGTAGAGCGCGATGAACTCAGTAGCTCACTGTCTTCTGAACAGTTCCAGCCACTCCTCTATTCCCGGTCTCCGCCGTGCAGGAGTTGTCCGCTGCCGTGCCGCCGCCGCCTCCCGTGCCCACACCGCCGGAGGCGCCAAGCTGGTAATCGTTGGTGTTGAGGTCATTCAGAGCGGCCCGCGATCCCACCAGCGCGATCAGCACCGATGGTCCTCCGTTGCCGCCCCCGCCCCCGCCGCTGCCACCGCCCGCGCCGCCGCTACCACCCCCGCCGCCGCTGCCGGCAGACCCATGGCCCCACCAGTTGTCTCCCGAGCCTCCCGAGCCAGCCGACCCGCCGGCGCCTCCGTTCCCCCCGGCGCCGCCCACCGCTCCTGTGCCGCTCAGTCCTCCCACCACGCGCGACCCGCCGAGCGTGAGCGCTGCGCCCATATTCACAATCGCGAAAGACGCGCCGCCGCTACCCCCGCCGGTACCGCCGGCCGCTCCACAGCCGCCGGCTCCTCCTCCTCCTCCGACGCCCCCAGAAAGTTGTTGGTAGCCGAAACAGTATCCACCATCGTAGCCGCCGGACCCGCCCCCGCCGCCGCCGCCTCCATTGCCGCCTGCTCCTCCGGAGCCGCCGACGGTCCCGACGTAAGAAGCTTCAAAAGTACCGGACGTGTTTGCGTTCGCTCTGCCGCCGCCTCCGCAAGGGGCAGCGTGTCCCGGCGTTCCGCCGCCTCCGGTCCCACCCGAAGAATAGGGGCAAGCCGCACCAGCGCAATTTTGGCTGCCAAAACTTCCCCCTGGCGCCCAATAATTTGTCGAGCCGGCGTACCCCCACGATCCAGTGCAGCCGTTGGGACACGAGGGAGTGCAAACACCTGACCCGGTATCTACCGAGACGTTCATCTTGCCGGCGCCGCCGCCGCCTGTGCTGGTAGGAGTGCCGCCGAGGCAAGCCGCCGTGCCTGCGGTTTGGCCGGATCCCTTGCCGCCCGCGGTTCCGGGGTTTGCGCCATTGCCGGGCGCCCCACGCGCCCCCGTCGCTGCGTACACGTTTGAATTCACGACGCTGGCCGCGCCAATAATTTGCATCGCAATGCTGGCGCCGCCCACACCCGGCGGTGTTGTGCCCACCACCTTGAAGCCCTGGAACAATACACTGCCCGAGTTGTTCCCCACCGATACCGCCGGGACGCCGGAGCTCGGCCCCAAAATCTCCGAGTAATAGGCGCCGGATCCCTCCGGGACGCAGCCGCCGTACACGCTGATGCCCGCCGCGGTGATCGATAGTGTCGAGTTCTGCTGATACTGGCCGAAGCCCACCAGCACCGCACAACTGGCGCCGCTGCAGTTCTGTATTCCCCGTCCGATCGTCAAACAGGCGCCGGCGTAAGTCTTGCCACAACCCGCACCGTCGTTTCCGGCGGTTGTCACGTAGGTCACGTTGGTCAGTTTTGAAACATCGCCGTTGCAGGTCACTATGGGGACAGCCGTGGCGCCCTGCGCGGGATTGCCCGCGGCTTGTTTCAATCCGGTCAACTCCATCGTTTCCGGGTCAGTCTTCATCGACGCCGGCGCCATGGCGTTACGAAACGATGTCTTCCTGTTCCGATAAACGCCCGATTTCGGGGATGGGCCTATGATCGCCTTCGTAAGGTCGACGCCAGAGAAGTCGGCGCCGGCTAAGTTCGCGTATTCGAAATCCACTCCCGTGACGACGGCAGCCTCCAGCCTGGCGCCGCTGAGATTGGCGCTGGAAAGATCGGTGCGGCCGCTGCTCGAGGGCTCCATATGCGCGTGGCTCAGGTTGGCGTCGCTGAGATTGGCCCCGGCCAGAGTGGCCCCCGAGAGCGTCGCGTTTGACAAGTCTACGGAACTCAGGTCGGCGCCGGACAGGTTGGCGTCTGTCAGGTCTTCGCCCGAGAAACTATGCCCCCGCAGATCACAGGCGGGGCAGGAATATACCTTCGTGGCCGCCTTGTCGTTCGGTCTGGCAGCCTCCGGCGGAGCGTGCTGGGGCTCGGCTGGCCTTTCCTGTCCCACCGCGAGCGGCGACAGCGCCAGCCATCCGACCACCAGCAGACACGAGCGGCGTGCAATGCGCAAAACTGGCATATCGATGTCCCCTCTTAGGCGTCGACGGCAGCCACTCGCTGACAGACGGAACCGTTCGTCCCGCCCTGGTCAAGATCACGGTGTTGCCGCCTCCCACTGACTACCTGCAATTCAGAAATTTCCGGCTGGAGCGCGTTCGAAAGCCTCAGTCTCGAACGCGCTCTGCAATGTCATCGGCTGAGCCTGTCGCGGAGCCGGTTCAGGCTGAAGGCAGCGGCGGCGCCCACATGCTGACCGACGGAACCGTTCGTCCCGCGGGGCCGGTGGTCGAAGATTTCGGACCCGCGGGCTGGCCCTTGCCGTCCGTCACCATCGCGAAATTGAGTGTGTAAGCCGAATGCCACATGTCCACGGAGAGCCTGGCCGCGGCGATCGCATTCGTCACGACCAATGGATTCGACGCCGGCGGCGTCAATCCATAAGTGTAGATCGCCATGTGGTAGTCGGAGGGCTGCGCTCCGGAGCCTGTATAGTACAGGATGTAAATATAGGTCAGCTTTTCATCGCCGACTGTGGCGAGGTCGAGATAGTAATAGTCTGAGGCGTTCGACAGATAGAGCCACGGGCTCGGCTGGCCCTTCTCGTCGAAGAAGCGATTGACCGGGTTCATGTGCAGATCATAGGCCGAGAGGCGCGAGACCACATCCACGCTCTTCCCCGTCGACGACTTCGTGTCCTCCAGCACGATCACGGCGCCGTCATAGGCGCAGGCGACGGCGACGGGATGGAACAGCAAGCCGGGCCGATTTTTGTCTTGCGCCGGTCCCGCCCCGATTTGGCCGAGAGGAAGATCGGAGTCGGCGGCGCCATCGCGCGTCAAGGTGACGATCTGCAGCTTCTGATATTTCGCGCTGACGCCGATGACGATCCCCGAAGGGTGCAAGCAGACCGAGTCTGGGAAATAGGCGAAACGGCCATAGCTCGGTTGGACGCTCGCCATGTTGAAGGGCGTGCTGTCGTCGAGTGTAATCTTACGCAGATGATAGCCGCCGCCCTGGTCGTAGGGGAGGTTCGCCGGGCGCGGGTCGACGTAATATTCGCCGAGCTTGACGTCTTTGGGATCAGGCTCCGGCTGCTTCGTGGCGGGATCGATAACCCAATTGCCGCTACTGTCCATGAGGAACTTCGGCGGAAACGGATCGTAGATCAGCCGCGTTTGCCCCGTGAAGCCGCAGCTCGGGAATTTCACCGCATCCATCGACGTTCCCGGAATATTGATGTTCTGGAAGACGTAGAGCTGCCCGGTGGACCCTGTGTCGCAATCCGCCACGCCAGTTCCCGCGGCCTCCCAAGCCAGTCCGATCATGCCCAACCGCTGGCTCAGCGTGAGTCCGGTCCAGTCGCCGATGGCGTTTCCGGTGGGGCTGGTGTCGCGGCTCACGATGGTCGCCGTCGGCGCGACGGCGGTGTCGGTCCAACCATAGGCTCCGTTGACGTAAGTGAGAATGCGCGCGTGCGTGTAAATCGATTTCGCGCTCAATGGCACGGGCTGCTCGACGAGGTACATGTCGATCGTCGCCGCGTGCTTCTCGTCGTTCTCCACATATCCCGTCGTGGCTTTGCCGGCGAGCCAGCTCTCGATATAGAAATCGGCCTCGAGCTTGACGCTCCCGCCCAGCGTGTTGCCCGCGAATTGAACCTGGAAGCTCGTCGCGGTGAAGCCGGTGGGAAGATCGAAGGTCTGCGACACCGTCGGCCGCGTCTGATCTTTATAGATCATCTTCACCGTGCAGCTGCGCTTCGCGCCCGCTTTGCCTTCCGGAAATGATTTGTTGCGCGGATCGGGACGCACGGTCACGGAGGTCGTTATGGTCGTCGAGACCTTGTTCTCGATGTTCCAATCCGAGGTTGCGACCTCGACGATCGTCTCGGCCATCTGCGCGACGCCGGTGCAGATATTGACCGCCAGCATGATCCAACCGGCGAAGGGGATTTGATCCTCGAGCTCTCCCGCGGCCAGCTCCGCTTCGACCCACAGCAGCGCTTTGGTCGCGGCCTTGTCGAATATGAGGCTCACCAACGAGGTGAAGGAGCTCCAGTTCATCTGCTTGTTGTAGACCGACGAGCCGACGATATAGGCCGTCCAGCCGGTCAGTATGACGCCGACCGCAACGAGAAACGCCTTGGTCTTGGTGATCTTCTCCACGATGTCATAAAGCGGCTTGTAGCTCTGCGCCGCGGCGCCGAAGCCGAGCATGAAGGCGGGAACGCCAAGGTTGAAAACGCCGGTGAGCGTGCCGCCCAGCGCCGGCGTCGACGGCCAAGGATTGTGCCCTGTGCCGAGACCCGAACCATAGACGCTTGCGCTCACCGCATTCTCGGGGAAGGTGACGAGCGCGCTCGCTGTCCCGGGCGGTCCGATCGGCACCGCCAAAACATTGTTCATCGGCGAAAGAAAGCCGATGTAACGCACCTCGTCGCTTTGGATATTCGGCAGCTCCGTGATCGCGTCGTAGAGTATGCCGGCGTCATCCGGTTTCCAGCTTGGAACCGAAATGGGATTGGCGTTCGCGTCATAAAACCGGATGTAAGCGGTCAAATAGCGAATATAGCTATTCTCCATCTTGATGGAGATTTGCCGCTTGCTCGAGTCGACGACCGCGATCGAGGTTTCGCATCCGCTGATGGCCGCGCTGTTGCTGACCGCGGCCTGCCAATTGTCTGCGCCCGCCTCCGCGCTCACGGCGATGTCCGCCAATTTCGCTCTTATAGGCGCAGAAGCGGGGACAACCGCTTGGCCGGTTTGAACCGTCCATTTCTTGCCCTCGAAACGCGCGTCGTTTTTGATCCTGATGAGCAGCGGCGACAAGGGCGTCAGCGCCGCGCCCTGCACCGCCGGAGTCGGCATTTGATGATAATACGTCGTCTTGCCGTCGAAGCCCGTTTCTTCGTTTTCCGGCGGCGTGTAGGGCTCCAGCGTCGCCCACCCGCCCGTCTCCTTCGGCGGGCCCATCTGACGCATGAGGGTCGCCAGATTATTGATGGCGGTCGCGATGCTCACGTCGCCCGCCATGAACTCATCGATAATGATTTGCGTGAGCGTCGTGTCCTTGTTGATGATGTCCGGGTGGTGAAACAGAAAATTCTGAGCGGTCGAGGTGTAATCGATCGGCGGCGCATGCCAGACTTCGTCAGGACCGAGCGCGTCAAGCAGGTTTTGCTTCGGCGGATAAAAGATCGCAGAGTGGCTTATGCCCGTTTCGCTCTTTGCGCCCGGTGTCTTTCTCAAGGAATGCCGCAAATGCACGCGCACCACCGTGTCGATGCGCATGGGGATCGCGCCTTTGACGCAGTGGGTGATCCGAAGATCGTTGCGTCCTGCCGTTAGATGCGGCGCACGGGCCAGAAGCTCCTTGAGGCCCTCCGGCTTGAACGGCTCGAGGGGATAACGTTGGCCCGCCACCGAGACCCAGTGGTCTTCCTCTGGATGAGCGTCCGACAAATCGGCATAAAATATCGTCTGCAGCCGCTTGAGCCCAGTCATGCCTTTGGTCCTTCTTTGCGCGATGGTTTGATGAACGAATAAGGTTACGACGATCAGCTCGGCGGGCAGCTTGGGTTGCGGAGCGGGGTCCATTTGCCGGTGGTCGTCGAATAGGCGGAGCACAAGCTCGTCGAAGCCGCGGGATAATTCGTGCCGTCGTAGATTCCGAGGTCGCTGCACTGGAAATCGGGATTGCAGGCGAGGGACAGGGATCTGAGCGAGCCGCCCGTACCCGCAACCTTGTTGTAGGCGAGGCTATTTATCGAGCCGATCGTCTTGAGCGCGTTATGCGACAGATCGAGATAGGAAAGCCCTGTTAGATTGCTCAAATCGTGGTTGTAATCGTCCAAGACACTAGAGAGGTTATTATAGGAAAAATCTGCATAGGCGAGCGACGTTTGTATCGACAGGTCAAAAGCGGCGAGCTTATTGTGAGAGGCTGAAATATATACTGGCGCTGCATTCGCATTTAGTAGGATCGCGCCGAGCTGATTATTCGACGCTTCGAGCGAGATTAAATTAGGATGGTTCGTCAAATCGAGAGTGGTCAATTTATTGCCGCTGAGATCAAGACTTTGTAAATTGCTCGCTACGGTAGATCCGCCGGAAACGAAAGATAGATTGAAAAAGGTGAGCTCGTTGCCGGAAAGATTGAGCCGCGTCAGCGATATGAAATTTTCGAGGCCGCCCAGGTCGGAGATGCCGAGGTTGGGGCAATCGACCTGAATGATTTGCTGAGCCGAAGCGACCAGCACCTCGGTTTGACCAGGCAAGGTCGCGAGAATGCACCTCTTGAGATTGGGGTCCTTGAACACGACGATGTCACCGGGCTTGCCGCCGCAATTGGGTTTCGACCACATGGTCTGCGGTACCTTGTTCGGGTTGCATCCCCGCGTCACCCAATTGCCGGAGAGGCGCCACTGATCGCCCATGCACTGACCGGTGTCGCCGTTCGGACAGGTCGACGGCGAGTTGAGGATCGGAAAGGTCACGGGGCCGTAAGTCTGTTGCGTGGCGTCGACGACGCCGCACCACGGCTGCCCGCCCTTGCTCGCCGGACAGCAATCCGAATCCGCCGGCATGACGGCGTTGCCGAAATCGGCGGCGGCGATCACGGCGTCCTTGAAATTTGCGCCACCGAGCTGGGCGCAGGTGAAATGCGCCGCAAAGCCCCCTCCGCTCGGCGCGTGAACGCGCACGCCGTTGAATTTTGCGGCTTGCAGATTGGCGCCGGAAAAATCGACCGACTGCAACGTCGCCGTTATAAAGCTCGCATCCGGCATGATCGCGCTATTGAAGGTCGTGCCGTTCAGCGTGGTGTTGTCGAAAATCGCGCTTGTCAGCACGCCGCCGGAAAATACGACGGAGCCGAGCTGCGCATTGGTGAAATCGGTGTTGGAGAACAGAGCAAACTGAACATTGGCCGGGCCGCTCGGCCCGTCAGGCGTGTCCGTGGCTTGCAGATTGGCCTGCACGAGGCTGCTGTTGGGAAGCGTCCCAGTGTTTAAGTTCGCGCCGGCAAATATGGCGTGATCCAGCGTGGCCGCGGTGAAGGTGGCGTTTGAGAGCCCGGCGAAGGTGAAATCGACCGGCTTGAGCGAATCGGACGACGTCGGCGCGGGGGGACAGGGCGTGTTGTCGGGAAGCTTCTTACCGCCCGAATTGCCGTAGGCCTGAGCGCAGATGAACGTGGCCGATCCCGCCTGGGCGTTGTAGAATTTCGCGCCGTTGATTGCGGTCTGATCGAGCTTCGCCTTCGTCAAAACGGCCTTTGAGAAATCGACGTCGGTGAGATTGGCGCCGGTCATGTCGATCCCGATGAAGCTCGTCAGCTTGAGAATGGCGCCGGTGATGTCCTTCCCGCGCAGGTTGAACGTCGAGGGTGAGAGGTTCTGGAAATTTGCGGCGGTGAAGTCCGACTGGCTCCAATTGCTCCGGCCGGAAGCGTCATTGGAGATCAGATGAACGTCGAGCGTCGCGCCGACGAACTTGGTTCGACAATTGCCGCCTGCGTGGATGTTCTGGATGGGACCGAAGGTCGCCTTCATAAGCGACGTGTAGGAGAAGTCGGCGCAAGTGATGTCGGCGTAGGTGAAATCGGTTTCATCAAGGACGGCGCCGATGAAGCAAGTGTTCGCGAGCTTGGAGCTCGTGAAGTCAACGGGACGTATGGAAGGGTCGAGCTTGGCGCTTTCGAAGCTCGCATTGGTGAGATCCTGGCCGGCGAACACGGCCCCGCTCAGCTTCGCGCCCTTGAAATTCGCGCCAACCAACGAACCCGCCGGATCGGCGCTGAAATTGTGATCGGTCAAGTCCTGACCGGCATAGTTGTGGCCGGTTCCTGTTGAGCTTGGACAGCTCGGCGCGGCGGCGATGGGTTCTGCGAAAGACCTGAACTGCGGTCGTGGCGCCTGATGAGACTCTTCCGCGAAAGTCGAAGAGATCGCTGGCAGGAAGAAGAGGCTGACAATCGCTCCGCGCGAAAGGACACGCCCAAAATGCATCTTTCTGAAACAGGAAGGAGAATACGCCTGCATATGATCTCCAAAATAAAAATCTACTGCAAACCTATAATAGGAATCACAATTACATCACCAGCCCATTATTTCCCGAGCTATATTATGATATTACTCGACTTGCATTTAACTGTCAACCAGAAATTATGCACAATGCGCCGCCAGCGCCGTGTTGCGGTGTAAATGGCCATGAGGACGAAGTTCTTTCCATGGAAATAACCCTCGTTCAGCCCGAGCTGGGGCATTGGGCGCCCCGAAGGAATGGGCCGCCGGAGCGCTTTAGAGCATGCCCCGGAAAAATGCGAAGCGGTTTTCCGGTCATGACATGCTCAAACTTTTTGACTTGGCGCGATTCCTTATCGCTCGAACGATTCCGTTCGAGCGGGAAACGCGCTAGCCCGCCACGGCGACTCCATTTCCAAACTCGCCGGCTGGCGCGCGGTAGCGCGAGAGGGGCGGGTACGTAGACTGAACGCAGGGGCGAGCCAAGCGCTCACCCCCTTTGATGAGCCACGCTTCAGAAGGCCTTGAAATAGCCCGTCGGAACCTGGAGCTGGAAGCGACCGATAGAGCGGTAATCGCCCAAATTGTTGCTTGGCTGCGGCGTGTTATAGCCTGCGAAAACAATCGTCAGCGTCTGATTGTCCGTGTAAAGCGCCTGGGGATCGTAGAGGCGCCCGCTGAAGAAGTTCGAGTTGTAGCCCCCTGGCGGCGTCACGATGGGAGCGGCGGGCGTCGGCGGCGTCCAGGGCAGAACCTGAGCCGGGGTCAGCAGATTGACGCCGGTCAAGGCCACCACTGGGGTTTGCTTGGGATAGGGCGAAACCGGGCTCGAGCTATAGTCGGTGACCGTGTCAGTCGACATGACCGGATTGTCGAGACCATTGATCACTGTCCAGCTCAGCAAATCGGTTGGACCGTTCACCACATTCGCGGTCTCCGCATAACCGATGAAGTGGAAACCGTCCGAGTCGTTGTCGAGGCAGTTTCCAGCGCCGAAGAACATTCCGTAACGTCCGTCCGCGAGGGGGACGATGCTGCCGCTGCCGAGCCAACGAATTCCGCCAAACGAGTCCGCCGCTCCCTTCGCGCCCGTGCTGTTGGGGTCGCTCAGCGCCCCGGAGGCTGGCCCATAGGGCACGGCGCCAACATCTGTGAAGTTCACGCCGTCCGTCGTCGTGGCCACGCGGATGCTGATGACGTCATAGTTGGCTTTCTTTCCGCTGCCGTTGATGATGTTCGTCAGCGCGAAGTCCGGCGTCTTTGCGCAGTTTTTCACAGGCAGCGGATAATTGGGCGGGAGATTGGGGTAATTCCCGGAGGTGTCGGGCTTCGTGCCGTCCAGCACCTTGGACACGTAGATTACAGCGATTCCCGTAGCGCCAAAATTCACGGTCCCGAGAATCGCGTCGGGATTTCGCAAGCCCGTGGTCGCGGTCGCCTTCGAATCGAGAGTCGGGTAATTGCCGATCACAGGAGGCGTCGGCGGCGCATAATTATCGGATGCAAAGGGGCTCTGGAGCCCGAGCAGTGGCGGCAGCACATTGGCGGGAAGCGTGTGCACCACCAGCTGATCGGAGTCGATGTGATTGGTGGCGCGGTTCAGGAGGTAAAGCCTCTGCACGCCTTTGATGGTCAGAGCGACGGGATGGCCGAGACCATTATCCGCCGCATTGTCCCCGTTCAGTCCGTAAGTGGTCTTGGCCCCGTTCACGGTGACGTAGGAATTGTTGGCGTCCGTCGGATCGAAAGGGCAGTAAGAATTGAGAGCAAGGATCTCGAGCTCCACGTTCCAAGTGGCGCCCCAATCGTTCGAATAGGCCGAGACAGTGGCCTCTTGCTGGTTGCGCGGGCGATAGTCGAAGAGCCCTTCAAGCTGCCCGTTCACCTTGTGCACGAAAGGGAAATAATAGGGCTGCATGACGCTCTTGCCCTGATTGACGACGACTTTGCCATTCGAGCCGCAATAGCTTGCATAGGGTTTGTTTGCCGGATTTGTCGCTGTGACGCCTGACGCATCATAGGCCGACACAACGGCGTTGCCCGGCTGATGCAGGGTCCAGGGTCCGCGATTGACGGTGGATTCGACCAAGCTGTTTGGCTTGTATGTGAACGTCGGACCGCCGGCGAATGCCGCCGTAGCCGTGAACATGGCTAGCGCAGAAGCGGCTGAAACCTTGAAGATCATGTTGCCCCCGTTCGGGTTATGAGAGTCGCCACAAAAGCGCCATATTCCGTTAGACAAGCCAGATGACTTAAACGTGACAGTAGCTTGAACCCGGGGAGGCTCCTGGCTCAGCGTCGACAACACGTTGGTATTATGAAAGAAATTCCCCGCCAACAAAGCGGAGACAAAGCGTCTTCGAGCGGCGAGATTTGCTGCGTTCACACGCCCGGCTGGTCTGGAGCATGACAAGCTCTCGAGCATGTCTCGGAAAAGTGCGAAGCGGTTTTCCGGTCAGGACATGCTCTAATTTTTGGCTTGGCGCGATTCCTTATCGCTCGAACGATTCCGTTCGAGCGGGAAACGCGCTACGCTTGCAAGCGCCAATAACGAAGCGGCCGCCGCCGCTCCGAATGCGATAATCCTCCAAATGCTCGCCTGTGACCGGAAGGGACTTCCGCGCGTGTGAAGTCTATGATCTACGCGCGGAACGAATCGGAGACCCCGATGGACTCTTGCGAAAGAATTTCGAACCAGAAGCCGTTGATGATTTCGCGACGCTTCGCGCCTTTGTTCTGGTGCCAGTTTTTCGCGGCGTTCGACGACAATTTCTTCAAGGCCGCGCTCGCGCTCTTCATTCTCGCGCATGTCGTCGGCGAGCGAGGCGCCGCGCTCGCGACTCTGGCCACGGCGACGCTCATGGCGCCCTACTTCATTCTCTCGTCGCTCGGGGGCGAGCTCGCCGACAAATACGACAAGGCCAAGGTCGCACAACGACTGAAGCTCATCGAAATCGCCGCCGCTGCGCTCGCAGGCCTGGGCTTCCTCCTCGGCTCGACGCCGCTGCTCTTCCTTGCGCTGGCGGCGTTTGGCGCGCTTGGCGCGCTGTTCGGGCCGGTGAAATACGCCGCGCTGCCGGATTTCCTCACGAAAGATGAGCTTCCCGCCGGCAATGCGCTCATTGAGGGCGCGACCTTCGTCGCCATCCTGCTCGGCTCGATTGGCGGCGCTCTGTCCATGCAGGGCGGTGGCGAGCCTGCTCTCATCGGCGCCGTGATGGTGAGCCTTGCGGCGGCAAGCTACGCCGCCGCGCGCTTTATGCCTGCGACGCCGCGCGCGACGGCAGAGCTCGCGCTCGACTTCAACATCGTTCGGGCGACGGCCGTACTGCTTTTCGACCTCTGGCGCCAAACGCGGCTCTGGCGGCTCGGACTCGTCACGACGATCTTCTGGCTCATCGGCGCGGTCGTCTTGGCGCTGCTGCCCACCGTCGTCACGCGCGAGCTCAACGGGTCGGAGCTCGTTGTGACGCTGCATTTCGCGGGTTTCGCCATCGCTATCAGCGCCGGCGCCGCTCTCGCGGCGTTCCTCCTGCGCGCCGGAATCGTGCTGCTTCCGGCGGCGATCGGCGCGGCGCTGGGGGCTATCATCTGCGGCGACCTCGCGCTGACCCTGGCCACGATCGCGCCCGCAAGCGAGACTGCGCAGCTTGCGCCTGCCGCCTATTTCGCCGCGCCCGGGGCCATGCGCGTCCTGATCGACCTGATGTTGCTTTCGGCGGCGGGGGGACTCATCGTCGTGCCGAGCGCAGCGGCCTTGCAAGCGGAGTCAAAGCCAACCGAGCGAGCGCGCATCATAGCCGCCGTCAATGTGCTCAACGCCGGCGCAATTGTCGGGGGCGGCCTCCTCGTCGCAATCCTGCAGGATCATGGCGCGCCGATGTGGTCGCTGTTCCTCGGCCTCGGCATCTTCGCCGGGGCCTCGTCCCTCTGGATCCTGGTCGCCGTGGTCTCCTCGCCGGCGCGGGAGCTGCGCGCGATTGCGCGAGGACGGGCCGCCTGATCTCGCGGCGCTTGGATGCGCAGTTTGCATCGCCGACGGCGGCGACTAGTTATAGAACGACTCTTTCCTGATGCAGTCGACAAATGGAACGTTTTTGGCTGAAGAGCTATCCTCCGGGCGTTCCCGCGGACGTCGACGTAGACGCCTACACATCCATCGGCGCGATGTTCGATCGAAGCGTCGAGAAATATTCCCAGAAAGCGGCGTTCGTTCACATGGGAACCACGCTGAGCTACGCCGAGCTCGATGACTTGTCCAAAGCCTTCGGCGCCTTTCTGCAAGGGGAACTGAAGCTCGAAACGGGCGTGCGCATTGCGCTGATGATGCCGAATATTCTGCAATATCCCATCGCGCTGCTCGGCGCGCTGCGCAGCGGTTACACGGTGGTCAATTGCAGCATCCTCTACACCGCGCGGGAACTTGAATGGCAGCTTGCGGACAGCGGCGCAGAGGCGATCGTCGTTTTGGAGAATTTCGCCTCGATCGTGCAGCAAGTTCTGCCGAAGACCTCGATCAAGCACGTGATCACGACGCAGCTCGGCGACCTCTTGGGCTTTGCCAAGGGGATCGCCGTCAATTTCCTCGTCAAGCATATAAAGCGGCTCGTTCCGGCCTGGCGCATCGCGCATGCGATTTCCTTTTCGACCGCTCTTCGCAAAGGCGCAAAGCAGCAAGGACGCGCCATCGCCGTCGCGCCCAACGACGTCGCCCTTCTTCAATACACCGGCGGCACGACGGGGACGCCCAAGGGCGCGACGCTCACCCACCGAAACATCATCGCTAATCTGCAGCAGCACCACGCGCAATGCCGCTCGCGGCTGCAGGAGGGACAAGATATCGTCCTCACGGCGATCCCCCTGTTTCACATTTACGCGCTCACAGTAAGCTGTCTGCTTGGTCTCAAGATTGGCGCCACCAACGTGCTCGTGACGGACCCGCGCGACGTCAAAGGACTGATCGGAGAATTGCGGCGACGGCCCTTCACTGTCTTTCCCGGCGTCAACGCTCTGTTCAAGGCGCTCGTCAACTGTTCCGATCTCGCCAAGCTCGACTTGTCGAGCCTGCGCCTGGTCGCCGTGGGCGGCGCGCCGCTCGAGGAAAAGGTCGCGAGAAAGTGGAAGGCGATCACCGGAAGCACAATTATTGAAGCCTACGGCCTCACCGAGGCCTCGCCGGTCGTGACGTGCAACCCGATGGAAAACGCAGAGTTCAATGGCTCCTGCGGGCTTCCCATCCCTTCGACCGAGATCGCCATCCGCGATGAGGCGGGAGTCGATCTCCCCATCGGGCAAGCCGGCGAGCTTTGTGTCCGCGGTCCGCAGATCATGAGGGGTTACTGGAACAGGCCCTCGGAGACCGCCGCGGCCATGACGGCTGACGGCTTTTTCCGCACCGGCGACATCGCCACAATCGACGAATGCGGCTTCGTTCGCATCGTCGATCGCAAGAAGGACATGATCAACGTCTCCGGCCTGAAGGTCTATCCAGGCGAGGTCGAAGCTGTCGCCATGATGCATCCCGATGTCGTCGAGGCCGGCGTCGTCGGCGTGCCGGACGAGCGTTCTGGAGAGGCGGTGAAGATCGTGGTCGTCGCACGCGATCCTTCGCTGAAGACCGCGGATGTCATGGCGCATTGCCGGATGCGTCTCGCGGCGTTCAAAGTCCCTCGCCATGTCGAGTTCAGACGCGAGTTGCCGAAAACGCCGCTGGGCAAGATCCTGCGTCGCGCCCTGCGGGAGGGGGCCCCGAAATAGGAACGCCGGCGGCCAGGACGCGGCGGATCGAGGAGCGGAACATTGACGAGCCCCGCGAAACAAGAACCGCCAGAATCGGAAGCCAGCCCAAGGCCGCCGGAGGAGGATGTCGGCGCGCAGGTCGTCGATATCGTTCGAGCGCTTGTTGCGGAGCTTCACCCCACGCTCGTCGATGCGCGGCGTGTGCGTTTGGACAGCGATCTCGACCGCGATCTCGCGCTCGACAGCCTTTCCCGCGCCGAGTTGCTCATGCGGTTGGGCCGCCATTTCAAAACCGAGCTTCCTGAAGGTCTTCTCGGCGGGGCCCGCACCCCTCAAGACCTCGCCAACGCCGTCGCGGAAGCGGCTCCTTCGCTCGTCCAAAGGCTTGTCCGAGCGCAGCAGGAGCCGCCGCCGCTCGAAGCCGTACAGGAGCCGATCGAAGCGGAGACTCTGATCGAGGCGCTGGCGTCGCACGCGCAGCGAAACGGCCAGCGCGCGCACGTGCTCTTATGGAAGGGCGCCGATCGCCGCGAGTCCTTGACCTATGGCGAGCTTTACCGTGAGGCCTGCGCTGCGGCGGGCGGGCTCATCGAGCGCGAGATCGAGGCGGGCGACCGTGTCGCCATCATGCTGCCGACAAGCCGCGACTTCTTCGTCGCCTTCTTCGGCGTTCTCTTCGCCGGCGCCATTCCCGTTCCGATCTACCCGCCGTTCCGCTTGGCGACAATCGAGGATCATCTCCACCGCCAAGCCGGCATTCTGAACAACGCTGGGGCCTCCGCGCTGATCACGAACAGGGAGATTCGTATCGTCGGCGGCCTCTTGTCCGGCCTTGCGCCGTGCCTGCGCCACATTGCGACGATCGCCGATCTGGCGAAAGCCGCGCCGCTCGCCGCCCCGCTGCCCGCGACCTCGGCGTCCACCGCGCTCATTCAATATACGTCGGGGAGCACGGGCGATCCGAAGGGCGTCGTGCTCTCGCACGGCAATCTGCTCGCCAACATCCGCGCCATGGGGGCTGTCGTGAAAGCTACGTCGGCCGACAGGGTCGTGAGCTGGCTGCCGCTTTATCACGACATGGGTCTGATCGGTTGTTGGCTCGGCAGTCTCTATTATGGCGCGCCGGCTCTGATCATGTCGCCGCTCTCGTTTCTCGTCGATCCGGCGCGCTGGCTCTGGGCGATCCACGGGCACAAGGGAACGATTTCCGCGGCTCCCAACTTCGCCTTTGAATTCTGCCTCAAGGCGATCGACGACGCGGCCATTTCTGGGCTCGACCTCTCTTCGCTGCGCATCGTCGTCAACGGAGCCGAGCCCGTCAGCCCCGCCACGCTTGAACGCTTCGTCGAAAAATACGCCAAATTCGGCTTTCGGCCAGAGATGATGGCTCCCGTCTACGGCCTTGCGGAAAATGCGGTCGGGCTCGCTTTTCCGCCCGTCGGCAGGTCTCCGCTCATCGAGCGCGTCGACCGAAGCGCCTTGGATCGGGAGGGTGTGGCGCGCAGGGTGGAAAAAGACGGCGCCAAGGCCGTGGCTTTCGTCGCCTGCGGTCAGCCCCTGCCTCACAATGAGATTCGCGTCATCGACGACCACGGCCGCGAATTGCCGGAGCGCCACGAAGGGCGGCTGCAATTCAAGGGCCCGTCGGCGACGAAGGGCTATTTTCAAAACCCCGAGAAGTCGAAAGCGCTTTTCGACGGCGATTGGCTGGAGACGGGCGATCGCGGCTACATCGCCGGCGGCGACATCTTCATCACGGGACGCATCAAGGATCTCATCAAGCGCGGGGGGCGCAACATCTACCCGCAGGAGCTCGAGGAAGCTGTGGGTTTGCTCGAAGGCGTTCGAAAAGGCTGCGTTGCGGTGTTCCCCTCGGTCGATCGTCGCGCCGGAACCGAACGGCTGATCGTGATGGCCGAGACGCGCGTAACGGAGGCCAGTGCGCGCGAAGCGCTGCGCCAAGCCATCGTCGAGAAATCGCAGGCTGTGCTCGATCTCGCGCCCGACGAAATCGTGCTCGTCGCGCCGCACACGGCGCCGAAGACATCGAGCGGAAAGATACGCCGCTCCGCCGCACGCGCGATGTTCGAGGCCGGCGCGCTGGAAGGCGCGCGCTCGAGTCCAACGTGGCAACTCCTGCGCCTTGGGCTCTCCGGCGCAGGGCCGCGATTACGCCGAGCTCTGTCGAATCTGGGCGCGCTCATCTATGGCGCCTATGTCTGGTGCGGGTTGCTTTTGACCGCCGCCTGGGTTTTGCCATGCGTGCTGCTGCTCCCGAAGCCGAGCTGGCGACATTCCGCGCTGCATGGGGGAGCACGAGGCTTTTTTCGTCTCAGCGGCATGCCCTTGAGCGTCGAGGAAGAGGCTCCTCTTCCCGAGGCGAACGCGATCATCGTCGCGAACCACTCGAGCTACCTCGACGGCGCTGTGATGGCCGCCGTTTGTCCCGGAAAGATTGCCTTCGTGGCGAAGGAGGAGCTGGCGCGGCAACCCGTCGCCGGCGCCTTCCTGCGGCGGCTCGGCGCGATTTTTGTGCGCCGGACCGATCCGGCGGGCGGCGTCGCCGACGCCAGGGCGGCTTTGGAGCTGGCGCGCGCCGGAGCCCGCGTCGTTTGGTTTCCCGAAGGCACGTTCTCACGGATGCCGGGTCTGATGGAGTTCCACGTCGGCGCGTTCTTGACCGCCGCACAGCTCGGCCTACCGGTCATTCCCGTGACGATCCGCGGAACCCGCTCGATCCTGCGCGCAGACTCCTGGCTGCCGCGACGAGGCGCGATACGCGTGCATGTCGGGGCGCCGATTGCGCCGACGGGCGGAGACTTCGAGGCTGCCCTGGCTCTGCGGCAGGCTGTCCGCGCCCAGATACTCGCCCGATGCGGCGAGCCGGATTTGGCGCATGAACGGGTAGTGGTCCCTCCGGATCGGCGCGATCGCGGCGGCGAATAGCCGTTCTTACTGCAGTTCCATCGCGAAGGGCTTGCTCTCGAAGCAGTCCGCTCCGCGACCGATCGCCGTTACGGCTTCGACCATGCGCCCCTGACGCGCAAGCATCCGATCGGCGAGCGCGACGAGACGGCGGTTCGGGGTCGCATGCGGCGAGGCGCGACGCAGCGCCCGCGCGATATCCATCTCGCAGCGCGTCGGCGACAGCGCGCAGGCGCCGATGAAGGCCGCCGCCGGCGAGCGGCTCACTCCCGCGTAGCAGTGGATGACCAGCGGCTCCGCGCGGTCCCAGTCATGCAGGAAGGCAAGCAGCCGCTCGACGTGCTCGGCGCCGGGGAGGACGTGTCCATCGGTCGGCGCCTCGATGTCGGAGACGGAGAGCCGCAGATGACGCGGCGGCTCGATCTCGCTGGGGCGCGCAGAGGATGCGCCCGCCGTCAATATGGTCACGAGGGAGCGAGCGCCCGTGGCGCGCACGGTCTCGACGACTTTCGTCAACGGGCAGACATAGAGCCGGCCCTGATTCATTGACGCCACGCGCAAGCCCCCCACAGACTTCGCCGCGCATTTCGCGCGAAATTAACAGCGCTTCGGGCGAAGCGAAAACCGTTTCGCGCCAGACCTAGAGCATGTCACGGAAAAGTGCGAAGCGGTTTTCCGATCATGACATGCTCAAACTTTTTGACTAGGCGCGATTCCTGATCGCTCGAACGATTCCGTTCGAGCGGGAAACGCGCTAGCGACTTCGCTCCAGCGCAAAGAAGCGCTCGAGGTAGCGACGCTCCGCGGCCTCGACCGAGAGCGGCGCCAGCTCCCCGCTGAGATCGTCTCCGAGGGCCGGGCCGCCAAAGATGCGCTCGGCCTCGCGCCGTGTAAAGCCCGCGAGCGAAACCGCCTCGAAAAAGGCCGCGGCGCGGTCGCTTTTCTTGCAAAGCAGCATCAGCGCCGGCTCAGGCTGGGGAGGAAGCGAGAAGCGGCGCAGTATGGCCGCCAAGATACGGTTTTCGACCGCCTTATAGACATCGCCGATCATCGCCTTGAACGGCGAGATCATGTCGCCGATGACATATTCGGGCGCGTCGTGAAGCAGCAGGAAAAGTCGTTCTTCGTTGGAAATCCGCGCATTGAAGGCGCCGCCGATTTTTTCCACGAGAAGGCTGTGCTGCGCCACGGAAAAGATGTGGGGCCCCCGCGTTTGCCCATTCCACCGCGCCACCCGGGCGAGCCCATGGGCGATGTCCTCGATCTCTATGTCGAGCGGGGAAGGATCGAGGAGGTCGAGGCGGCGCCCCGACAGCATGCGCTGCCAGGCGCGCGGCGGCTCCTCTTTTTTGCGTGATTTCACGGCGCTTGTCCCTCCGCTGGCCTCATAGCGGGCGGAAGCGGCGCGCGGAAGAGTGGCGCGGTCGAGAGCCGATCAAGCGAGGCCCGCGCCTCAGTCCCCCCGGTAGACGCAGCCCTCGAAGCAGCTGTCGCGAAAAACGCCGACTTCGCTCAGGCCCAGCGCGAAGGGCTGCAGATCCCTCCATATATAGAGGCTCAGATTCTCGAGCGTCGGCTTGCCGAGACCCTCCAGGTCGTTGAGGAAGGAATGGTCGAGCCGCTCGCGCAGCTCCGCAAGCCGGCGGCCGAGCTTGCCGAGGTCCATGACCCACTCGTCCTCGGGCGACGGCGCGCCGCGCAACGTCACGCGCACCCGAAAGGAGTGGCCGTGCAGGTTGCGGTATTTGCCGCCGGTCGGATGTTCCGGGTCGTAGAGGGCGTGCGCCGCCTCGAAGTAGAACTCCCGGAAGATCTCGAAACTCGCCACGCCTATTTCACTCCGATGATTTTATGCGTCTGCAGCGACAACCGCCAGCGCGGATGGGCGAGGCAATAGTCGATCGCGGCCTTCGTATTGCGCGAAATCTCCGGCCCGTCCATGGGCTGAAGCAGGAATTCCCGAAACTCGAGATTCTCATAACGCTCGGGCTCGGCTCCGACTTGCGGGAAAACGAGCTTCAGCTCGTCGCCTTGCCTGAGGGCCAGCGACGTCCCGGCCTTTGGAGAAACGCAGATCCAATCGAGGCCTTCCGGCGCAGGAAACGTCCCGTTGGTCTCGACGGCGATCTCGAAGCCCTGCTCGTGAAGCGCCGCGATCAGCGCCAAATCGAGCTGCAGCAGCGGCTCGCCTCCGGTCAACACCGCGAAGCGATGCGCCCGCGCTTCGCCCCAAAGCCCGGCGAGGTGCGCGGCCAAGCCCGAGGCGGTGCGGAAAACACCGCCGCCCTCGCCGTCCGCGCCGACGAAATCCGTGTCGCAGAAACGGCAGTCGGCCTCGCCGCGGTCCTTCTCCCGCCCGCTCCAGAGATTGCAGCCGGCGAAGCGGCAAAACACGGCCGCACGTCCAGCCTGGAGCCCTTCGCCTTGCAAAGTGAGGAAAGCTTCCTTGACGGCGTAGGGCATCGGGCGGTGGGCGGCCTTTCGCCGCTCATCCCTTCTTCGGCGGCACGGGATCCTTTGCGGGCGGCGGCGCCGGCGCATTCGGGTCGAGGCTACGTATATAGGAGACGACGTCGTCGATCTCCTTACGGCTCAAATTTAGATTCGGCATCGGCGGATGCGGCTCGACGAGAAAATTCGCCAGCGAGCGGTCGTCGGGTCGGCGGCGCGCCACGTCGGCGAAAGTCGGGACATCGACCTTTCCCGATTTCTGGTCGGACGAGACCACATGGCAGTTGGCGCACCAACGTTTCGCGATCGCCTCCCCACGCGCGGCGTCGCCGCCCGCGCTTGCGGAGGTCGCGAGGCCAAAGGACGCCAGCGTGGCGAACAAGGCGAAGACGGCGCGGTCGATATTCATGTCGTTGTCCCCTCTCCATCCCGGCGCGCGAGCGCGCCTTGTCGGCTTAATTCGCTCTCAGGGCGGATCACGCAAATGTCGACAGACCTTTGCAATCAGAATTCGCTTCAGCAAGCTGATCCAGCGCGGTTTCCTATCGCTCGAACGCTTTCGCTCGAGTGACAAGCGCGCAAGTGATTCGCGGCCTGCGCCGCTGAGAATAGAGTTAAGACTCCTGCGGCCCCTAAGCAAAGGGTCGCGACGCGTCATGGCGACGCATCGATGGTCTACGCAGGGCCAAAGCAAGGCGAAACTGTTGCCTCTTTGCAACAGACGAAAAACATTCTCGCGCTTGCGGTCGTTGCGTTTCAAAGGCCGCTTTTAAGCCATAAACGACGAGCAATTCTCACCCTGTCACAAGCCATTCGGCGACGCGGCGACAACTCCTGCAGGCTCGGCCTGCAGGTGGCCGGAGTTGCTTTGTCCGACATAGGCCGACGGCGAACGCAGGATCAATTCGTCGCGCTTTCAGCGACGCCAAAGAAGACAGAGCCAGCGATGCTGAGACGACGCGAAGGACAGATATTGGGTGGCGGAGAGCATAGGGGCGCTCTGATCGCGCGTCTCGGCGCTGGCGTGCTCGGCTTCGCCGCGCTGCTCGCCGTGTTTTCGGCGCCCGCGCCGGCGCTCGATTCCGCCGAGCCGCTCGCCAAGGTCTCGTCTGCGGCGGACAGTGCGAAGAGCCAGCGCGATGCGCGCGCCGCCACGCGGGAGGTCTCCGAAAGCTCCCGCGACGCCAACGTTTCGATCGAATCGCTGCGCCATGCGGCCGATGGCGGGGAGCCGCTTGCCGCCTGGAGGCTTGCGCGCATGTATGCGGACGGCGACGGCGTCGCCCGCGACGACCGAAAAGCCTTCGACTATTTCTCCAAGATCGTCGATCGCTTCGCCAATGACGATCCGAGCCCGGGCGAGCGCTTCATGGTCTCGAACGCCTTCATCGCGCTCGGCGCTTATCTGAGGGACGGCGCGCCCGACGCCGGCATCGGCGCCGACCCCGAGCGCGCCATCGATCTTTTCCGCTATGCCGCGACCTTCTTTCGCAGCGCCGACGCGCAATACAGCCTTGGGCGCATGTATCTGGACGGCGTCGGCGTGAAAAAGGACGCGCGCCAGGCCATGAGCTGGCTCGGTCTCGCCGCGCGCAAGGGACATACTGGCGCGCAGGCGCTCATGGGCCAGGTGATGTTCGAGGGCTCCGCCGAGCGGCCGCGCGGCCTGATGTATCTTTCGCTGGCGCGCGCTGCGGCGGGCGACCATCCGGCGGACAAGTGGATCGTCGAGATGCATCAAAAGGCGCTCGCCTCAGCGAGCGAAGCCGACCGCAAGGCCGCTGACGGCATGGTCGAAAGCTATCTCAAGCGCAGGGATTAAACGTTCCTGCCGACCGGGACGCGTTCGGATTCGACATCCGAACGCGTTTGTCTCTTCCTCCTGTGGCCTGCGCCTGTCGGCGCCACCAGTTCCGTCATGTCACCCGCCGCAGCGTCAAATTGATGCGCGCGCCTCCCGCTAGCAGCTTAGGCGGGAGAGAAGGCGCCAATGTCGGCAGGATCCTGTCGACGCCGTGAAAGCAAAGCCGCGCCTCCCCGCCAAGCGCGAGCGCGTCGCCCGAAGACAGCACGAGCGCGGTCGTTTTGTCCGAGCGCTTCCTACCCCCGACGCGAAAACGACAATCGGCGCCGAGCGAGACCGAGAGGATCGGGGCGGCAAAATCCTTTTCGTCGCGATCCTGATGCAAGCCCATCCTGGCTTCCGGGCCGTAGACGTTGACAAGACAGGCCTGCGGCAAAAGCGGATAGTCCGTCAGTTGCGCCCAGGCGGAAAGCAGCGTCAGCGGGATCGGCGGCCAGGGCTCTCCCGTCAGCGGATGTCGCGGCTCGTAACGATAACCGCCGTCCCTGTCGGAATACCAGCCGAGCTCCCCGCAATTTGTCATGCGCACCGACATGGGGGCGCCCGTCTTCGGCATGGTGGAGGTATAGAGCGGCGCGGCGGCGATCACCGCAGCGATCTCGCGCGCGAGCGCGAGCTGGGCCTTCGCGTCGAAGAAGCCCCGGTGCAGACTAAGGCCCTCGGGGAGGTCAGTCATTGCTCCGCGCGGGCTCTCCCGCCCGAGTCTCTGAAGCGGCTTACAGCTCATGGCGGCGAGCATGGCGAGCGGCCGATCTGTGTCAAGGACGGCGCTGCGCGCCGCCGCCGAAGGCGGTCGCGAAGCGATCCTTGACAAAGACCGATCCGCCTCGCCGAAAATGCTCCGCCAAGAGATGTAAAGTGCAGTGCGAGCTGCCCTATCAGCTCGCCAACCTTCTCACCCGTATTGCGAAGGAGGGTTAGGCTGGAAGTCGGGAGCGTCGCCTTCCACGGACTTCAGCGCCCGCCGCATCTCGTCGATCCGCCTGAGCTTCTCATGCAGCGGCCCCCAATCGTCGCGCTCGGAGATCGCGCTCCAGATGGACTCGACCTCGTCGATCAGCATGTCGCAGGGCGCTTCTCTCGCGAAATAGGGATGGTCGAGGCGGCAGGCGGGGCTCGGCTCATGCTCCGCGAGAGCCGTGCGGAAAAGGTCGAACTCGGGGCCCGCATAATAAGCCGTCGCGAGACTAGACTTCGCGCGTTCGACGCTCGCGAGCCCGCCGCGCCAGTCGAAGAACATTTGCGCGAAGGGCGCGCGCGAGGCGATCATGAAATCGACGAAGGCCTTGGCGAGACGCGCGTCGGCCTCCTCGCCCGCCGAGACGAGGCCGAGACGCGCAAGAAGGGCCTCGCGAAAGGCGGCGCGGACGAGGAGGTGATAGCGCTCGACCGCCTTTTCGGCCGCGGAGAGGCCGACGAAAGGCAGCAGACATTCGGCGAAGCGCGCCAGGTTCCAGGCGATGGCGCCCGGCTGCCGGCCGAAGGAGTAGAGGCCCGACGGGTCGAAATAGGCGGCGGTGAATTGCGCGTCCCAGGAGGGCGCGAAGCGCCAGGGGCCATAGTCGAAGCTTTCGCCAGTGATATTGATGTTGTCGCTGTTCAGCACGCCATGCACGAAACCCGCGCACATGTAGGAGCCGGCAAGCCGCGCGACCCGCGCCGTCACGGCTTCCAGAAGGGCCGTGGGACGTCGCGTGGCTGGCTCCGCGAGAATGTCCTCGAAATATTGGGCGATCACATATTCGACGAGCCGCCCGACCGCGGCGCTGTCCTCGAGGAAGGCCAGACGCTGGAAAGTGCCGATGCGGATATGGGAATGCGAGAGGCGCACGAGCACGCTCGAGCGCGTCGGCGAGGGCTCGTCGCCGCGCATGAGCGCTTCGCCCGTCTCCACCAGGCTGAAGCTTTTCGAGGTGTCGACGCCGAGCGCCTCGAGCATCTCGGTCGCGAGGATTTCGCGCACGCCGCCTTTCAGCGTGAGCCTGCCGTCGCCTTGGCGCGACCAGGGGGTCTGGCCGCTGCCCTTGGTGCCGAGATCGAGAAGACGCCGGTCCTTGAGATCGCGCAATTGCGCGAAGAGAAAACCCCGTCCGTCGCCGAGATCGGGATTATAGGAGCGAAACTGATGGCCGTGATAACGCAGCGCCAGGGGTTTGGGAAACGCGCCCGGCAGCGGCTGGAAACTGCCAAAATGCTCGACCCATTCCGCGTCGGTGAGCTGCTCGAGGCCGACGCGCGCGGCCCAACGCTGGTTGCGATAGCGCAGATCATGTTTTGGAAACTGCGCCGGCGCCACCTCGTCGAAGAAGCCTTCGCCGAGCGTCGCATGCAACGTCTCGGCGCGAAAGAGCGGGGATGGCGGCATTGATTTTCTATACCTCAGGGCTTGCGGCGAAGAGCGGAGCAATTTGCGCGCCGCTCTGCGTCCGTCGTAACCGCGAGGGCGCCGCCTCAGTACCCGTAGTAACGATACGTGTAGGGCGAGTACCACCAGCCGGAGGTATAGATCACGGGTTGGACTTCGACTACTGGGGCGACATAGACGACAGGCGCGGCGTAATAGACCGGCTCATAGGCCGGCGGCGCGACATAGTCGGAGGCTACGATGCAGCTGCCGCGGCAACCGTCGCGGGGGTCGCAGGCAGAGGACGCCACGCAGTCTTCGTAAGCGACGCGGCGGGGAGCCACGTCGCAGTCGGACGCGACGACGTCGTCGTCGCGATAGGCGCGGCGGGGCGAGACGTCGTCGTCAGAGGCCACGACGCAATCGTCGCGATGCGCCCGACGCCAGCTCTTGCGCCAAGCATGGTGACTGCCGTGGTGCGCGCGCCAGCCGCAGCCCCTGACCCCGGCGTCGGCCTGACCGGAATAAACAAGCGCTCCCACGCCGAGCGCAGTCGCCGCCAGAAGAAATTTTAAGCTTCTGACTGTCATCATCCCCTCCACAATCATGCTAACAGCGAGCCGAGCGAACACCCGAGGACTCTCGTCGCGACCGACTCGCCTCTCGACAAGAACCACTTACGAAACTCGCGCCCGGCTAAGAACTGTCAATGCCCGGTTCTGAAAGATCGCCGGCGGCGCCCGTCCCCGGCGATCGGCCGGACCGCAAGCGCGTGTCGCTTGCGAAAAGGTGAAAACCGGTTTTTCGCACGAATCGCGCTCTAAGATTTTAGAATCGATCGCCTTATCCGCGTTTGAGCGATTCCGCTAAGTCTCAGCGTGATCTCATGTCATTGCGGCGTCGCCGAACTCCCCCAAACGGTTCTCCTTCTTGATTGTCCCAGCCTGAGAGAGCGCGCCGATCGTGAACGACAAAACCGAACCCTCGCGCCGATTTCTGATCCAGGCCGCGGGGATGTCGCCCGTCGCGCTCGCGTTGTTCGTCTCCTCCGTCCAGGCTGAGGCTTTTCCACCTGCGACACAAAAGGCGAGCGGGGGCGCTCCGGCGCTGGAGGCGGTCTGTGGACTGCATCTGCAATTTGGCGCCGACGCATCCACGGAAATGGTGCTCTCCTGGCACAGCCTGGCGCCCGTCCGAAACGCGCGGGTCCTTCTCGGCGCCGCCGACGGCAAGCTCCAACAAGTGGCGCCGGCGGAACAAGCCGACTACACCGACGGCAAGTCGAACCGGAGGATATTCGTCTATCACGCACGGCTGCGCGCCCTGAGTCCCGACACGGCCTATCTTTACGCCGCGCTGCACGACGGCGCGGAGCCCGCGTTCTCGACCTTCCGCACCGCGCCACGCGGGCGTTCCGCTTTCACCTTCACCAGTTTTGGCGATCAGGGCACCCCGACCCTCGGCAGGGAGCTCACGCTGGCTGACGGCGCTGCGCCTCCCCGCAAGATTTTCGTCAACGACAATCTCGGTTCGCCAGCCGCCGCCGACGCCACCCTCGGGGTCGAGCGCATCCAGCCGCTTTTCCATCTGCTCAATGGCGATCTCTGCTACGCCAACATCGCCGAAGATCGGGTGCGGAGCTGGTGGGATTTTTGGGAGAACAACTCACGCAGCGCCCGCAACCGCCCCTGGATGCCTTGCGCGGGCAACCATGAGAACGAGCTCGGCAATGGACCGATCGGCTACCGGGCTTATCAAACCTATTTCTCGCTGCCCGACGCCGCTGGCCAAACCGATCTGACCCGCGGTCTCTGGTATGCTTTCACGGCGGGCTCGGTCCGCGTGATCAGCCTCGCCAACGACGACATCGCATACCAGGACGGCGGAAATTCCTATGTGCGCGGCTATTCCCTGGGGGCGCAGAAAGCCTGGCTCGAGCAGGAGCTCGCGGAGACGCGCGCCAACCGCGACATCGACTGGATCGTCGTCTGCATGCACCAAGTGGCGATCTCCACCGCCGACAAATTCAATGGCGCGGACCTCGGCGTGCGCGAGGAATGGCTGCCGTTGTTCGATAAATACAATGTCGATCTGGTGGTTTGCGGTCACGAGCACCATTACGAGCGCTCTCATCCCCTACGCGGTCGTGAGGAGAACCGCACCCTCACGCCAAAGCCCGCGAGCCTTACGACCGATGTGGTGGACACCAGCCAGGGCGCCGTCCATATGGTGATCGGCGGCGGCGGAACATCGGCGCCGTCCAACACGCTGCTTTTCGATCCTCCGGCCTGCCGGGTGATTGTCTCCGTCGGCGCGCCGGACCCCACGACGGGGAAGAGGCTGCCGGTCTATGTGATGGAAGGCGCGCCTTGGTCGGCCGTGCGCAACGCCGGCCACGCCTATGGATTTGCGGCTTTCACCGTCGACCCGGGCGCCGAGCCTGGCGGCCTGACGCGCATGCGCGTCGTCTATTACGACGTGAGGGGTCCCGGCGGCATGATGACGCCTTTCGAGTCCTTCACGCTCGAGCGGCCGCGCCGAGACTGAATAGCGGTCGGAGATTCAAAGGCAAAAAAGGCGGCCTTGCGGGCCGCCTTTCGCGTTTGCCAGATCTGAAGCTAGGCCTCAGTAGCTGTAATACATGTCGTACTCGACCGGATGCGGCGCCATCTCGAAGCGATAGACGTCCTGATACTTCAGGTCGATGTAGCTCTCGATGAAGTCCTTGCTGAACACGTCGCCCTTGGTGAGGAAGTCGTGGTCGGCCTTCAGGCTGTCCAACGCCTCGCGCAGCGAGCCGCAAACCGTCGGGATCGCCTTCAGCTCTTCCGGCGGCAGGTCGTAGAGGTCCTTGTCGGCCGGCTGGCCCGGATCGATCTTGTTCAGGATGCCGTCGAGACCGGCCATCAGCATCGCCGCGAAGGCGAGATAGGGATTCGCGGTCGGATCGGGGAAACGCACCTCGATGCGCTTCGCCTTCGGGCTCGTCACATAGGGGATACGGCAAGAGGCCGAACGGTTGCGCGACGAATAGGCGAGCAGCACCGGCGCCTCAAAGCCCGGGACGAGACGCTTGTAGGAGTTCGTCGAGGGATTGGTGAAGGCGTTGAGCGCCTTGGCGTGCTTGATGATGCCGCCGATATACCACAGGCACTCCTGGCTGAGCCCGGCGTATTTGTCGCCGGCCATCACCGGCTTGCCGCCCTTCCAGATCGACTGATGCACGTGCATGCCCGAGCCGTTGTCGCCGTAAACCGGCTTCGGCATGAAGGTCGCCGACTTGCCGTAGGAATTGGCGACCTGATGGATCGCATATTTGTAGATCTGCAGGTGGTCGGCGACCGTGACCAGGGAGGCGAACTTCAGGCCCAGCTCGTGCTGCGCGGAAGCGACCTCATGGTGGTGCTTTTCCACCGCGACGCCCATCTGCGCCATCGCCGCGAGCATCTCGCCGCGCATGTCCTGCGCCGAGTCGACCGGCGGAACCGGGAAATAGCCGCCCTTGGTGCGCACGCGGTGGCCGAGGTTGCCGCCCTCATAGGCCGTGTCGGAATTGCTCGGGAGCTCCGTCGAGTCGACGGTGAAGCCGGTGTTGTAGGGATCGGCGGAGAAGCGCACGTCGTCGAAGACGAAGAATTCGGCCTCGGGGCCGAAATAGGCGACGTCGCCAATGCCGGTCGACTTCAGATAGTCCTCGGCCTTGCGGGCGATGCCGCGCGGATCGCGGTTATAGCGATGGCCGGTGGTCGGCTCGACGACGTCGCAGACGAGCACGAGCGTCGCAGCAGCGAAGAAGGGGTCCTGCGTCGCAGTGTCGAAATCCGGCATGAGCAGCATGTCGGACTCGTTGATCGCCTTCCAGCCGGCGATCGAGGAGCCGTCGAAGGCGATCCCCTCGTTCAGCGCGTCGGCGTCGAGGACGGAAACGTCGAAAGTCACATGCTGCCACTTGCCGCGCGGGTCGGTGAAGCGGAAATCGACATATTTAATGTCGTTGTCTTTGATCTGCTTGATGACGTCGTTTGCGGTGCTCATGTCGATGAACCCTCTTCTCTCTTTCCCCGAAGTTTTGGTCAGAGCGCGCGAAGTCGCGATGTCGATTGGTCGATTGCTAAGGGTAGCCGCGCTAGAGCGCGTCCGTTCCGGTCTCGCCCGTGCGGATCCGGATCGCGCCTTCGACATTGGAGACGAAAATCTTGCCGTCTCCGATGCGGCCCGTCTGCGCGGCCTTGCGAATGGCCTCGACCGCGCGCTCGACTGCCTCGTCCGCAAGGACAATCTCGATTTTCACCTTGGGAAGGAAATCGACGACATATTCCGCGCCGCGGTACAATTCGGTGTGACCCTTCTGACGACCAAAGCCCTTTGCCTCGGTGACCGTGATTCCTTGCAGCCCGGCAGCCTGCAAGGCTTCCTTCACTTCATCGAGCTTGAACGGCTTAATGATCGCCTCGACTTTCTTCATTCCACCTCATCCTGCTCGCGCTCGGCTCTAGCGTCCCAATGCGGCGGCGCCCGAAGCCTCGGGGCTCATACCACTTGCCGAACTGTTACGCTATGGTCAAAGTTTCGGCGCCAGGCGCGCCCAACAGGACGGGTTCGCTGCCCAAGATGCCGGCGCCGACCTGAATAACCCAGCGGACTCAATCGCCGGAAACAACGGGGAGGTCGGCGCGCGCTCCCCATTCCGACCAGGACCCGTCATAGACGGTCGCCGCGCCATGGCCGCAGGCCGCGAGCGCGAGACTTAAGATCGCGGCGCTGAGCCCCGAGCCGCAGCTCGCGATGACTTTGCCGTTGGGGTCGAAGCCGGCGGCCGCGAATTCGGCCTCGAGCGCTTCCCGATCCTTGAGCGCGCCCTTCTCGACAAGCCCGTTCCACGGGAGATTGCGCGCGCCCGGCATATGGCCGGAACGCAGGCCTGCCCGCGGCTCCGCCGCCAAGCCCTTGAACCGCTCCGCCGAGCGCACGTCCACGACCTCGGCGGATCGGCTCTCGAGCGCCGCCAGCACGTCGCGCGCATCGGCGACGAGGGCATGGTCGAGGCGCGCCGTGAAATGGGCCTTCGGCCTCGGCGTCTCGCGTTGCTGCAAGGGCCGCCCCTCGGCGATCCATTTCGGCAGGCCGCCCGCGAGAACTGCAACCTCCGAGCAGCCGAAAACCCGTAGCGTCCACCATAGGCGGGGCGCCGAGAAGAGGCCGAGGCTGTCATAGACGACGGCGCGCATGCCGGAGCCAAAGCCCATCTCGCTCATCGCGGCCGCAAAAGCGACCGGATCGGGGAGCATATGCGGCAGATCGGTCGAGTGGTCGGCGACGCCGTCGATGTCGAAAAAGACGGCGCCGGGGATGTGCCCTTCGAGATATTCGGCGCGCGCGTTCCGGCCGGCGTTGGGCATATGCCAGGAGGCGTCAAAAATGCGCAGATCCGGCTGTTCGAGGCGCTCCGCAAGCCATTCCGTCGAGACAAACAGTTTTTCGGGATCGACGGCGTTGTGCGACATCAGGCTTCTCCGGCGTTCTTGGGCTTATCCGCGCCTCGCGCGGGAGAGTCTATATTGCTTCCCGGCCCATTGTCGGCACAATAGGAGAAATCCGATTCGACCCGTCGAAGCGGCGTGTGTGTAGGAAAACAGTCATGCTCGACATCCCTGGAAAGGACTGCGGCTCCTGCTCCTTTTGCTGCAAGGTGCTGGAAATCGACGAGTTCCCGAAACACGCCGGCGTCATGTGCGCGAACTGCCTTTCCAACGGGGGCTGCGGCGTCTACCACTCGCGGCCGCAAGTGTGCCGCGATTATTATTGTGACTGGAAAGAGGATCGCGGGCTTTCCCAGCAATATCGCCCCGATCGCATCGGCACGCTGCTGATGGAGGACCCTGACAGCGACGAATATCACGCGGTGTGCGATCCGGCGAAGCCGTTCTCCTGGCGCAATCCGCTGATCTTCAGACACCTCGTCACGCTCGCGAAGGACGGGCGAATCGTCATGGCGAAAGCGGGACTGCGCTCCTGGCGCATTTTCGCGGACGGCGGCTTCCAGGAATGCGCCTGACCTCTCTGCGGCGGATGGCGACGCCGCGCCATGGCGCTTGGCTCGCGCAGGGTGCGGCCGCCGGCGCGCCGCTGGCGTCGCTCCGCCTGCCCCTGGCCCGCCACGCCTGTCTCCGCGCGTGGCGGCGCTTAAGGCTTCTCCCTCCCCTCATCCTCGCGATGGCCCTCATGACTCAGGCGTCAAAGGCAGAGAACTTTCGGGCCATATACGGCCTCAGCCTGATGGGCATGCCGATCGGCACGGCTTCCGCGAACGGCGTCCTCGACTCGCGCGCCTATAAGCTCGAGATCGGCATGCGCACATCCGGCCTCGCCACGCTCGTGAACAGCACGAGGGGCGCCGCCACCGCGACCGGCAAGTTCGCCCCAGACGGCCCCAGCCCCACAACTTTCGCCCACACCATCGCCAATAGCGCAAGCGAGATGCGGACGGTGCGCATGGCGCTCGCCGACAAATCGGTGCGCCAGGTCGAGGTCAATCCCCCGCCGTGGGATGCGGCGGTGCGGCTGCCGGTGACCGACGAGCAGAAACGACGCGTCTTCGATCCCGTAAGCGCGCTGATCATGGCCGTTCCGGCCGGCGAGCAGCTCATCGGGCCCTCAGCCTGCAATCGGACCATACCCGTGTTCGACGGCATTGCGCGCTTTGACGTGCGTCTGTCCTATGTCGAGACGCGCAGCGTGCGCATGCGAGGCTACGCGGGTCCGGTGTCGGTCTGCAGCGCGCGCTACTATCCGATCTCGGGCCATCGCCCCGACAGCCAGTCGACGAAATTCATGGCCGATAATCGCGAGATCAGCGTCTGGCTTGCGCCGCTTGCCACCGCCAGAGTCGTCTTTCCGCTACGCATCGATCTCCGTACGGCCGTTGGCATGATGTCGATCGAAGCGTCGGAATTCGAATTCAGGTGACGCGACGCCCCAAGGCCTCTTGGATCTCCGCGACGATCGCCTCGGCGGCCTTGCGCGGGTGCTCGGCGCGCGTGATCGGCCGCCCGACAACGAGATGATCCGCGCCAGCGCCGATGGCCTCGCCCGGTGAGGCGACGCGTTTCTGATCGTTTGACGCGCCGCCATGCGGGCGCACGCCAGGCGTGACGAGAAGCATCTGCGGTCCGACCAGCGGGCGAATAGCGGAAAGCTCCATCGGCGAGAGAATGAGCCCCGCGACGCCAGCCTCTCGCGCGATCGTCGCCCGGCTCGCGACGGTCGCCGTAACGCCTTGCGCATATCCCGCCTTGCGCAAATCGGCGTCGTCGTAAGAGGTGAGGACCGTCACCGCGAGGATGCGCAGGCCGCTTTCGCCTGCGCCTTCGCGCGCAGCGCGCATCGTCTGCTCATAGCCGTGCACGGTGAGAAAATCGACGTTGCGCCTTGCGATCTGACGCGTCGCGCGTTCGACCGTCGCCCCAATGTCGTGGAGCTTCAAATCGAGGAAGACCCGTTTGCCGGAGTCTTTCAGCTCCTGCGCGAGTTCGAGCCCGCCGGCGAAGGCGAGCTCCAGGCCGATCTTATAGAAGCCGACGCTATCCCCGAGCGCCTCGACGAGGGCGCGCGCGGCATCGACGGTTTCGACGTCGAGCGCGACGATGAGCGCGTCGCGCGCCGTCATGCCGGCCGCGTCTCGCGCAAAAAGCGCCAGACGCGCGCGGGCGGAAAGTTGAGCAGGATCGGCGCCGAGCCTTTGGCGACGAAGGCGCCTTCGAGCTCCGGGGCGTCCAAGGGAATGGGCGAGGTGGCGCCATAGGTAAACTGGATCATGACGCCTTCTGGCCCCATCAGCTCGAAGGCCTGCGCCAGCAAGCGGACGCGATCGCCTTCTGGACGCACCAAGAGCGGCAGGCTCGAGACGATCGCGGCCGGCGGTCCCGAAAGATGCCCCTCGAGGGTTTTCTTCAAATCATAGGCGTCGCCCTGCAGAATCTTCACGCCCGGGTAGCGCGTCGCAAGGAGATCGCAGAACTTCGCTTCATATTCGACGAGCAGCAGCCGTTCGCGCGGCACGCGAGCCAGCAGGGCTTGCGTGACGGGACCGGTCCCAGGTCCAAGCTCGACCACGGGCCCTTCGCGCTCCGGATCGACGCAATTCGCCATCGCCTTGGCGAGGGCCGGACCCGACGGCGCCACGGCCCCCATGAGGAAAGGGTTCCTCGCCCATTGGCCGAGGAAGCGCACGGCGTCGGCGAGAGGCGTGCGAGCGGACTGCTGACTATAAGACACGGGTGTATCGCCTTTCGATTTCGAGCGGGGCTCCGATCCGTCGTCGGACGCGCCGACGCAGCGAAGCGGAGATTCGATGTCAACAGAAACGCCGCAGCCCCTTCCTAGCGTCACGCGGCCAGTTTGATAAGCCCCGGGGAAGGCGGCCTCCCGGACGCGCGCGTCATTCCAGTCAATTTATTGATTTAAATAGCCGATAGGGGCGTGGGCGGCGCGCCCCGGCCCGGCCCCGCCAAGGACCTCGCGCCGCGGCGCTTGACCTTACCCTTGAAGCGGCCCACCAAGGCCCGAAAAATCACAGAGCGCGATGCGAAAAATCGGAAACGGCTTTCGCACGCTCGAGACCATGATGAGAGAGGCGATGCTGGACAATCCGACCTCCCTGCCCGCGCCCATCCCGGCCGAGCCCGCCCCGCGCCGGCAAACCTGCGCGGTGACGATCGGCGCCGGAAAGGGCGCGGTGACGCTCGGCGGCGGCGCGCCGATCGTCGTGCAGGCGATGACGAATACGGACACCGCCGACGTCGGCTCGACGGTCGCTCAAGTTGCGGCGCTCGCGCGCGCCGGCTCGGAGCTCGTGCGCGTCACTGTCGACCGCGACGAAGCCGCCGCCGCAGTGCCGCACATCCGCGAGAAGCTCGATAAACTGGGCGTCGCGGTCCCGCTCATCGGCGATTTCCATTACATCGGCCATAAGCTTCTCAAGGACCATCCCGCCTGCGCCGAGGCGCTCGACAAATACCGGATCAATCCGGGCAATGTCGGCTTCAAGGAGAAGAAGGACAAACAGTTCGGCGCCATCGTCGAGATGGCGATCCGCCACGACAAGGCGGTGCGGATCGGCGCCAATTGGGGCTCGCTCGACCAGGCGCTCTTGACCGAGCTGATGGACATCAACCACGCCTCGCCCGCGCCTCTCGACGCGCGCGCCGTCATGCGCGAGGCGATGGCGCGCTCGGCGCTGCTGTCGGCGCAGCGCGCCGAGGAGATCGGGTTGAAGCGCGAGAAGATCGTCATCTCGGCCAAGGTCTCGGCCGTGCAGGATCTCATCTCCGTCTATCGCATGCTCGCGGCGCGCAGCGATTACGCGCTGCATCTCGGCCTCACCGAGGCCGGCATGGGATCGAAAGGCGTCGTCGCCTCCTCCGCGGCGCTGGGCGTGCTCCTGCAGGACGGCATCGGCGACACGATCCGCGTCTCGCTCACGCCAGAGCCCGGCGGCGACCGCACGCTCGAGGTGCAGGTCGCGCAGGAAATCCTGCAGTCCATGGGCTTTCGCGCCTTCGTGCCGCTCGTTGCGGCCTGCCCGGGCTGCGGGCGCACGACCTCGACCGTCTTCCAGGAGCTGGCGCGCGACATTCAGGCGCATATCCGCGAGCGCATGCCGCATTGGCGCGCGCAATATCCCGGCGTCGAAAACCTGAACGTCGCGGTGATGGGATGCATCGTCAACGGACCGGGTGAGTCGAAGCACGCCGATATCGGCATTTCACTACCGGGCACGGGCGAGACGCCCGCCGCGCCCGTCTTCATCGACGGCGAGAAGGCCATGACCTTGCGCGGCGAAGGCATCGCGGCGGATTTCGTGAAGATCGTCGACGACTATATCGCCAAGCGTTACGGGCTGCGGTGAAGCGCCGTCCCCTTCCCTCTCCCCGATTTCGGGGAGAGGGTTAGGGTGAGGGGCTTGGAGAATTCGCGAACGCGTTGCAGGGGCGATGTTCGCTCGCGCCATTTCTCATTGAGTCTTGAAACAACCATGCCCCTCACCCCTGCCCTCTCCCCGCTGGCGGGGAGAGGGAGCGTCGCCGACCGGTCGCGCCTCAATTGTCCCGCTCGCCGAATTGCAATGACCTCCACGTCGATCGAGAACCCCCTTGTTTTCCGACCGAAGCGCGGGATCCCGCCTCAAACAAAGGCGTAGCGCAGCAGCGCGAGCAGCACTCTTACTTTTGACGCGCTGACGCGCCCGCGCGGCGGGGCGAAGCCGCGCGCGAGCAGCCGATCGAGGATCGAGCCATAGGCGGCGGCCATTAAAGCCGGCGCCTTGACGGCGTGTCCCGGGCCCTTGCCGAGGATATTCCAAGACACGTCGAAATGCGCCCGCGCGCGCGCCGCGACCTCGGCGCAGACCTGACCCAGCGCCGGATGCGCGAGAACCGACGCGGGCGAGAAATCGGCGATCCCCGCCGCCAACAGCGCCTCGCGCGGCAGATACAGCCTCCCGCGCGCGCAATCCTCGTCGAGATCGCGCAAGATATTCGTGAGCTGCAGCGCGCGCCCCAGATGATGCGCGAGCGCTTTCGCGTCCTCAGAGAGCGCGCCAGGCGGCGTCGTCGCGGGCGCATAGCCGAAGGCGCGCAGAGAAAGCCTGCCGACCGCGCTCGCGACGCGCTCGCAATAAAGATCGAGCTTGGCCCAGTCCGGCGCGCGAATGTCCTCGTCGACATCCATCTGCATGCCGTCGATCACGGCCTCGAAATCGGCGCGCTCCAGGCCGAAACGTTGCGTCGGCTCAGCGACCTCGGCGCAAAGCGGATCGACGCGCCCCGAAAAGAGATCGGCGATCGCCCTGCGCCAAGCGTCCAGTTGGCGCCGACGCTCGACCGGATCGCCCTCGTCGTCGGCGATGTCGTCGACGGCGCGGCAGAAGCCGTAGATCGCATACATCGCGTCGCGCCGCGCCGGCTCCAGTATGCGCATCGCCAGATAGAAATTGCTCTTCTTGGCGACGGCCTGCGGAGGACGATCGACCGCGTTGGGAAGCTCGACGGCGCTCACGAGAGGACTCCAAGCTTTCCGCGCATCAGCCGCCGCAGCACCACCAAGGCCGCCCCTCGCGCGCTCGCCAGCAGGAACGCCGACTTGCCCGCATGCACTTTTTCGCTCAGCGGGTCGGCGACGAGCAGGCGGTCGGTGAGCTTTTCGGCGAGGTTTTGTATCGCGCCGACCTCCATCGCCAGCCGCAGATTTTGAATGCGGTCGGCAAAGGGCCGCGCTTCCTTCAGCAAATCATCCGTGCGCGAGGCGAGCCGTTGCAAGGCGCTGCGCAAAGGCGCCGGGGCTTTCGCCTCGCCGAGCGTCTCGACGCTCGCGCCACACTCGCTGAGCGTATCCTGCGGGAGATAGACGCGATCGAGATTGCGGTAATCCTTGCCGCAGTCCTGAAGGTGGTTGATGATCTGCAACGCCGCGCAGAGCGCGTCATTGGCGGGCCAAGTCGCGGCGGCGTCCTCGCCATGCGCGTCGAGCACGAAGCGACCGACCGGCATAGCCGAATAGCGGCAATAGTCGATGAGATCGTCCCAGTCGCGATAACGCAATTGCGTCACGTCGCGGCGGAACGCGGTCACGAGATCGCAGGCGTGCTGCGGAGAAAGCGATCGCCGGTCGAGCTCCTCGCGCAAGGCCCGCGCCGGCTCTTCATCCGGCCCGCGCCCTAAGAGCGCCGCCTCGAGCCGATCGAGCAGCGCGAGCTTTTCTTGCGGCGTCAGCGACGCATGGTCGGAGATGTCGTCGGCCGCGCGCACGAAATTATAGAAGGCGAGAATCGGCGCGCGAAAACGCGGCGCGATCAGAACCGAAGCGACGGGAAAATTCTCGTCGCGATGCGTCTTGCCGGAAGCGGTCTGGGCGATTTCGATCGTATTTGCGCTCGTCATCGCTCAACGGCCCTATTTGTCGGCGCCTGGAGCCGCCCCTTCCAGAAACCGCCCTCGCCTCTCCAAAACTTCAACGCCGACTCGATCGTGAACCACGTATAGCAGGCGGCGACGCCCGGCAAGGCGAGAGCTGAGATGCGCGAGACGCCATAGTCGCGCAGAATCGGCATGAAGGCCGCAGTCATGAGCGCATAGGCGGCCAAGGCCATAGCCTGCGCCAAGGGCTCACCCAGGAGGAGAATAAGCGGCGGCGCGAAATAGACGACGCCCATGCCGACGACCGCGCCAATCAGCCGCAGAGGGGAATAGCGCAGCTCGGCGAAAGCGGAGCGCACGACCATCGCTTCTATGTCCTTGAATTCCGGATAGGCGCGAAGGCTGCAAGCGCCTTCGGCGAGGCCCAGCCAGATCGGCCCCTCTTTCTTCATTAGCGCGCCGAGCGCGCAATCGTCGATCAAGGCGTCGCGTATCGCCTCGAACCCGCCGGCTCGAATCAGAGCCTGCGGACGCACGAGCATCACGCCGCCCGCCGCTGCGGCCGTTTTCCGCTTCGGATCATTCACCCAGGCGAAGGGATAGAGCATCTGGAAGAAGAACACGAAGGCGGGAACGAACCAGCGTTCGGCCGCGCTCTCGCAGCGCAGCCGCGCCATGAGCGAGACGAGGACTGCGTCGCGCGCGAGAGCGCCGGTGACGAGACGGTCCAGAACGTCAGGCGCAAGGGCGATATCGGCGTCGCAAAAGAGCAGAAAATCGGGAAGCGGGCCGCGCGCCGCGACATGCGCCAGACCCATGTTCATCGCCGAAAGCTTGCCCGTCCAGCCGCTTGCCGGTCCCGCCGTCCTGAGCACGCTGAGATGATCGGCGGCGCCGAGCCTTTCTGCGCAGGCGCGGGCGAGGTCAGCCGTGCCGTCGGCGCTCTGGTCGTCGACGAGCAAAATGTCGAAAGCGCCGCCGAAACGCTGCGCAAGTAGCGAGGACAGGCTCTTCTCGATGACTTGCGCTTCGTCGCGCGCTGGCGTGATCGCCGTGACGCGCAGGCCCTTCGGCTTGCGCGCGTCAGGAGACGCGAGATCGCGCTCTCTTTCGGTGAGGCGCCAGAAGCTCCCCCGAAAGGCGAGAAGATAGAGCCAGACGAGGAGGCTGAGGCCGGCGAGGACGTGCATGGTTGGCAGGCTTCTTACAACGTCATGAACGGCATTTCCCGATATAATGGCTGGCTAGTGTCCTTCCAGCGCTACCCAAGCCCGATCGAAGCGTCGTTCGATCAAGTCCTCTTCCTTGATCCAAAACGTGGCCTCGCCCATGTCGCCGAAACTCATTCCCGCACCGCAGTCGGTCGCAAGTTGCAACAGACAGACGGTTTTTGCGTCAGTTCGCATAGCGCGCTGACTCGACGGAGCATGGCCCAACATTTGATGGAAACGCGGTTCGAAATGCCAATGGGAGCACTTCGCCGCGTTATCGAGGCTCTTCCCCTGGTACACTTCAAGGAATTCAGTTTCCATGCAGTCGAAGAAACGTGAAGTGAGCGCTTCGGCGATAGAAGGACGCGTTGCGGCGGCGCGTATCGTCTCCTCCGCTGCGATGGTGAGCAAGCGGCCCATTTCTCTGCGGAGGCTCACCAGCGGCGAGTCGAACCACGCGCTGTAGGCGGCCGAATGCGTCGTTGAGCTGTGCAGACCAACTGGACGCGCAAAGGAGAGCAAGCGGCCCATTTCTCTTCGGAGACTCGCCAACGGCGAATTGAACCATGCGTTGTAGGAGGCCGAAGGCGATGTCGAGCGGTGCGGATCATCCGGGCGCGCAATCGAGAGTGAGGCGATCCAATCCGCGAAATTTTCCACGCGCTGCGGCGGCACGATCGAGCTGAATGTGTCCTTTCCGAAAGCCATCCAGCGCTGCGCCTCATGGATTACCCCCGCGACACTAGAGGTTTCGCCCTTCGTCCGCTCAATCAGGTACCCGTAAATTAGCCGGGCCGTTCGTTCGATGAAGATTCCGACCGGCGGGAATTGCGAGCCATGAATCGGGTGCACTTGCGGTCTGTAGGGGAGGCTTTTTGCTTCCCAATCCGGACTGTCCTTCGAGCAGGTCGGCGTTTCGGTCGCCATCAACAGCGCGGCTGTGCGCAAAATGTTCACCCTCCGCTGGAATGTCGCGCCAAAACGATGGTCCAAGGCGGAGGAATCTGGCCAGGTGTCCAGCGGCAGGGCGACAAGCGGCCAAGCCCAATGAATCGCTGTTCCGATTTCGCCAGGCAAAAGCCAAGGACGATCATATCCTCCTCCGCAAGCATCGCGGATGGGAGGTAAGTCTATCGGAGCAGGTCTCTCACTATTACAGAGCTCCGCGTCCGGCGCAAAAATGACGCGTCCGTCAGCCGCCGGGTCATCAGTTTGGCCCCAAATCTGCTCCTCATCGTCGCGCGCGAAGAAAAACAGCATGCCAGATTTTGGCAATCGGGCGTCGATCGGAGGCAGTTCGGAACAGTCGATCTGCGCGAGAAAATGCAAAGGTGTCGCGCCTTCGTAACCTTCGCCTATGGGCCAGTCGACTCCGTCGGGGAGGCAGGGCAAGCCGCCCAAACGGCTTCGAACCTTCGGCAGTCCCACAGGAGGGTAGGGGCGATGCAGCAGGATCGCGGGAGCGCGCAAGGAAGCCAGAAAAGCGTCGAGCTCTCGATTCTCCGGCGTATCTAGGTACATCGCGCCACGACCCTTTCTTACGCCTGAGAATTATTCGTTAAACCCCCGGCCCTTCGTCCCGCACCCTAAGCCTCCCCCCGCACGCGGGGAGAGGGCTCGCGCGCCCTTGCGTCAGGCCGCCGCTTCGGCGGAAGCCGCAGCCGCCGCGGCGGCGCGCTCTTGGGCCTTCTTCTTGGGCTGGGCCTTTTGCGGATTGCTGCGCGCCTCGCGCTTGCCGACGCCGACGCCTTCCAGCAGCCGCGCGACGCGATCGGTCGGCTGCGCGCCCTTGGCGATCCACGCCTGCGCTTTTTCGGCGTCGAGCACGAGACGGTCCGTCGCGTCCTTCGGGCGCAGCGGATCGAAGGTGCCGAGCTTCTCGATGAAGCGGCCGTCGCGCGGGGAGCGCGAATCGGCGACGACGACGCTATAGAAGGGACGCTTCTTGGCGCCGCCGCGGGAGAGACGAATTTTGAGAGACATCTGTGCTTTCCTTTGCCTTTGGGAGGAGCGAATAGCGAATAGCGAATAGCGAGTGGAAACTGTCTTCCTATTCGCTATTCCCTATTCGCCACTCACTCCCCGTCACTTCTTCTTCCCGAACGGGTTGAGCCCGCCGAAGAGACCTCCGCCGCCGCCAAGCCCAGGCAAAGCGCCGGGCTTTGGAGCGAACAATTCCTTGGGCGGCGCCTCGGGGAGCCCGCCCGGCGCGGGCGGCAGCGCGCCGCCGCCCAGTTGCTTTTGCAATCTGGCGATCTCCTCCGGCGAGGGCGTCGGCAGATTGCCAAGGCCCATCATCTGCGCGGCCTTGCCCATCATGCCGCCGCCGCCGCGCTTCATGCCGCCCATCGCCTTCATCACGTCGGACATCGTGCGGTGCTGCTTCAACAGCTTGTTGACCTCCTCGACCTTGACGCCGGCGCCGGCGGCGATGCGCTTCTTGCGCGAGGCCTTGAGGATATCGGGGTTGCGCCGTTCCTTCGGCGTCATCGAGAAGATGATCCCGCGCATGCGCTTGATCGACTTGTCGTCCATCTTCGCCGAGGCGAGCTGATCCTTCATCTTGGCGACGCCGGGCAGAAGGCTCATCATGCCGCCCAGGCCGCCCATTTTTTCGGCCATGCCGAGCTGATCGGAAAGGTCCTGCAGATCGAACTTGCCTTTGGCCATGCGCTCGGCAGCGCGCATCGCCTCTTGCTGGTCGATCGCCGCGGCGGCCTTCTCGACGAGCGCGACGATGTCGCCCATGCCGAGGATGCGGTCTGCGATGCGCTTGGGCGAAAACTCGTCCAGCGCGTCCATCTTCTCGCCCGTCGCGATGAGCTTGATCGGCTTGCCGGTGACGAAGCGCATCGAGAGCGCCGCGCCGCCGCGTCCGTCGCCGTCCATGCGCGTCAGCACAATGCCGGTGACGCCGACGCGCTGATCGAAATTCTTGGCGAGATTGACCGCGTCCTGACCGGTCAGGGCGTCGGCGACGAGCAGAATCTCATGCGGGCTGGCGTAGGACTTGATGTCCACCATCTCCTGCATCAGCGGTTCGTCGATATGGGTGCGTCCGGCCGTGTCGAGCAGCACCACGTCGTAGCCTTCCTTGCGCGCCGACTCCATCGCGCGCCGCGCGATCTGCACGGGCGTCTGGCCTCCCATGATGGGGAGCGTGTCGACGCCGACCTGGCGACCGAGCACGGCAAGCTGCTCCTGCGCCGCCGGACGCTTCACGTCGAGCGAGGCCATCAGCACGCGCTTCTTCTCGCGCTCTTTCAGGCGCTTGGCGATCTTGGCGGTCGTCGTCGTCTTGCCCGCGCCCTGCAGGCCGACCATCATGATGGCGACGGGCGGATTGGCGTCGAGAGAGATCGGCTCCGCCGTCTCGCCCAGGGTCTCGACTAGCACGTCATTGACGATCTTGATGACCATCTGGCCAGGCGAGATCGACTTGACGATATTGGCGCCGACAGCGCGCTCCTGCGCCTTCTCGGAGAAAGCGCGCGCCACGTCGAGCGCCACGTCGGCGTCGAGCAGCGCTCGGCGCACCTCGCGCAACGCCTCGGCGACGTCGGCCTCGGAAAGGGCGCCGCGCCGCGTGAGCTTGTCGAATATGCCGGAGAGCTTGTCGGAAAGGCTCTCGAACATCGTTTTCTCCCGATGGCCCGGAAGGGCCGGCCGTCAGTTCAGCCAAACGCAAAAGCGCCCGGGAGCGCAACGCGCCGCCGGACGTGGGTCCGCCGCTTCTCAAGAGCGGCTAGACGAGGTTGGCTCGGCTTTTAGGGGGCCGGGTCGGGGAAGTCAACGCGCGCGTCTCCGGCCCGCTGCTAGAAACTAAGTCCTCTCGAAGATTCCGTTAGAGGCAAAAGCGCGCGCCGTCCCGAAAGGCGCGTCGCGCTCTCAAAGGCTCAAAAAAAGACCTGAACCACCCCGGCCGCGAGCGCGGCCCCTAGGATGCCGACGCCGACTTCCGGAGAATGCGTAGCCTTGGCCATCGCAATGGCGGGTGTCGAAATCATTGTGATGAAAGCCAGATTGGTGATGAGCTTGCCCATCGAAGGCTCCTCGTTCAGCACGCTGTCCCGCGTCGCCTTGTTCCGCCGTCGGCGGCGTCTCAGGCCGTCACAGCGATACAAGGAGTATCAGCTCGCCGAAGACAATTGCAATCCACACAGAGAAATATTCTTGAGGTGTGACCCAAAAGACACAGTCCTTGTTTGCACGGGGGAAATTTCGACAAAACTAAGAACCTCCACAACTTCGACACAATTATGCCAGATAGGTAAAATACCTTAAGTGAACCCCGCAGCAGACGCCTCATCTTCTGGCCAGCATTTGACTAGCCCCTTGAGCTTGGCGCGATTCCCCGTCTCCGAGCCCGGCAAGGAAAAGCGCGCTCACCCGCGGCCTATCTCGTTCGACTTGCGCTATAAACCATGCCAATAGCGGCCTTGACCTTGAGCCGGACAAGCCGCGCCGACGGCAGGAACCTTCTAGCAGCACAATGGAAAAGACCTTCGACCCAGCCGCGATCGAGCGACGAATCCGAGAGAATTGGGAAAGCGCGGGCGCCTTTCGCGCCGGCCGTCCGGAGCGCGCCGCCGCCGCACCCTATTCCATTGTGATCCCGCCGCCGAACGTCACCGGCAATCTGCACATGGGTCATGCGCTCAACAACACGCTGCAGGACATTCTCGCCCGCCACGCGCGCATGCAGGGCAAGGACGTGCTCTGGCAGCCCGGCACGGACCACGCCGGCATCGCGACGCAGATGGTCGTCGAGCGCCAGCTCATGGAGCGCCAGGAGCATCGCCGCGCGCTTGGCCGCGAGAAGTTCCTGGAGCGCGTCTGGGCCTGGAAGGCGGAGTCGGGCGGCGCGATCGTCGAGCAATTGAAGCGCCTTGGCGCCTCCTGCGACTGGTCGCGCGAACGCTTCACGCTGGACGAAGGGCTCTCGCGCGCCGTTGTCAAAGTGTTCGTCGCGCTCCATCGCGAGGGGCTGATCTACAAGGACAAGCGCCTTGTCAATTGGGATCCGAAGCTCCACACGGCGATCTCCGACCTCGAGGTGCAGCAGGTCGAGTGTCGCGGCGCGTTCAAATGGGAGCGCGGCGGCGAAAAGCCCTTCGACGCGGCGGCGTTGGCCAAGATTCTCGACAAGAATCCCAACGGCCATCTCTATTATTTCGACTATCCGCTGGAGGGCGACGACGGCGCCGTGATCACTGTGGCGACGACGCGCCCCGAGACGATGTTGGGGGACACGGGCGTTGCGGTGCATCCCGAGAACGAGAGGCTGAAGTACCTCATTGGTCGACATGTGATCCTGCCGCTCGTCGGCCGGCGCATTCCGATCGTCGCCGACGAATACGCGGACCCGGAAAAGGGCACCGGCGCCGTGAAGATCACCCCCGCGCACGATTTCAACGATTTCGAGGTCGGGAAAAGGCATGGGCTACGCGTCGTCAACGTCTTGGATTTAGAAGGGCGTGTGACGCTGCAGGGCAACGCCGAGTTCCATGAAGGCTTGGAATCGAGCGCGGACTTGACGCAAAGCTTTACGGCGTTGGACAGTCACGACCGCTTCGACGCTCGCGCGAAAATCGTCGCGATGATGGAGGCGCGCGGCCTGCTCGGCAAGATCGAGCCCAATACGCATATGGTGCCGCACGGCGACCGCTCTCAAGTTGTGCTTGAGCCTCGGCTGACCGACCAATGGTACGTGGACGCCAAGACTCTCGCACAGCCGGCGCTGAAAGCCGTGCGCGAGGGCAAGACTGTTTTCGTGCCAAAAAATTGGGAGAAGACCTATTTCGAATGGCTCGACAACATCCAGCCCTGGTGCATCTCGCGCCAACTCTGGTGGGGCCATCGCATCCCCGCGTGGTACGACGAGGAGGGCAATGTCTTTGTCGCCGACAGCGACGAGGCGGCGCAGGCGCAAGCGCGCGAAAAGCATGGCCGCGACGTCGCGCTCGCGCGCGATGAGGACGTGCTCGACACGTGGTTCTCCTCGGCGCTTTGGCCCTTCTCGACGCTCGGCTGGCCCGACGAGACGAAAGAGCTCGCCCGCTTCTATCCGACGACGGTGCTCGTCACGGGCTTCGACATCATCTTCTTCTGGGTCGCCCGCATGATGATGATGGGCCTCCATTTCATGGGCGAGGTCCCCTTCCGCGACGTCTATATTCACGCGCTCGTCCGCGACGAGAAGGGCGCGAAGATGTCGAAGTCGAAGGGCAATGTGATCGATCCGCTTGGCCTCATCGACCAGTATGGCGCGGATGCGCTGCGCTTCACGCTCGCCGCCATGGCGGCGCAGGGCCGCGACATCAAGCTTTCGACCCAGCGCGTCGAGGGCTATCGCAATTTCGCGACGAAGCTCTGGAACGCCTCGCGCTTCGCCGAGATCAACGGCTGCGCGCGCGTCGAGGGCTACGACCCGAAAGCCAATCAGAACGTCCTCAATCGTTGGATCGTGACGGAGGCCGCGCGCGCGTCCCGCGAGATCAGCGCCGCGATCGAGGCCTATCGCTTCAACGACGCCGCCAACGCCGCCTATCGCTTCGTGTGGAACATCTTCTGCGATTGGTATGTGGAGCTGACGAAGCCGCTACTCTCCGGCGAGGACGGTCCCGCAAAGGACGAGACGCGCGCCTGCACGGCCTTCGCGCTCGATCAGATCTATGCGCTGCTGCATCCCTTCATGCCCTTCATCACCGAGGAGCTCTGGGCGATCAAGGGCGCGGCGGGGCCAAAGCGGGAAAGCCTGCTGGCGCTCGGCGCCTGGCCGCAGCTCGAAGGACTCGAGGACGACGCGGCGGAGGCGGAGATCGGCTGGATCGTCGAGCTCGTCTCCGAGGTCCGCTCGCTGCGGGCCGAGATGAATCTGGGCGCGACGGAGATCCCGCTCGTGCTCGTCGGCGCCGACGAGGCGGCGCGGGCGCGCGCGCTGCGCTGGCAGGACACGTTGCAGAAGCTCGCGCGGCTTTCCAGCGTCGCTTTTGCGGAGTCCCCGCCAAAGAGCAGCGCGCAGTTCCTGGTGCGCGGGACGCTCGCGGCGCTGCCGCTCGAGGGCGTCATCGACCTCGCCGCGGAAGCCAAGCGTCTCGACAAGGAGATCGAGAAGCACGACGCCGAGGTGAGGAAGCTCGACGCCAAGCTCTCGAACGAGGGCTTCCTGGCCAAGGCGGAGGAAGAGGTCATCGACGAGCATCGCGAGCGGCGCGAGAACGCGCTCGCGCGCATCGGGACGTTGAAGGCGGCCAGGACGAGGCTCGGATGACGCGCCGCGTCTTCCCTCTCCCGCTTGCAGCCGCATTAGATCACGCCGTATTCAGGCGGAATCGCCTGAATACAGAAAACGTGATCGATTCTAAAAGTTTAGAGCGCGATTTGTGCGAAAAACTGGTTTCCACTTTTTCGCATCGCGCTCTTGGGTCCAGCGCCGACCTTCCAAAAACCGACATGTTGTCCGACTAACTTCCCAGGCGCGAACGAGAGGATTGCCGGAGCGAATGACAAAGCAGACGAAGGAGCTCAAAGCGCTCGTGCTGCAAGGCGGCGGGGCGCTGGGCTCCTACCAGGCCGGCGCTTTCGAGGCGCTGGCGGAGAGCAAGATCGAGATCGACTGGCTCGCCGGCATCTCGATCGGCGCGATCAATGGCGCGATCATCTGCGGCAATCCGCCGGCGCTCCGCGCCGAGCGGCTCGCTCAGTTCTGGCGGCAGACCTCGGCTTTGCTCACGGCCCCGCCGGTGTCTAAGGACGGCGCGAGCCTGCGCCTCTTCAACGAGTCGAGCGCCGCGCTGACGGCTGGCTTCGGCGTGCCGGGCTTCTTCACGCCGCGCGCGCCGCCGCTCATCCCCGGCTGGCCCTACGATCCGGGAAATTTGAGCCTCTACGATACGGCCTCTCTAGAGGAGACGTTACGGCGGCTCGTGGACTTCGATCTCCTGAACGCCGGCCCCATTCGCTACAGCATCGGCGCGACGAACGCGCGGACCGGCAATTTCCAGTATTTCGACACCAAATATCACAAGATCGGACCCGAGCATGTGATGGCGAGCGGCGCGCTGCCGCCGGGCCTTCCGCCGATCGAGATCGGCGGCGAGTTCTATTGGGACGGCGGCCTCGTCTCCAACACGCCGCTGCAATATGTGCTCGACTTCGAAGGCGACCACGAAAACATCTGCGTCTTCCAGATCGACCTCTTCAGCGCCCTCGGCGAGCTGCCGAAGACGATGCTCGAAGTCGCGCAGCGCGAAAAAGACATCCGCTATTCGAGCCGCACCCGCCTCAACACCGACGTCGAGCGCCGCCGCTGCGCGGTGCGCGAGGCGATCCACCGATTTTCGGAGCGATTGCCCGCGGAGCTGCGCGACGACCCGGACTGGCGGGTGATCGACGATTACGGCTCCCCTCGCGCGACGACGATCGTGCATCTCATCCATCGCCGCGCCGTGGCCGAGAGCGCTTCGAAAGACTATGAATTTTCGCGTTACACGATGGAGCGCAACTGGGCCGACGGACGAATGGACGTCGAGAAAACGCTTACGCATCCGGATTGGATCGCCCGCACGCCGCCGCGCAGCGGGGTGAAGGTCTTCGATCTGACCTTGAGCCGCGAGCAGCGGGCGAGGAACACAGCTTTATGAGGAGCTCGCGCCGCCGCGGCGCAGTGCGAAAAAGGAAGTTCGCCATGAAGATAGACGAAGTCCGCCGCCGCGCCTTCTCCATGCCGCTCACCAGTCCGGCCTTCCCGCGCGGGCCGTTTCGTTTCTACGATCGCGAATATTTCATCATCACTTATCGCACCGACCCGGCCGCGCTCGAGAAAATCCTTCCCGAGCCGCTCACCTTCGACGAGCCGCTGGTGAAGTTTGAATTCATCCGCATGCCGAATTCGACGGGCTTTGGAGATTACACCGAATCGGGTCAGGTCATCCCGGTGCGCTTCAACGGCGTCGCCGGCAATTACACCCATGCGATGTTCCTCGACGACGGCGCGCCGATCTACGGCGGACGCGAGCTCTGGGGCTTTCCGAAGAAGCTCGCGAAGCCGAAGATCCAGGTCGCGCAAGACGCGCTGGTCGGAACGCTCGACAGCGGCCCCGTGCGGGTCGTGACCGCCACCATGGGCTTCAAATATGAGGCGCTCGACCTCGACGCCGTCACAAAGTCTCTCGCCGTTCCAAACTATCTCCTGAAAATCATCCCGCATGTCGACGGCAGTCCGCGCATCTTGGAGCTCGTCGACTACCGTCTGGAGGACGTGACCGTCAAAGGCGCTTGGACTGGGCCCGGCGCGATCGAGCTCTTCTGGCACGCGCTCGCCCCCGTCGCGGAGCTACCGATCGTCGATCTGGTCTCGACCGTCCACATCGTCGCCGATCTGACGCTCGGCCTCGGCAAGGTCGTCTACGACTATCTCGACCCGCATTCCGGCGCCTAGATCACGCTGCGTCCAGGCGGAATCGCCTGAACGCAGAAAAACGTGATCGATTCTAAAAACTTAGAGCGCGATTTGTGCGAAAAACCGGGTCCCACTTTTTCGCATCGCGCTCTAGCGCCCGGCGACGCTTTCGCAAAGGGATTGTCTTCGCAAAGACATAGAGTTCGGGAATGGTTGCCGCCGGGTCGAGTTCTCGCTGAGCGCCCGGCCATGGCCGGCGATGCGACGCCGCTCGCCGCCAGCCTCTCTCTCGTCGCTTAAGGAGAAACCGTGCAAAAAGCGATAACGGCGAAGGAAGCCGCGGCGCTGGTGCCGGACGGCGCGAGCGTCATGATCGGCGGCTTCATGGGCGTCGGAACACCGCACCGAATCATTGACGCCCTCGTGGCGCGCGGCGCGCGGGGCCTCACCGTCATCGCCAACGATACGGCGTTTCCCGCGATCGGCATCGGCAAGCTCATCGACGCGGGCTGCGCGTCGCGCGTCATCGCCTCCCACATCGGCACGAATCCGATCACGCAAAAGAAGATGATCGCCGGCGAGATCACCGTGGAGCTCGTGCCGCAAGGCACGCTCATCGAGCGGATTCGCGCCGGGGGGAGCGGGCTCGGCGGCGTCCTCACGCCCACGGGCCTCGGCACCGTGGTCGAGGACGGAAAGCCCGTTATCGACGTCGATGGCGTAAAATTCCTGCTCGAAAAGCCGCTGCGCGCCGACTTCGCGCTGCTGCACGCGCATGACGCGGACTACAACGGCAATCTCACCTATCGCCTCACCGCGGCCAATTTCAATCCGATCATCGCCTTCGCCGCCGAGGTCACCATCGCCGAGCCGCTTCAGATCGTGCCGGTCGGCGTGATTCCTCCGGATGCGGTGCGCACGCCCGGCGTGCTCGTCGACCATCTCGTAGAAAGGCCCCACTGATGGACGCCAAGGAAATCATCGCCCGGCGCGTGGCGCTCGAGCTGCGCAACAACACGCTCGTCAACCTCGGCATCGGGCTGCCGACGTTCGTCGCGCATTATGTCCCGGCGGGGATCTCCGTGGCCTTCCAGAGCGAGAACGGCATCATCGGTTTCGGCGCGCCGCCCCCCAATGGCATGGAGAACCCGCACCTGACCGACGCCGGCGGCGGCTTCATCTCGGCGCTTCCGGGAGCGATCAGCTTCGACAGCGCCGTGAGCTTCGCCTTGATCCGCGGGGGCCATTTGGACATGACAGTGCTCGGCGGCCTGCAAGTGGACCAGCAAGGGCGGCTCGCCAATTGGATGGTGCCCGGCAAGATCGTTCCGGGCATGGGCGGCGCCATGGACCTCGTCGTCGGCGCGAAGCGCGTCATCATCGCCATGCAGCACACGGCGAAGGGAAGACCCAAGATCGTCGAGAAACTGACGCTGCCGCCGACCGCCATGCGACGCGTGAGCCTCGTCGTGACGGAGCTGGCCGTGATCGAGCCGACGGACGAGGGGTTGGTTCTGCGCGAGCGCGCGCCAGGCGTCGCGACGGATGAGATCGTCGCGGCGACGGCCGCGAAACTGCTGATCGCGGACGACATCCGAGAGATGCCGATCCGCTGCGCGGCTTGAGACCGCGTCGGACAACCACAGGGGCGATCAAGACAGTCCTGGAAGACTTAAGGAGCAGCGGAGATATGGATCTCAAAGGCAAAATCGCTTTCGTCACCGGCGCCGCGAGCGGCATCGGGCACGCCATCGCCAAGCGTTACGTCGAGGCGGGCGGCCGCGTCGTGATCGCCGACCTCAATCTCGACGCGGCCAAGGCCGCCGCGACCGAGCTCGGCGGCGAGAAAGTCGCGTTCGCGGTCGCAATGGACGTCTCGAACGAGGATCAGGTCAATGCTGGCGTCGATCTCGCCGCCAAGACCTTCGGGACGATCGACATTCTCGTCTCCAACGCCGGCATTCAGATCGTGCATCCGATCGAGGAGTTTCCTTTCGCGCAATGGAAGAAGCTGCTCGCCATCCATCTCGACGGGGCGTTCCTGACGACCAAGGCCTGCGTGAAATACATGTATCCGCAGAAGTCGGGCGCGCTGATCTACATGGGCTCCGTGCACAGCCACGAGGCCTCGCCGCTCAAATCCGCCTATGTCACGGCGAAGCACGGTCTGCTAGGGCTCGCGCGCACCATGGCCAAGGAGGGCGCCAAGCACAATGTCCGCGCCAACATCATTTGCCCGGGATTCGTGCTGACGCCGCTCGTCGAGAAGCAGATCCCGGAGCAGGCGCAAGAGCTCGGCATCAGCGAGGAGCGCGTCGTCAAGGAGATCATGCTCGGCGAAACGGTCGACAAGCAGTTCACGATGGTGAGCGATGTGGCGGATGTCGCGCTGATGCTCGCGGCCTTCAAGACGAACGCGCTGACCGGCGAGTCGATCATCGTCAGCCACGGCTGGCATATGAACTAAGACTTGTGGTTAAAATCTATCGATCCCTAGCTGCCTCGCCGCGCAGGCTCGCCGCGGCGGAGCGCAGCAGCTTCCACGCAGGCCGCTTCATCGCGCCGCTCTTCAAGATTGACGGGAGGTCCGGCGCGACGAAGGCCGAAACTTCGGCGCCGTCGAAGCTGAGCTCGAAGCGTCGCCACCGAAGCTTGCTGAAAGCTTCTTCGCGGCCGAGCGCGCGAGGCGCAAACTCGCCGAAGAGTAGCAGGACCTTGGGCCTCGCGAGCGCAATGTGGCGGCGCGCGAAAGGCGTCAGCGCCTCCACGTGATGCGGGGCGGGCGCTTGGCCGCCGGGCGAGCGCCAAGGCGCGAAATAAGCGAGATAAGCGTCGCTTCGGGAGACGCCGATCGCTTTCAGCATGGCTTCGAGCAGTCGCGCTTCGGGGCCGCTAAAGGGCGCGCCGCTGCGCTCCTCCTCTGCGCCGGGCGCAGCCTCCATCGCCATGACGGCAGAGCCCGGAACACCCTCCGCGAAAAGAAAATGCTGGGCGCGCCGGCCCATGCCGAGCGCTTCAAATCCGAAGAGGCCTTGCGCCAGCGTCTCGAGATCACGCGCGCCAGCGGCGATCCGTTCCGCTTCGGCCGTCACTTCGTCCGCAGCGAGCGGCGCGGCGACGACCCGTGAGACAGGCGCGTTGTCGCGAGCGACTTCAGGCGGCGGCGATCGGAGGGAAGGCCGCCGACTTTCCTCGAAGCGATCGTGCGGCGTCCCATCCACCGCGCAATCGACGCCCAGCGCGTGGTAATAAGCGAGCAGCGCCTGGAGGGCCCGGCCTTCGTCCGAATTTGCGTCGACGCCCACCACCGGGCCTCAACAGCAACGGAAGACCCGGGCGCCGCCGCCCTCGCCATAGCGGCGCGCCTGTCTCTCCAGGAAGAACTCCTCCCGCGACATGATCGGCGCGCCGGGATGGCGCGCCTGTCTATGCCGTGCATAGGCGTCGTAATCGGGTTGGCCGACCATCAAATTGGCGCCCTCGCGCAGCCGCGCGGCGAGACGCGAGAGATCAAGCCTCGGCAGGTTGCAGCTCGGGCAGTCCATGCGGGGTCTCCTTGGTCGTCGCATTTTCGCAGCGGAGAGCGGCGCGCATGGCGCGAAGTCCGAAGGCGCCCATGGTGAGGACGAGCGCAATCAGCACCGCGGCCAGCGTCGCGTCGACATAGTCGTTGAACAGAATGCGTTGCATCTCGAGCAGGGTCTTCGCCGGCGCGAGCACCTCGCCTTTCGCCAGCGCCTCGCTGAAGCGGCTGGCGTGGGCAAGGAAGCCGATGCGCGGGTCGGTGTGGAAAATCTTCTCCAGCCCCGCCGTCAGCGTGCAGATATAGAGCCAAGCCGCGGGTGCGACGGCGACGAAGGCGTAACGCTCGCGCTTCATCCGGAACAGCACGACCGAGCAGAGCGTCAACGCGATCGCGGCGAGCATCTGATTGGCGATGCCAAAGAGCGGCCACAGAGTGTTGATGCCGCCCAGCGGATCGACGACGCCCTGATGGAGGAACCACCCCCAGCCCGTGACGGCGACGCCGGTCGCGACGAGATTGGGGATCCAAGCGCTGGTGCGCCGAAAAGCCGGGTAGAAAGTTCCGACAAAGTCTTGAATCATGAAGCGGGCGACGCGCGTGCCGGCGTCGATCGTCGTCAGAATGAACAGCGCCTCGAACAGAATCGCGAAATGATACCAGAAGGCGCGCGCCCCCGCGCCGCCGACGGCTGAGGCCAGAATATGCGCCATGCCGACCGCGAGGGTCGGCGCGCCGCCGGTGCGGGAAAGCACGCTCTTCTCGCCGACGTCCCGCGCGATGTTCTGCAAATCGACGGCCGAGACCGCAAAGCCCCAGCTCGAGATCGCCTGCGCCGCGGCCTCGGGCGTCGAGCCGATGACCGCCGGCGCGCTGTTCATCGCGAAATAGACGCCGGGCTCGACCACGCTGGCGGCGATCAGCGCCATGATCGCGACGCAGGACTCCATCAGCATCGCGCCATAGCCGATAAAGGGGATTTCCGCCTCATTGTCGATCATCTTCGGCGTCGTGCCGGAGGCGACGAGCGCATGGAAGCCGGAGACGGCGCCGCAGGCGATCGTAATGAAAAGGAAGGGGAAAAGGCTTCCCGCAAACACCGGCCCCGTGCCGTCGACGAAGCGCGTGATCGCCGGCATTTTGAGATCGGGCCAGACGATGAAGATGCCCACCGCCAGCGCGAGAATCGTGCCGATCTTGAGGAAGGTGGAGAGATAGTCGCGCGGGGCGAGCAGAAGCCAGACGGGTAGCACCGAGGCGACGAAGCCGTAAGCGATCAGCATGAAGGCCAGCGTCTCGCCCTTGAAGGTGAAGAGCGGCGCAAGGGTCTCGCTTCCGGCGACGACGCGGCCGAGCGCGAGGCTCGCCATCAGCAGCGCGAAGCCGATGAGCGACATCTCGCCGACGCGGCCCGGCCGCAGAAAACGCCCGTAGACGCCCATCAGCACGGCAATGGGAAGCGTGGCGAAGACGGTGAAGGTTCCCCAAGGGCTGTCGGCCAGCGCCTTGATCACGACGAGGCCAAGCACGGCGAGCAGGATCATCATGATCGCGAGAATGCCGATCATCGCGACGAGCCTCGCAGCCTCGCCCATCTCGCTCTTGATCAAATCGCCAAGCGAGCGGCCGTCGCGGCGCGTCGAGATGAACAGAACGAGGAAGTCCTGCACCGCGCCGGCGAAGACGACGCCGATGACGAGCCAGAGCGCGCCGGGAAGATAGCCCATCTGAGCCGCGAGCACCGGGCCGACCAAGGGCCCCGCCCCGGCGATCGCCGCGAAATGATGGCCGAACAAGACATATTTGTTCGTCGGCACATGGTCGAGCCCATCGTTCAAGACATGGGCGGGCGTCGGACGCGCTGGATCGATGCGCAGCACGCGCTTGGCGATGAAGGTCGCATAGAAGCGAAAGCCGATGAGATAGATGCAGATCGCCGCGGTGACGAGCCAGAGCGCATTGACGCTCTCGCCGCGCGTGATCGCGAGCGTATACAGCGCGAACAAGGCGGCGGCGCCGACGCCCGTCCAGAGCACGATCGAGAAGAGGCGATTTACCGGCATGGAATGCGACCTGGAGCTTATTCCCTCTCCCCGTTCACGGGGAGAGGGTTAGGGTGAGGGGCTTGGGTATCGCCCCGATAAGAAGTCCCGTCAGCGAACTCTCTGGCGTGTGCAAACTGAAGGACAACGCGCCAGAGCCCCTCGCCCCCGCCTCTCCCCGCCTGCGGGGAGAGGGAGCAGGCTGCGGGCTTCATCACGTTAGCGGCTAGGCATATGCCCCTGCGAGCATTGCGTCTAGCCGCGAGGCTCGGGCGCGCCGACCGGGCCGCCCTACTCCGCCGCCGCCTCGACCTCGCGCGCATAATTCAACACCGGCGCGAGCCAGCGCTCCATCTCGGCGACCGGGACGCCCTTGCGGCGGGCGTAATCCTCGACCTGATCGCGCTCGACCTTGCTGACCCCGAAATAATGCGCCTCCGGATGCGCAATATAGACGCCGCAAATCGTCGAAGGCGGCGACATCGCGAAAGTCTCGGTGAGCTTCGCCCCCGTGCGCTCCGCGGAGAGGAGGCGGAACAAGGTCGCCTTCTCGCTGTGGTCAGGCTGCGCCGGATAGCCGGGCGCCGGGCGAATGCCCTGATAGGGCTCGCCCATCAGCTCCTGCGGCGCAAGATTCTCGGCCGCGGCATAGCCCCAAAACTCGCGCCGCACGCGCTCGTGCATGCGTTCGGCCAGGGCCTCCACGATCCGGTCGGCGAGCGCCTTGACCATGATCGAGCCATAATCGTCGTTGGCGCGGGCGTAACGGGCCGAAATCTTCGCCTCCTCGGCCCCGGCCGTGACGACGAAGGCGCCGATATAATCGGCCTTGCCCGAGCCTTCGGGCGCGACAAAATCGGCAAGCGCGAGATTGGGCCTTGCTCCCTGGCGGGGCAGTTGCTGGCGCAGCGTGTAGAGCGTCGCGAGCCGTTCTTGCCTCGACTCGCCGGTATAGAGGGCGATATCGTCGCCCACGGAATTCGCCGGCCAGAAGCCGATCGCGGCCTTGGGCGTGAACCAGCGCTCCGCCACAATGCGATCGAGCATGGCGCGCGCGTCGTCATAAAGCGTCCTCGCCGCCTCGCCCCGCGCGGGATCGTCGAGTAGCGCCGGAAAGCGCCCCTTGAACTCCCAGGTCGAGAAGAAGGGCGTCCAGTCGATATAGGGGATGAGCTCCGCCACATCGTAGCTCGCAAAGCCCCTGACGCCGGTAAAAGTCGGCTTCGTCGGCGTGTAGGACTCCCAGTCGAGCTTCGCGGCGTTGGCGCGCGCGGCGGCGATCGGAACCCTGTTCTTGTCCGCCTGCGCCTTGGCGTGGACCTCTGCGACACGCTCATATTCGTCGCGTGTCTTGGCCTTGTAGTCGCCGCGCGTCGCGGATAGGAGCGCCTGCGCGACGCCCACCGCACGGCTTGCGTCGGTCACATAGACCGCCTGGCCACGTCGATAATTGGGGCTGATTTTCACGGCCGTATGAACCCGGCTCGTCGTCGCGCCGCCGATGAGAAGCGGCGTCTCGAAGCCTTCGCGTTCGAGCTCCGAGGCGACGAAGCACATTTCGTCGAGCGAAGGCGTGATCAGTCCGGACAGACCGATCAGATCGACCTTTTCGTTGCGCGCCATCTCGATGATCTTCGCCGCAGGCGTCATCACGCCGAGGTCGATCACCTCAAAGTTATTGCAGCCGAGCACGACGCCGACGATGTTCTTGCCGATGTCGTGCACATCGCCCTTGACGGTCGCGAGCAGGATCTTGCCGGCGCTGGAGCGCTGATCCTTGTCCTTCTCCATATAGGGAAGCAAATGTGCGACGGCCTGTTTCATCACGCGGGCGGATTTGACGACCTGCGGCAGAAACATCTTGCCCTGGCCGAAGAGATCGCCGACGACGTTCATCCCGGCCATCAGGGGGCCCTCGATCACATCGAGCGGCCTCGTGGAAGCTATGCGCGCTTCCTCGACGTCCGCCTCGATATAGTCGGCGACGCCGTTGACCAGCGCATATTCGAGCCGCTTCTCGACGGAGGCCTCGCGCCAGGCCGCGTCCTTCTCTTCCCGCTTGGCGCCGGCGCCCTTGAATTTCTCGGCGAGCGTGACGAGTCGTTCGGTTCCGTCCTTGCGGCGGTTGAGCACCACGTCCTCGCAGGCCTCGCGCAGCTCGGGGTCGATCTTCTCATAAACGGCGAGCTGGCCGGCGTTGACGATGCCCATGTCCATCCCCGCCTGGATGGCGTGGTAGAGGAACACGGAATGCATGGCCTCGCGCACCGGCTCGTTGCCGCGAAACGAGAAGGAGAGATTCGAGACGCCGCCCGAAACATGGACGAGCGGCATCGCCTCCTTGATCGCCTTCGTGGCCTCGATGAAGTCGACGCCGTAGTTCTCATGCTCCTCGATCCCGGTCGCGACCGCGAAGATGTTGGGATCGAAGATGATGTCCTGAGGCGGAAAGCCCACCTCCTCGACCAGGATCTTATAGGCGCGCTTCGCGATCTCGACCTTGCGCTCGAAGGTGTCGGCCTGACCTTTCTCGTCGAAGGCCATGACGACCATAGCGGCGCCGTATCGGGAAACTTTCCTGGCCTCGTCTCGGAATTTCTCCTCGCCTTCCTTGAGCGAGATCGAATTGACGACGCCTTTGCCCTGCAGGCATTTGAGCCCGGCCTCGATGACCTCGAACTTGGAGCTGTCGACCATCACCGGCACGCGGGCAATGTCCGGCTCGGCGGCGACGAGATTGAGGAAGTCGACCATCGCCTGCTTGGAGTCTAGCAGGCCCTCGTCCATGTTCACGTCGATGACCTGCGCGCCGTTCGCCACCTGATCGCGCGCGACGTCGAGCGCCGCGGCGTATTCGCCGGCCGTGATGAGCTTTCTGAATTTCGCCGAGCCGGTCACATTGGTGCGCTCGCCGACGTTGACGAAGGGGATATCGCTCGTGAGCGTGAAGGGCTCGAGGCCCGAAAGCCGCAGAAGCGGCGGGATCTCCGGAATCTCGCGCGGCGCGACGCCTTGCGCCGCCTTCGCGATCGCGGCGATGTGATCGGGCGTCGTGCCGCAGCAGCCGCCCAGCACATTGACGAGGCCCGAGCGCGCGAATTCGCCGACGAGCTCGGCCATATATTCCGGGCTCTCGTCATAGAGCCCGAACTCATTGGGAAGGCCGGCGTTGGGGAAGGCGCAGACGCGCGTGTCGGCCGCGCGGCCGATCTCGACGATGTGCTGACGCATCTCTTTTGCGCCGAGCGCGCAATTGAAGCCGATCGAGAAAGGACGCGCGTGGGCAAGCGAATGCCAGAAAGCGCGGGCCGTCTGGCCCGAGAGCGTGCGCCCGGAAAGATCGGTGATCGTGCCCGAGATCATGATCGGGAAGCGCGTGCCGACCTCGTCGAACGCGTCCTCGAGCGCCGCGATAGCGGCCTTGGCGTTCAGCGTGTCGAAAATCGTCTCGACGAGCAGAATGTCGGCGCCGCCTTCGATGAGGCCGAGCGCCGCTTGCTTATAGGCGGCGCGAAGCTCGTCGAAGCTGACGGCGCGAAAGCCCGGATTGCTCACGTCCGGCGAGATCGAGGCGGTTCGATTCGTCGGCCCGATCGAGCCGGCGACGAAGCGGGCGATGCCCGTCTCACGGCCGATTTCCTCGCAGGCGCGGCGCGCAAGCCTTGCGCCTTCGCGATTGAGCTCCGATACGATCGCCTCGAGCCCGTAATCCGCCTGCGCGATCGTCGTCGCCGAAAAGGTGTTGGTCTCGATGATGTCGGCGCCGGCGCGCAGATATTGGCGGTGGATCTCCAGAATCGCTTCCGGCTGCGTAAAAATCAGGAGATCGTTGTTGCCGCGCAGATCCTTGTGATGATCCTTGAAGCGCTCGCCGCGAAAATCCTCTTCGCTGAACTTGTGGCGCTGGACCATCGTCCCCATCGCGCCGTCGAGGATCAAAATGCGCTCGCTGGCGCGCGTTTCGAGGGCCTCCAGAATCGAAGGGCCATGGGCTTTGTCGAAAGTCATGCTTCAACCTTTTCGCGGACGGGCCTCACGCCGAGGAGATGGCAGATGCCGAAAACGAGATCGGCGCGGTTGTTCGTGTAAAAATGGAACTCGTTGACGCCGTTCTTGACGAGATCCATCACCTGCTCGACGACCGTCGCCGCCGCGACGATCGCGTGGGTCTCTTGATCATTCTCGAGTCCCTCGAACCGATCGGCGAGCCAGGCGGGCACGCTCGCGCCGGCCTTTTTGGCGAAGCCCGAGACCTGCTTGAAATTGCGCACCGGCATGATGCCCGGCACGATCGGGATCGTGATCCCGCGGGCGCGAGCGCGCTCCAGAAAGCGCAGATAGACCTCGTTCTCGAAGAAAAACTGGGTGATGGCGCGCGTCGCGCCACAGTCGATCTTCGCCTTCAGCGCGTCGATGTCCTGATCGATCGATCGGCTCTCGGGATGCCCCTCGGGATAGGTCGAGACGGAAATCTCGAAATCGGCGATGGCCTTGATTCCGCGCACGAGGTGGCTCGACGACGGGTAGCCCAGCGGATGCGGCATGAAGGGGCTTCCCACGCCCCCGGGCGGATCGCCGCGCAAGGCCACGATGTGGCGCACGCCCGCCTCCCAATAGGCGCGGATAATGCGATCGGTCTCCTCACGGGTTGAGGCGACGCAGGTGAGATGCGCGGCGGGCTTCATCCCCGTCTCGCGAGCAATGCGCAGCACGATCGCATGGGTGCGCTCGCGCGTTGTGCCGCCAGCGCCATAGGTCACCGAGACGAAGCGCGGATGCAGCGGCTCGAGACGCTTCACGCTGGCCCAGAGTTGCGTTTCCATCTCCGGGGTCTTCGGCGGAAAGAATTCATAGGAGATGACGAATTCGCCCTTGGGCGAGAGCGGGTGGCGCGGTTCGATCGACATCAGACGGTCTCGACGGCTTTGGAAGAAACGATGTCGGTGACAATGCGCGGATCGCGAGCGACCCACAGCGACACGGTCAGTTTCGCGCCCTCGCGCGCATCGGGCTCGAGGTCACGGTGCGAAATCATCTCCAGCCCGGCGCGACCGACGAGGTCGGAAATCTCCTCATGCGAGAAGCCGAGGCGACGATGGGCGTGCTCGGTGCGCAGGCTCTCGTCGTTATGCGGAGCGAAGTCGACGATGACGAGCCGGCCGCCCGGCGAGAGTATCCGCGCCGCCTCCTTGAGCGCGCGCGCCGGATCCTCGAGATAATGCAGCACTTGATGCATGACCGCGAGATCGCAGCTGTCGCGGGTCACGGGCAGCGCATAAAGGTCCCCCTGGCGCAACTGCACATTGCGCGCTCTGACCTCCTCCATGCGGCCGCGCGCGACGGCGAGCATCGCCGAGGAAAGATCGACGCCGACGGCCCGATCGGCCTGCGGCGCGAGGAGCTCCAGCATGCGTCCGGCGCCCGCGCCGAGATCGACGAGCTGACGAATATGGCCCTCGCCGACGGCCTCCATGATCGCCGTCTCGACCCGCGATTCCGGGACATACATCGAGCGTATGTCGTCCCACTCGTCTGCGTGCTCGGCGAAATAGCGCGCGGCGCTCTCGGCGCGCGCGGCGCGCGTCTCGGCAAGCCTTGCTGCGTCAGCGGCGAGAATCGGGTCCCTGGGATCGACCGAACCGAGAAGCTTTCGCGCCAGGGGGCCCGCCGACCCAGATTGGGCGAGTCGGAAAAAGGCCCAGGCGCCTTCGCGGCGGCGCTCGACGAGGGCCGCCTCGACGAGCAGCTTGAGATGGCGGGAGACGCGCGGCTGCGACTGGCCGAGGATGGCGACGATCTCGCTGACGGTGAGCTCGCTTTCGGCGAGCAGGAGCAGAAGGCGCAGCCGCGTCTCCTCCGCCGCGGCGTTCAGCGCGGCGAGGGCGGCGTCGAATTCCAGCAGGTCGGGATCGTTCACGGCGCGCTCCAAATGAAACATAAAGATATCTATATACGTTGATTTTAAGAAAGGCAAGCGTGTGCCCGAGGAGCGACGCCGAAGGGAAAATGGCGTCCAAACCTGGGATTACATCGTAAGCAGCCCGATTCAGGCGCGAGCCTTGCCCGGCTTCAGACGCTCGTCGCTCTTCCCTGGGCTCGCCAGTCGATTCCGACGAGCCTTATCCGGTGGACCGCTCTGCTCAGACGTCTAAAGTTCCCGGGAGTCCCGGCCGCATTGCGCCGGGAAACGGGCGGCCGGCCAATCTCGAGGCTGACCTTAGAGCGCGATGCGAGAAAGTGGAAACTAGTTTCTCTCACAAGTCGCGCTCTAAATTTTTGAAACCGATCACATTTACTGCGTTCAGGCGATTCGGCCTGAACGCAGCGTGATCGAGCCGCGGCGTTCTGCGGAGCCGCTAATCTTCATGATCGCCAGAATGCTCGCCCCAATGCCCCATATGCTCATGCTCGTGGCGCATATGATGCACGAGAATGACGAGGCGGTGCTTTTGGGCGTCGTCCAGGCTTTCGTAGAGCGGCTTGGCCGCATCGGCGAGCTTGCCGAGATCTCCGCCTAAGATCTCCATTGTCTTTGCATGAAATTGAAGGCCTTCAATGAAGTTGCGATGGCCTTCCTGCTCCTTGAATTTCTCGTGCCATTCCGCCTTGCGAGCCGCTTTCGCCTTTGAAAATTCGCGGATGGCGGCCTCCACCGGCGGCCAGTTCTTTTCCTGCGCCGGCGTGAGCTTCAATCCGGCCTTCAGCGCGGCCACTCGGGCGTCCAGGAAGGCGCTCTTGTCCTCCTCCGATAGTTTCCAGCCGCCGTGCTCTTCCTCCGGGGCCGCGGTCGCCGCAGGGGGAAGCTGCGGCAGCAAGAGGGCCGCAGCCGTCAAAGCGATCGCCAGTCGCTTGTTCATTTTCGAGTCTCCATCTTGGGGGTGCGGGCGCGAGGCCTGCCGGAAGCTGTAAATGGGCTCCGCCGTGAAGTCTTCCAGTTCGAGCGACGCCCCGCCTCCGCCGCTCTCGCGGCTCACCCTATTGCGTCGCACGCCACGCCCCTGACGACGATCCCGCTCTCGCCACAATGAAACTCCTCAAGGCCCCGTTTCAGTCAAATTTTGACCCGATAGCTTGCCGAAGAATCCCTTAAGCAAGGCGTAACCAGCCTTATGGAAGGCTTAACCTTTACAATCTACAAACAAAATCAAGTCGACGACGAGGGGCTGCAATGATTTCATTCAAAGACGCCGTCACGATTCCTAGGTCGATCCGCTCGCTCACCTTTAGCGCTTTGGGCGGATTGGCTGCGCTGCTTTGCTGCGCCTCTCAAAGCTACGCCTCGAAGGCCATCGTGATCGGCGACAGCATCGGGGTCGGCATATCGATGGCGGGACATGTTCCCCGCCTGGCGCATAACAGCGTGACCATCCGCAGCGCCGACGCGCTCTCGCAGTTGAAGCGCGTGCCGCATGACTCGGTGGCGATCATCAGCCTTGGCACGAACGACGCCGTGGGCTCGATCAAGGGTGTGGAGAGCGGCATCGACAAGATCGTCGCCTTCGCGAAGAGCGAGGATCTGCACGTCGTGTGGGTCGGCCCGCCCTGCGTGCGCAAAGGCTGGAACAAGAACGTCGCCAAGCTCGACGAGATCCTGAAGACGCGCCTGGCCGGCAAGATTCCATACGTCAGCGCCGCCGATACTGCGCTCTGCGAAGGGGATCTCCGCGCCGGCGACGGGGTGCATTTCAACATGCGCGGCTATTCGATGCTCTGGGCGCGGGCGAGCGAAGCGGCTGGCGTCCCGATCGAGGCCGGCAAGGCGGATCAAGGGGACGATTCGGGGTCCAAGGGCTCGAAGCGAAAGCGGGCGCACGCGAAGAAGCGTCATGCGCCCCAGAAGGATCCCGCAGAACAGGCGGCGCTCGAGCCGGCCCCTGCGGGCGACGCGCATGCGGAAGTCGCCTCAAAGTAATCGCGGCGGAGCTTTGATGATGTTTTCGATCCTCCCGCCCACGCGTCGCGGCCTTCTGCGTCGCGGACTGCAACTTTCCTGCGGGGCCGCCGCGACTCTCTTGGCGGCGCCAAGCTTCGGCCAAGAGGCCACGAAGGGCGAAATCCGCATCGCCTGCGTCGGCGACTCGATGATCGACGGCGTATGGGGCGGCCTTCTCAGGCTCGTCTCGAAAGAGGCGTGCCTGAAGCCGCGCATCAAGCTCGGCCGCTACGGCGAGAATGGAACCGGATTGACGCGCCCCGACCGCTACAGCTGGCCTGAGGCGATGACCGATATCTTCGCCGAGTTCAAGCCGGATCTCATTCTCGTGTCGATGGGGCTCAACGATCGCCAGGGCGTCGTGAATCCCAAGACCAACACGCGCGTGGTCTTCGGCGCGAAGGATTGGAGCCAGGCCTATGAGGCGGAGGTCTCGGCCTTCTTGAGCAAGGCCTCCACTGCGCCGGCTGGGCTCATCTGGCTCGGCATCCCTGTCTTGAGGGATCAAGCCGCGCAGGCCGAGTCGACTGAGATCAACCACATCTATGCGCATGCGATCGCCGCCCTCAATAATAAGAAAGCGGTGTTCGTCGACGCCTGGCGCCAGGATGGTTCTAAGGGAGATGTTTTCCAGGCCTACGCCCCGGATGCGAGCGGCTCGAAAGTACAAATCCGAACTCAGGATGGCGTTCATTTCACCCCGGCCGGATACGACATGATCTCCGCCTATTTGTTGCCAAAAATAATTGCTCAACTCAGCGCCAATGGCATCGAAGTCGCGTATCCCTGTCCAAGCTGAGGACGAAACGATGAAGACGAGAGTCCCGGCTACGACGAAATCCCTCATTCTTCTCGGGTCGTCGCTCGCCTTATGCGCGGGCGCCGCAGGATTTTTCCTGCCCCGCTCGGCCGACGGCGCCATCGCGCCAGCGCAGAAGAACCTGTCGCAAGCCGTACGGGACGAAGTCGACAATGTTATCTTCGGCTCGGCGGTGCTTCATGCTTCCTTGCGCCTGGCGGCCGAGAACCGCCGTTTGGGCCTGGGAGAGAGGGATTTGGCGCCCACATCCCGAAAGGAAGCCGCCGAGACGTCGCCGAGCGACAGCGCCAATATCGCCGACGCGCCGGAGGAAGCCGATGATTTCGCGCAGCTCGGTCAAGACGCGTCTGAGGCCTTCGCCGTGGCGAGCAATGACGTCAAGGGGATCGCGCCGCCCAAGAAGCGGGGCGGTCTGACGATCTTGCAGATCGGCGACAGCCACACCGCGGCCGATTATTTTACCGGCGAGATCCGACGCCTTTTGCAAAGGCGGTTTGGCAACGGCGGTCCAGGATATCTTGAAATCGGCCGGCCGCATCCGGGCGTGCGCAGCGCGATCGTGAACGTCGCCGTGAGCTCGGGCTGGGGCTATTCCGCTCTGCAAAAATCCGAAGATTCCGCGCGTTATCATCTATCGGGCTTCGACGCGCAAACCCGGCGCGCCGGCGAAACGCTCAAATTCACGCCCGCCGAGCCCGCCGCTTATGACAGCATCGAGATTCAGACCCTGTCGGGCCCGGAGCACGGCGACATCGAGGTTTCGATCAACGATCAGCCGCCGACGCGCTACAGCCTGAAGAGCGACGAGGACGGGCGGCAGCTGTTCACGATCCGCCCGAACAAGGCGGGGAACACGCTGCAGAAGCTGCAGATCAAGACGGTGAACGACCGGCCCGTGACGATTTCCGGCGTCGGCGTCTTCAATCGCCGCAGCGGCGTCTCCTACAGCAATGTGGGCTTCCCCGGAGCGACGATCGACATCGTCAACAAATATGACGGGGAGATGCTAGAGCAGGAGCTCAAGAGCCTCGCTCCGCAGATTGTCGTCCTCGCCTTCGGAACGAATGAAGGATTCAACGACAACCTCGACCTCGAGCGTTATCGCAGCCACTATCGCTCGGTCATCCAGAAGATCCGCGCGGCCTCGCCCGGCACGCGCATCGTCTTGGTCGGGCCCCCGCAGGCCAATCGCGTTCCCGCCGGCTGCCTGAAGCCTGGGGCTTGCGGAGAGAAGACGGCCGAGAAGCCCGCGACGACCGCGCCGGCCCCGGTCGATGCGCAGACCCTCGCCGCCGTCGCCGACAAGCCTTCGCCGAAGCCCGAAGGCGCGACCGCCGATAAGCCCGCGGACAAGCCGCAAGCGCCGGCGGCAGAGAAAAATTCGCAGGCGCCGGCTGCAGAGAAAAATTCAGCCGAGGCGCCCGCCGTCGATAAGAACAAGACCGCCGAGGCGCCCGCCGACAAGAAAAAGCTGGCCAAGGCTCAGAATTGTCCCTTCCCGACCCCGCCGCGCCTCGACCCGGTGCGCGAGGCGCAGAAGGAGCTCGCGAAGCAGGAGCAGGTCGCCTTCTGGGATTGGGCGAGCATCATGCCGCAGAGCTGCGGTCCGCAGAAATGGGCGTCGGCGAACCCGCGTCTCATGGCTGCCGATCACGTGCACTTCACGCCGGAGGGCTACCGGATCGGCGCCCGCGCCTTCACGACCTTCCTGATGCCCGTCATCAATCAGCTCAGGTATCGGAAATATGCTCTTTCCAACAATTGACTTCCTCCTTTTCTTCGCGGTCGTTTTCCCAATCACCTGGTTGCTGAACGATAAAAACACGCTGAAAAAGGCGTTTCTGGTCCTCGTCAGCTACGCATTCTACGCCTCTTGGAATTGGCGTTTCGCCTTCCTGCTCTTCTTTTCGTCGACGGGAAACTATCTCGCCTGCCGACTGCTTTCGGCGACGACCTCCCCCTCGCGGCGCAGCCTGATCACCGCCGCAGCCGTAACGCTCAACCTGCTCGCGCTCGCCTATTTTAAATATTTCGATTTCCTCGCCGCCGAGCTCATGAATGCGGCGGGCTTCCTCGGATTCAATTTGGAGATCAACGCGACAGAAGTCCCTCTCCCGGTCGCTATCTCCTTCCTGACCTTTCACGGCATTTCCTATGTTCTCGACGTGTCGCGCAAAAAGGTCGACGCGTCGAAGTCGCTGCTCGACGTCGTCCTCTACATGGCCTTCTTCCCGCATCTCGTCGCCGGCCCCATCGTGCGCGCGGCGGATTTCCTGGGCCAGCTGTCAAAAAAGTCCGACCCCGAGCACATCGATATTGCGAATAGCCTCTTTCTGATCCTCGGCGGCCTCGTCAAGAAGGTCGTCATCGCGAGCCACATTGCGACCTTGTTCGTGGACCCCGTCTTCGTCAATCCGTCGGACTTCGGGCGACTCGACCTGATCCTCGCCGCCTATGGCTACGCCATCGTCATTTACTGCGACTTCAGCGCCTACACGGACATCGCCATCGGCGTCGCGAATCTCTTGGGCTATCAATTCCCCCAGAACTTCAATCAACCCTATCGCGCGACAAGCCTGCGCGACTTCTGGCGCCGTTGGCACATGAGCCTCTCCTCCTGGCTGCGCGATTATCTCTACATCCCGATGGGCGGCGACCGCGGCGGGCGATGGGCCACCTATCGCAATCTGATGGTCACCATGCTGCTCGGCGGCCTGTGGCATGGCGCCGGCACGCAGTTCATCATCTGGGGCGGTCTGCACGGCTTCTGGCTGGCGCTCGAACGATTCTTGAAGGAAACATTCGGCTTCGACAGCTCGAAAGGCCCTCTCGCCATTCGCTTGCTCGGTTGGTTCGTGACTTTTCAAGTCGTCTGCGCCGCCTGGATCTTCTTCCGCTGCCCGACGTCTTCCGCGGCGTTTGACTATTTCGGATTGATCCTGCGTGATTCGGGGGGGCCCGTGACGGCGACGCCTTTCGTCATCATCTTGATGCTGCTCGGCTTCGCTACGCAATTGACACGGCCGCAAAGTTACGAAACCTTGGTTCGCTGGTACGCGGACGCTTCTCTGTCGATCAAGGTCGCGGTTCCGAGCCTCACCATCCTGTGCGTCGGAATTTTTGGGCCGAAGGGCGTCGCTCCATTTATCTACTTCCAGTTTTGACCCCGAATGAGGACGAGGCGGCGCCAATATGACGGACGAAAGCGAGATCTGGCCAACGGGCGTCCATTCCAGCGCCCCGTCCGAGAGGTTTGCCGCGTTCTCGTTCGCGCGCCTAAAACTTTCGCGTCCGGCGCAAGTCGCCGTCGTCGTCTATGCGACGATGCTTGTCCTGCTCCTCGCCAACCCGCGGGCTTTGGTGGATTGGATCGCCGATCTCCCGCAAAATGCGATCACGGAGACGGCGCGATCCGCGGCAGAGAAAATTGCCGAGGTTTCCTCGAGGCTGGGGCTTTCCGAGCCCTATGGAGCGGCGCGCGAGGCTTTCTTGAGATCCGGCTGGATCAAGCGTGACAGAGGCCAGCGCTAGGGCATGTCAGGGCAATCTGCGAATTTGGCCAGAACGATCCGAGTTGGCTAAGGCAAGACCATGCAGGCCCACGAATCCCTTCAATCCTACCGCTCGATCAGCCCAGGATCCAATCGCGTCTTCGGTTTGACATGAGCGGCGCAGCACGGATCGTCGGCAATAGCCTTATCGTAACGATACTCATATTTCTTGCCCTCGCTGTCATCGAGCTGGCCGCTCGAATCGTCGACACCCCAAACGCTGAGAGAAAGAAACAACAACAAACGTCGACTATTTCCAAGGAAGCTATTGATAATATCATTAAAAATATAGCTATCGCTTATGATGGCCGGTACACCGAGGAACAAATCCTCAAAATGTTCCCGCTCTTACAAGATCAGCTACGATATAGGCCATGGATTCAGATCGGGAACGCCGACCATAACAACCCGTTCTCTGTCGTCGAGAAGGGAATTCGCAAGAGCTTGGCGAGCGGCAAATGCGCCGAAGCGTCGGGGCCCGGGAAAGGCGCCGAAGGGAAATCGGAAGTCATCTGGTTTTATGGCGGATCGACCGTCTACGGGATCGGCGTTCCCTGGTGGGACACCATCCCCTCGAAATTTGTGGAGGAAGCGGATCGAAGCGGCGTCTGCATCATCGCCGTCAATTACGGTGTTCCCTACCACTACTCACGCCAGGAGGCGATATACTTCGCCTCGAATTTAATGAATGAGCCCAGGCCCGATGCGGTTGTGTTCCTGGACGGGCTGAATGAGTTTTTCCAGCCAGGCTCGACGATCCGAGCTGAGCCTTTTTTCACGCCTACACTCGACAAGCTCGTGCCGGTCGGCTCGGAGCCGGGAGCGGATTCAAGAACAAACCAGACGCCGGGGATCCTTTCCCGACTCTCTTCCCTTGCTCGAAATCTCCAGGCTCTGAGGTGGCTGGGGTTGTCGCCGGGCCCGACAGATTCGATCGCAATTCGCGAAGAGGCCTACAGCAACAGAAATCCGCCCGACTCCAAGGCGCTCGCCACTGACGAGCAAGTCTCACAGGCGATCGTGGATCGCTATCTCGCGACGAGGCGCTTTCTCTCCAAGCTCTGTGAGAGCTATGGAACGAAGTGCTTCCAATTTCTCCAGCCGGTCCCGGCCGTCGATTATCGTCCGCAGGCGTCAGAGGTCGTGACCGAACCGGCAAGAAAGCTGCCCGAGCCCGCCAACCGGTTTGTGACGGGCTATTCGATCTTGAGGAAACATTTTGCGGCCAAGGACGCCCCATGCGCGGCAGAGCCGAAAGGGATGGTCGAAGTAGACCTGTCGTCTCTGTTCAAAAGCTATGACGGCATCCCCTATGTGGATTACGGACATTACGCGCCACGGGCCAACAAGCTTATTGCGGCGGAGATGTCGCGTTGCGTCCTTGCGCGATCGGAGGCCGCTCGGGGCCCTGGAGAGTAGAGAGCAGCGCGCGGCTCGGGGGCTTGACCGCTGGCGCGCCGCGCTCCACATCGCTCGCAAGCTGACGCCTCAATCTCACGGGCTTCCCTATGCGCATTCTGATCCTCGGCGCTGGAGCCGTCGGCGGCTATTTTGGCGGGCGCCTTGCCGAGGCCGGCGCCGACGCGACCTTCTTCGTCCGCCCGGCCCGTGCGCGCCTGCTTGCATCGCGCGGCCTCCGCATCGACAGTCCCGCCGGAAGTCTTGTCAGGGACGTCAAGAGCATCTCGGACCCCGGCGCGCTGGCGCCCTTCGACCTCGTTCTCTTGACCTGCAAAGCCTACGACCTCGACGCCAGCCTGAACGATATCGCTCACGCCGTCGGACCGTGCACGACGATCCTGCCGCTGCTCAATGGCCTCGCGCATATGGAAAAGATCGCGGCGCGCTTCCCGCAGGCGAGGCTTTGGGGCGGCGTCGCCCGCATCAGCGCGGCGCTCGACGACGACGGAGCGATCCGTCACGCAGACAGTTTCGCCCGCATCGACTTCGGCGCGCGCGACGGACGCGCCGACGCGCTCGCTGACCAACTCGCGGAGCTCTATGCGAAGACGCCGGTGATCGCGGCCCACAATCCGAATATCCTGCGCGAAATGTGGGACAAGCTCGTGTTTCTCGCGACCCTCGCCGGCATGAACACGCTCATGCGGGCGCTGATCGCCGATATCATGGCGACGCCCGCGGGCGAGCGACTGATCAATCAGATGCTTTCCGAATGCGCGAGCGTCGCGCGCGCGGAAGGATTCGATTTTGACGAAGCCCGCGTCGCGCAGCACGGCGACAGCCTGACGAAACGCGCGGCCAATATGAAATCGTCGATGCTTCATGACATCGAGCATGGCGCCCCGACGGAAGGCGAGCATATACTGGGCGACCTTCACGCGCGCGCGCGCCAGCACGGCGTGAGCGCGCCGCTTCTCGAGATCGCGCTGACGCATGTGCGGGCCTATGAGGTCCGGCGCGCGAGGCGCTGAACGAGCGACACAACGGCCTAGCTTGGTTTTCTCTCGGCAAAATTCACGAGTCGTCCGTGAAGAACTCATAAGCCTCTGTCATGGCGGGTGATACGGCTACGTTAAAGTAATCGTTTTCGCCGGGATTGGGGCTGTTTGCGCTGGTTTCCTTGCAAATTGATCTCGCGCCGGAGGCGTGATTCTCTGCCCTTGACGAACGGTCGGCAGGGAGATTCGCAATGCGTCCGAAGGAGCGGCGTGACAGTGGGCAGCGGGATCTGTTTCGGGCGCGTCTCGATCAGATCGTCGACATGGCTCACCCGCTGGTCAAACTCCTGCGCACGATCGACTGGGGCTTTCTGGAGCGGCGCTTCGGCGCCGTCTACGCCGACGTTCCCGGTCGGCCGCCGCTGCCCACAAGGCTCATGGCCGGCCTCGCCATCCTCAAGCACATGCACGATCTCTCCGACGAGGCGCTGTGCGATCGCTGGCTGGAAAACCCCTATTTCCAGCTCTTCTGCGGCGAGGAGTTCTTCCAGCACAAGCTGCCCTTCGACCGCTCCTCCTTGACGCGCTGGCGCCAGCGCATGGGCGAGGAGAAGCTCGCGGCGCTGGTTCAAGAGAGCCTTTCCGTCGCGACCAGGACCGGGGCGGCGAAGCCCTCTGACTTCGCCAAGGTCATCGTCGACACCACCGTGCAGGAGAAGGCCGTCGCCTTCCCGACCGACGCCAGGCTGATGCATCGCGCGCGGGAGCGACTGGTGCGTCTCGCCAAGAAGCACGGCGTGGCTCTGCGTCAATCCTACGAGCGGATCGGCAAGCACGCGCTCATCGCCTATCAGCGCTACGCCCACGCCAAGCAGTTCAAGCGCGCGGGCAAGGCGCTGCGCAAGATCAGGACCTATCTCGGCCGCGTCGAGCGCGACGTCGCGAGGCGCATCAAGGACAATGAGGCGCTGCGTGATGTTTTCCGTCGGCCGCTCTATCTCGCCGAGCGCGTGCGCGAGCAGCGCCAGAAACAGCGTGGCCGCAAGGTCTACAGCCTGCACGCGCCCGAGGTCGAATGCATCGGCAAGGGCAAGGCGCATCGCCCCTATGAGTTCGGCGTCAAGGTGTCGGTGGCGACGACGCTCTTTCGCTCGAAGGGTGGGCAGTTCGTCGCGCATGTGCAAGCGCTGCCCGGCAATCCCTACGACGGCCATACGCTGGCGCAGGTCATTCCCGACATGGAGAAGCAGATCGGCGCCTCGATCTCACGCATCGTCGCCGACCGCGGCTATCGCGGACACAACGCCCCCGCGGAGCACAAGTTCAGCGTGTTCATCGCCGGCCAGCGGCGGCGCGTGACCGGGGCGATCAAACGCGAGCTCAGGCGACGCTCGGCCGTCGAGCCGGTCATCGGCCATCTGAAAAGCGACCACCGCATGGGCCGCAACTTCCTCGCCCACAGCGCTGGCGACGCCGCCAACGCCGTGCTCGCCGCCGCCGGCTACAACTTCAGGCGCCTGCTGGCCTGGCTGGCGCTTTTTTGCACCATCATCCTAGCCACCCTCGCCCGATTAGGTTCAGCTCAGAATCGCCCACTCGCCGCCTGATTGCTCGTTCTTCACGGGCGACTCACGAGAGCGAGTAGGACGGCGCCGATCAAAGAGACGACGCCAACCGCAAGGCAGAAGAACGTCAGAGACGTTACGGGAACTAAGCTGCCGAAGAGAAACGATACGGAGAATATGCCAAGGTTCAGCAAACTTGCATGGTAGGAATTAATCGTCCCTCGATATATCGCCGATAGCCCGCTCAGTCGGGCATGATGCAGCGGGCCTCCGCATCCGTAGCCGAATGCCCAGGGCATGCCGGCGAGCGCGAGCTGATAAACAGAGCTCGTTGGAATCGAAAACGCGATCACCCCAATTGATCCCGCGAAGGCGGCCGAAGGCAAGGCTATATCGTCGACAGCTCTTCGCAAATAGGGACCGGCAAGGTTGCCGGCGATCACGACAAGTCCGAAAAAGCCTGCCAGCAGTCCCGCATCGTCGGGCGCAAGCGATGATTTGCTTGCCGCAATGTCAGCGACGATCGCCCCGAAACCCGCCATCCAGCCCAACCAGAAGTAGCTGGCCAACAGACGCGCCAAGACTCCCCCGGTAGACAAGGCGCCCAGGTGCGTTGACGCCAATGAGGGTGTTTTCGTCGTGGGACGTGCAAACGAGGAGTCAAAGACGATCGACACGACAAAAAATGCAAGCGCCGCCAATGCTGCAAGGAGGTAATAGGCGTGCTTCCAGCTCGTATGGCCGGCGAGCCAACCTGCGATCGAGGGCGTCAGGACGAATGCGAGCATCAATCCCACAAAGACTCGCCCGAGATAGCGATCGATTTTCTCCGACGAGGCTCTGTCTCCCACAAGCGCTAAGCAATTGGGCTGGATGATCGCAGCGCACACGCCCGTGAGCCCCGCCAAGGCGACGCCCATCCAGAGGCAAGACGCCTTCGGCATGAGCGCGCAAAGCGCCGAGAATCCGAGCAAGCCGGCTTGCAGTGGCCGCTTACGTCCCAGACGATCCGAAAGCGGCCCCGCGATTAATGCAATTGCCCCATAGGCCAACCCATAGGCCGCGGGCAGATAGGCGATAGCATTCGATGCGACGCCAAAATCAGGTCCCATAAAGGTCATCATCGGACCCGCGACAACCTCCGCGGACCCCACGAGAAAGAGCGCGCCGAACACGGTGGAAAGTTGGATCAATTTCATGCGAGCGGCGCCGCCACGCCGACGGCAATCGTCGCGCTTCCATCGAAAAAAATCAATGCCTCCGCATGTGTTCAGACGCGCCAAAACTCGACGGCTTCATTGGGGAGCATGGCGAGAACGCGGTCGAGTTCCGCTTCATTCACATTCTTGCGCAGCGCCGTCGCGACATCCCTGATCGCCGTATCGGGTGAAAAATTGTGATCGCCGCGAAGCGATTTGACTTCTGCGGTCATCAGCTCGCGCCTTTCGAACGGACGCGCCGGCTCGTTAAGATCCCAGTCGGCAACGAAGATCGCTCGCAGGACGGGCGGCAGGACATTCGCGAATCTCAGCGCATCGCCGACATCGAGCCGACGGCGGAAGACTCGAAGAACGCCTTGCGTCATCGTGTAGACTTGATTTCGAGTTGTCAGTCCTGACGCATCGATCGCGTCGCGAAGGAACCGCTCGAATTCTTCCGAAGCGTATTGATACTCCATCGGCATCGGCATCGGCTTTGCTCCGATATAGGAACCAGTCGCGCGATGGCCGTCAAAAGCTCGGCTCGATTCCGCCGGTCGCGAGGAAGTGCTCGAGCCAATGGATGTCGTAGACGCCGTTTTGCACGTCCGTGTTGCGCACGAGCGTGCGGAAGAGCGGCAGCGTCGTGTCGATGCCGTCGACGATGAATTCGTCGAGCGAGCGGCGCAGGCGCATCAGCGCTTCGGTGCGGTTGCGGCCGTGCACGATGAGCTTGCCGATAAGCGAGTCATAGCTCGACGGAATCGTATAGCCTTGATACACGGCCGAATCGACGCGCACACCGACGCCGCCTGGCGGATGATAATAGGCGATGCGGCCCGGCGAGGGGCGGAAAGTCGCGTGATGCTCCGCGTTCACGCGGCACTCGATCGCGTGGCCGAAGAAGGACACGTCTTGCTGCTTTAAGGACATAGGTGAGCCCGCAGCGACGCGGATCTGCTCGGCGACGATATCGACGCCGGTGACGGCTTCAGTGACCGGATGCTCGACCTGGAGGCGCGTGTTCATCTCAATGAAGTAGAAGGCGCCATTCTCATATAGAAACTCGACCGTTCCCGCCCCCGCGTAGCGCAGCTCCTGCATGGCGCGCGCGCAGATCTCGCCGATCTCGGCGCGCTGAGCGTCGTTTAGGGCGGGCGACGGGCTTTCCTCCCAGACTTTCTGGTGCCGGCGCTGCAGCGAGCAATCGCGTTCGCCGAGATGGACAGCCTCGCCCTTGCCGTCGCCAAACACTTGAATCTCGATGTGGCGAGGCTTCTGCAAATATTTCTCGAGGTAGACCGTGTCGTCTCCGAAGGCGGCTTTGGCTTCCGTGCGCGCGGCGGCGACCGACTGGATGAGCTCCTTGGCGTCATGCGCGACCTTCATGCCGCGTCCGCCCCCGCCCGCCGAGGCCTTAACCAGCACCGGATAGCCGATCCGCTCGGCTTCCCGACGCAACTCATTGGCGTCCCTGCCGATTGCGCCCTCAGAGCCCGGCACGCAGGGAATGCCGAGGCGCCTTGCTGTGGCCTTCGCCTCGATCTTGTCGCCCATCACACGGATGTGCTCGGCCCTGGGCCCGATGAAGGTGATGCCATGCTCTTCGACGATTTCCGCGAAACGCGCATTCTCGGAGAGGAAGCCGTAACCCGGATGCACGGCGTCGGCGCCGGTGATCTCGCAGGCCGAAAGCAGCGCCGGGATGTTGAGGTAAGATTCGCGCGCGGGCGGCGGCCCGATGCAAACGGATTCGTCCGCGAGCTTCACATGCATGGCGTCGGCGTCGGCGGTCGAATGGACGGCGACCGTGGCGATGCCGAGCTCTTTCGCCGCGCGCAAGATGCGCAAGGCGATTTCGCCGCGATTGGCGATCAATATCTTTTCGATCATGGCTCCGAGCCCGCCTATTCGATGACGAGCAGGGGCTGGCCGTATTCGACGGGCTGGCCGTCCTCGACCAGCATGGCGCTCACGACGCCGGCCTTGTGGGCCACGATCTCGTTGAAGGTTTTCATCGCCTCGATCAGCAGCAGCTTGTCGCCGACCGACACACGGGATCCCACCTCGACGAAGGCGTTGGCTTCCGGATTCGGCCGCAGATAGGCAGTTCCGACCATGGGCGATTTGACGGCGCCGGGACTTTCGACAAGGCGTCGCTGCTCTTCCGCCGCCGCCTCCCGTGCGGGCGCCTGCGGAGCGAGAGCGGCCGCCCCCCCCGCCGGAAAGGGCGTCGCCAGGATCGTCGGCGCGATCGGCGCGGCGACTGCGGCAAGCGAGCGCGCGGCGCGTATGCGCAATCCGCCACGCTCGATTTCGAACTCGCTCAGGTCATGCTCCGCGAGAAGCTGAGCGACGAGACGCAGCAGGGACTCGTCTTTGGGAGCGGCGTCCGACGCTTTGACGGCGCCTCTTGCGGGGGTGCGGGTTGATCGCGCCATGGGGCTTTAGCTCTTTCTTTTGGCGCCGGCTATGAGCGCCTCGAGCGCCAGCAAGTAGGAAGTGGCGCCGAATCCCGAAATCGTTCCACGCGCCACCAAGGCGACGTAAGAGCGATGGCGAAACTCTTCGCGCGCCTGCGGATTGGAAAGATGGACCTCAACGACCTCGGCTCGGGCGCCCTTGATCGCGTCGTGAAGCGCGATGGAGCTGTGAGTCAGGGCGCCCGCGTTCAGAATGATCGGCGCGCTCGCCGCGGCGGCTTCCTGAACCCAGGTCACGAGGTCGCCCTCGCAATTCGATTGCTTGAAGACGAGCGCGAGCCCTTCGCTCTCGCATCGGGCCATGAGCGCGCTGCGAATGTCCTCGAGAGTCTCGCTCCCGTAGATTTCGGGTTCGCGCGCGCCGAGCAGATTGAGATTAGGGCCGTTGAGAACGTGTACGGCTAGCATCATCACACCAAAGGACTCCGGGCCTCGCGCGGAGACCCGTCTCTTAACCTCTTCGTTCGATCGTTGAAAGCCCCGTCCGCCGCTCGGCTCAGCAGGCGGCCTTGCCGCATTTCCGGACGCTGTCGATCTTGGCCTTCAAGTCGGGAAGGCTCAGTCCGCCGACATAGGCGTCCTGTCCGATGACCCAGGAGGGAGTCCCGCTAAAATGCAGCTTCTCGGCGAGCCCCTCGACCTCGGCGAGGGCGGCGTGCGTCGCCGGGCTCTTGATGTCCTTCTCGAGTTGATCCATGTCCGCCCCGAGCTCCTTGGCGGCGGCCATGGCCTGCGCCTTCCCGATGTGCCCGCGCGTGCCGAGCAGCTTCTTGTGGAACTCCCAAAATTTTTGCCCCTTGAGCTGCTGGCGGACCGCAGTCGCGACCTCCGCCGTCTCGACGGAGTCGGGCCCAAGAATAGCAAAATCCTTCAGCACCACGCGCAGCTTGGAATCGCTCTCGACGAGCTTCGCCACAGTAGCCAGCGATTGCTTGCAGTAGCCGCAATTATAGTCGAAGAATTCAACGAGCGTCACATCCCCGTCCGGATTTCCGACCACGGCCTGATTGGGCGAGCGGAAGAGCTTCGCCGCTTCGCCGGCCATGGTCTTCTCACGGTCGGCGGCTTCCGCCGCTTTGTCTCGCCGGTCCAGCTCCTCGGCGGCTTCCTTGATGATCTCGGGATGGCTGACGACATAGTCATGGATGAATTTGCCGAGCTGGTCCTTCTGCTCATTCGTCAGCTCGCCGGCGCCGAGAGCCGGGGCATAGAGCATGACCGCTGCGGCGAGGGCGAGCCCGCCCAACCATTTCGATAGCATGATGTCTCCTTTGACGGCGCTGACGGAGGAGCGCCTGAGCGGGTGCTAGACTGGCGTCACGGCTGCGAGCGCACGCCGTCGTTCATCGTAAAGGTTCCGAGCGACTGATTGAAGTTGATGGCTCCGAGCGTGCGGAGCTGAAGGCTGACCATCACCGTCTGATTGCGCGCGGGCAGGCCTGTATTCGTCTGCGTCGTATAGTTGGACGTATAATTGACGAGGAATGTCGTGCATTCGTCTTGATATCCCCCGCCGAAGCCCAGCGCGGCCACCGAGAACACCGGCGCGGTGCCCTGCAGATTGATGCCTGTATAGGTCGTGTAGAGCGTGGGATAGAGGGTGAGGCCGTTATATAGATAGCGGCTCATGTCGAAGGTGACCGTGCCAGAAACAAAGTAATTCTTGGTCAGGTTGTATTTGGCGTTGAAAGCCAATCCCTGACGACGCTTGTCGAAGCCGATGAGGGGCTGCGCCTCGTAGTTGGCGTAGTGCACGTCGAAGGACATCGGATCGAGCTTTATGGAAGCGAAGCCGTCCACGCGCCGTGCGGCGAAGGTCGCTGGATCGAAAAGCGCCTTGGCGGTGAAGGTGATCGGGCTGATGGGCGAGACGACGAGGCGACCGACGATGTCCGAGACGCGATGGTCCAGCCCGGAGGAGAGACCCACGTTTGCGGCGTCGGCCGTCGCATAGGAATTCTGCCCGGCGAGCTGAGCCGATTGACCGATCAGAGCGTTGACGTAACCGCCGTTATTCAGCGTGAAGGTTCCCTGCCCTCCGTAGTTGGCGCGCGTTCCGGTCTCGAAGCGGTTATAGCCGGAGAATTTGCTCCACTCGAACAGATTGGTGTCGTCGAAAACGAGGCTCTGCGCGTCCATGTTCACGAGAGAGGGAATCGACGACTGGTTGGGCCGGGCGATGACCTGCGCGATGGGCTCGAGCACGAGAGCGCCGGCCGCGCTGCGGGCGATCAGGGGATAGCGCCACTCGACGCCGGCTCCCGGCGTCACCTGACCGTTGAAGGAGTTGTCAGCCCCGTTCACGAACAGGCCCTGCGCAGCGTTGGGGATCGGCTGCAGCGTCGCGTTGTAAACCGGCGCGGTGTCGGTCGTGTTGTAGTTGAGGTAGGAGCCGGAGAAGCGCGCGAAAGCGAAGGGCGTCCAAACGCCGCCAACAGGGTCGATGGCCCTGCGCTTCCAAGACGCCTCGACGGTGCCCGATTCGTAATTGCCGCCGATGCCGCGCAGCAGACAGGTGCTGTTCGCGCGATTGGGCGTCGGCGAATAGATCGAGCACACCGTGTAGAGACCGTTGAACTTGTCGAGCGTGCGCGGCTGGATCGACTCATAGTCCGCGATTTGCGCCGAGGTGCTGGTGAAATTGGCGTCGAGGGTGACCTGTCCGCCAATCCCCATCGTCTTGTAAGGATCGACGTCGAAGGCGCGGTTATAGTCGGTGATCGGATGCGCCGTCGGGAGCTGCGCCTGCAGGTCGTTGGGCGAGAGGCCCTGGAAATAGTAGGCCCGCATGTCAAACCAGCTGCGGTCGCCCTGTCCGGTCAGATAGACGGTCGACGACCGCTCTTTAAAGAACAGGTTTCCGTAGAGCGGGTTCCACTGCCTATAGTCTTGCAGGAAGTATCGATCCGAGAGCGCGGTCACGTCCCACCCAAACTTCCAATAATCGTTGGGATAGAACTCGCCTCGGCTCTCCACGGCCCCGCGATATTTGAGGTTCGAGGCGCCGTAGGGCGGCGAGGGAAACGCGCCGCGATCGTTCGGCTTCGTCCCCTCCGCGAGGATGCTGAACGATCCCGTCTCGAAGCGCTGCCGATACTCGCCCTTGAGGAGCGGGCCCTGCTTCGTGAAATACGTCGGCGTGACGGTCAGATCCGCGTTGGGCGAGATCGCCCAGTAAATCGGCACGCCAAAACCATATCCGACGTAGCTGCCGTAAGTTTCGGTCGGCATGAGTAGACCGCTCTTGCGCTTCACGGTCGGATCAGGCGATGACCAATAGGGCATGTAGGCGACCGGGAAGTCGAGAAACTCGAGGGTCGCGTCCTCGTAGTAGATCATCTTCTCGACGCCGTCGTGGATGATCCGCTTGGCGTGAATCTGCCACAGCCGCGGCTTCGAAGGATCGTCCTTACAGGCGTCGCAGGCCGTGTAGGTCCCGTGATCGAAGATGGTCTCCTGACTGCTCGCGTCCCCGCGCCGCTCGGCGTAGGGCGCCCCGAAATGCGTGTTGTCCGCGGTGTCAGCCTGCAGACTCTGGATGAACCCGTTCTTGAAGTCGTCGGTCAGATCGAAGCTCTCGGCGCGCTCCACCGCACCGTCCGCCTCAGTCAGGCGGGCATGGCCTTCGGCGCGGATGCGTCCCGTGTCGCGATCATAGGTGACGCGATCGGCTTCGAGCAGCCGGCCCTTATAATAAATCTGCACGTTCCCACGGGCGGAGACGGTGTTCTTGGTCTGATCATAGACGAGCTCGCGGGCCTCGACGACCATGCGCGGCTCGGGAGAGGCGGCTTTCTCGCCCCAGGCCGCCGCCGGGACAAAGAGCGACGAGCCGAGAAGAAGGAAGGACAAGAGGCGCGCAAGGCCGCGGCCGCGCTTCGGCCACGGTTCACGCACGGCTGTCGTAGGGAGCCGCGAAAGGGCGCGCGAATTCCCCATCAGCCGTCTTCCGAGTGAAGAAGCGACAATGTGCCCAGCATGCTTCCCACCAACGCCGGCGACCACGCGGCCAGCGAGGGGCTTATCGTCCCCGCGCCTCCGAGATCGGAAAAGACTTCCGTAACGATATAAAGCACGAACCCAGCCGCAACGCCACCCGCGAGAGTCCTGGCGACGCCGCCAAATCGAAAAAATCTTAATGAAAATGAAGCGGCTACAAGGACCATGGCGACGAGGAGCAGCGGCCGGGCCAGAAGGCGCTGGAACTGCAGCATATAGCCGCGGGCGTCGAGGCCCGCGGCCAGCGTCTGTTCGGTCAGACCCGGCAAGCCCCAAAAAGGCACGCCCTGTGGAGGCGCGGTCGTCTTGGCGAGCTCCTCTGGCGTCAAATCCGTGGCTAAGAGGTAATTGTCGTAAGCGGCGGTCGCCTCGCCCGGCATGGTGACGCGGGCGCCCGTCAGAAGCCAGGCGCCCGGCAGAAGCTGTCCATGTGTGGCCTCGATCCGTTCGAGGAACGAGCCGTCGGGCGCATAGGAATCGACGCTGACGCTGTCGAGCGAGGTCAAGCCCTGCGCGGCGTTCATGGCGTGAATGATCGCCAGCCCGTCGACCCCGTGCTCCCGCAACCACAGGCTGTGGTCCAGGCGCACGCTGCCCGCGACCCCGAAAAGCTGGAACTCCAGCTCGTCGGAGCGCTGCTTTAAGGTCGCTGATATCGGGTTGTAGAACCCGACTGAGAACACCCCGAGCAGGAAAGCGACAACGACCGGCGGCGCCAGAAATTGCCAGACTGAGACGCCGGCCGCCCGGGCGACGACGAGCTCCAGCTTGCGGGTGAGGTCGACGAAGGTCGCCATCGCCGCGAAAAGCACGGCGAAAGGCAGGATCGACTCGGCCGCATTTGGCGCCCGCATGATCGACATTAAGGCGACCATGCCTGTTCCGACGTCGGGATTGTCGCGGGTGCGGCGCAAAAGCTCGACGAAGCCGATCACGAACATCAGACAGAAAATCGTGACGAAGATCGCCAAGATGGTCTTCAAGAAGCGCTTGGCGAAATAGAGCGAAAGCGTCGCGCCGATCATGGCCTGGCGCTCTGCGCCGCGCTCGAAACGTAGGATGCGGCGGAGATCATCGGCATCGAACGACCCGTTGCGCGGAACTTCGACTTCGCCGACGCGGCTCCGGCCGCCCGACGCGTCAGGGAACGCTTGAGCGCATTCCGCAAAAGTCGACAGGCTTTTGCGGAATGCGCTCCAACATATTGAGCTAGCACGTTTTCTTATCGCTCGAACGGTCCCGTTCGAGCGATAAGCGCGCTAAGCCCCCGCGCGCATTCCGGGGGAGCTCAGCCGCGCTCTAACGGGACATTGCGGCGTTTTGACGAGGGCCGGTCACAGCGACGAATTGACCCCGGGGGCTGCACGCGACAATAGTGCCCCCTTACCCTTTCCGCGCCGCAGCCTGAGGCGAAGCGGCGATTCCCGCGAGATCCCCATGTCAACTGACGTCAAGCTCGAGCTTATTTCTTTCGATGATGCGAAGGTGCGGATCGCCGCGCCGGAGGAGGCCGGACAACCGCGCGCGCTTGTCGCCTACCTTGGGGCGGAGCTCGCCCTCGGGGAGGTCGCCAAAATAATTCTCGCGGAGGCGCAACCGCAGATCACCCGGGCGGCGGCGGCCGCAAAATTTACCGGCAAAAGCGGAACGTCACTGGAAATCCTGGCGCCCGCGGGCCTTCCGGGCGTATCGCGCCTCGTCCTGATCGGAATCGGGCCAGCCCAAGCGGCGGAGGGCGAAAAGCCCAGGGCCTTCGACGATTTCCTGGCGCTCGGAGGCCAGACCGCCGCCAAGCTTGGCGAGGGCTCGCGGGCGATAACGCTCCTTGATTTTCCGCAAGCGCCGTCGGAGCCTCTCAAGGCCGCCGGCCAGCTCGCGCTGGGCGCGTTGCTACGCGCCTATAAGTTCGAGCGTTACAAGACCAAGAAGAAGAAGGACGCCGCCGAGCGCGAGGGCGCGATCGAGCTCGCGCTGGCGGTCGCCAACACTTCCGCGGCGGCGCCCCTGATCTCCGAAGCCGAAGGCCTCGCCGAATCCGTGCTGCTCGCCCGCACGCTCGTCAATGAGCCGGCCAATGTGCTGACGACGAGCGAATTCGCCCGGCGCGCGCGTGAGCTCGCCGAATTCGGAGTCGAGGTCGAGGTGCTCGACCAGCAGGCGATGGCCGACCTCGGCATGCATGCGCTGCTTGGCGTCGGGCAAGGATCCCGGCAGGACAGCCTTCTGGTCCTCATGCGCTGGAACGGCGGCGCTCCCGGCGCGGCGCCGCTCGCCTTCATCGGCAAGGGCGTCGTCTTCGACACCGGCGGCATATCGATCAAGCCCGCCGCCTCAATGGAGGACATGAAGGGCGACATGGCGGGGGCCGCGGCCGTGACCGGCCTCCTGCGCGCGCTCGCTCAACGCAAGGCCAAGGTCAACGCCGTCGGATTGCTCGGCCTCGTCGAGAACATGCCGGACGGCGCCGCGCAGCGTCCCGGCGACATCGTCAAATCCGCCTCGGGCCAGACGATCGAGATCATTAACACCGACGCCGAGGGCCGGCTCGTGCTCGCCGACGCGCTTTGGTACGCCAAGGAGAAGCTGAAACCCTCCTTGATGATCGATCTCGCGACCCTCACGGGCGCGATCCTCGTCGCGCTGGGACAGGAATATGCGGGTCTGTTCTCCAACGACGACGCTCTCGCCGAGAAGCTCGTCAAGGCCGGCGAAGGGTCGGGCGAGAAGCTGTGGCGATTGCCGATGGGACCCGCCTTCGACAAGCTCATCGATTCGCGCTTCGCCGACATGAAGAACACCGGCGGGCGGCACGCCGGCTCGATCACCGCGGCGCAGTTCCTGGCGCGCTTTGTCGACAAGACTCCCTGGGCGCATCTCGACATCGCCGGCACGGGCATGAGCTCGCCCTCCGGCGACATCAATCAGAGTTGGGCCTCCGGCTTCGGGGTGCGCCTGCTCGACCGATTTGTGCGCGACAACTACGAGGGCTGAGCGCGAAAGGCGCGGCCGCCTGAAGAGCCCCTTCGCCGAGATCGTCCGGCGTAGGGCCTCGGCCCGACGATGATTCTGCTGTTCCGAGCGCCGGAGCATCGAGCCTGCCGTGCAGCATTAGGGCAATTCGTATGCTGTCCCCGTAATTCCCTATTTCCGTAATTCCCTAAGAGTCTGTCCGGAAGGCTCACGCGGGATTACAGAGCTTTCGTAGCATGAGGCGGATGGAGGCGAGGCGCAAGAAGGCGAGCGCCTTGCGTGACAGGCATTCCCAGTCCTTGGCGAGTCTGCGGCATCGGCCGAGCCAGGCGAAGGTGCGCTCGACGAGCCATCGCTTCGGCAAGACGACGAAGCCTTTCGCCTGATCGGAACGCTTGACGATCTCGACGTTCATGTCGGCGATGACCCTATCGACGGCTTTGCGAAACTCTGGCCCCTGATAGCCGCCGTCGGCGTAAAGCTTCAGCAGGAACGGGAAAGCCCCAAATAAAGTCGCCATCACCAGCGCGCCGCCGTCGCGGTCTTGTACGTCTGCGGCGTGCACGAGGGCGTGCATCAGCAAGCCTTGCGTATCGACGAGGATGTGCCGCTTCTTGCCCTTGATTTTCTTACCCGCGTCATATCCCGGCGGATCAATGCGCGTCCCCCTTTTTCGGCGCTTTTCGCGCTCTGGCTGTCGATGATCGCAGCTGTCGGGCTGGCCTCGCGCCCTGCTTCTTCACGGCATTTGACGTAAAGCGCCGCATGGATGCGGTCGAGCGTCCCGTCCCAGTCCCAAAGGTCGAAATAGTCGTAAACGGTGCTCTTGGGAGGCAGATCCTTGGGGATCGCCCGCCGATTACGGTGACATGATATCAATTGCAAAATTGTGCGTCAAAGCCCAAGCGTCGCAAATCGCGCGCCTTGCCCGCATCAATCTTCATCGCCGCGACCGAACGACTTCTCGGTCGGAAAACTGCAGCCGGGCCGGCGAGGACCCAAGCCGAAGACGGACCGCCCGGAGAAGCAGTTTGGTAATTGATATCATGTCACCGTAATCCATGTCACCGTAATCCCGCGTAATCCCGTAATCCCTTGACGGGGGCGACCGAGGTCGTGAGGACGACTAGCCTCCCCGATCGATCAGCGGCGCGAGCTTCTGGACCGCGAAAAACGGCCCCTTGGCGTTCAGATTGAACATCTCGTCGTAGATGGTCTCGGTCGTGTTCTCGAACGGCGCGAAGAGGCCGAAGCCGGGGTTTACAAAGAGCAGGTCGAACGTGTCGAACTCGGCCTTCTCCTGAGAGGCAAGGGCGCCGATTTCCGTCAACGACCGCGCGTCGCTCGAAACCACTACGGCGCCGTTCCCAAGCTCTTTCCGCGCCGATTCCAGGCCGGCCTGCGAGCGACCCGTCACCAGAACGCGCGCCCCATCGAGGAGCATCTTCGCCGTCGCGAGCCCCATGCCGCTGGCGCCACCGATGATCACCGCCCGCTTCGCTTCGCACCGTTCCATGCGTACTCTCCTTGCGACGCCCGGGATGCTCAGCTTGTTTTGAACTGTTTTGTATGATAATAAGCCACAGAGGCTGCGGTCAAGATCATTTAGTACTATTCATTTTGAAATATAGCAGGGCCGCTACGGACAACCACACCTGCTGGCGCCGGTCGCCGCGACCACGCCGCCGTGGCCGGCGCTCCTTCAGGACACCGCCCTCAACCATTCTGGGTGAGACAAGTCGACGCCGGAGACGTTAACGATGGCCTGCCACGCGGCTTCCTGGTTGGCGCCATCGAGGAGGTGCGGGTGGCGCTGCGCCTCAATTGGGCCTGAGAACTTCCCTTGAGCCGAGGCGAAAAATTGCCCTGAGACGTCGGTTCCGAACTCCGACGCCTGAAGGTACCGACGGGCCGCGGTCTGCGGCGTCTGATTCATGCCGGGAATGAGGTTCACGATTGGGATAAACAAATACCTCAACATCGGGCCAGCGTTTCGCACCACCTTGGTGGCGGTCGCCCCACCGGGCGAGACAGCGTACACGGCCATGCCGGAGGGTAGCCTGCGCGCGAGCGCCGCGACCCACCAAGCGATAATGAGCTTCGCGTCGGCATACGCATTGTTGGGCACGTAATTCACGTTCGGGCCGCTGCGAATCAGGGCTTCAACAGCGGCGGTTTGGTCGTCCCGGAAGTATTTAGCCGCGAAGGCGGGCACGTCGGTGTACTTGAACATGGGTACGCCCCCGCGGGCAGGCTCCGCGCCGGCGATAACAATCCGCGCGTTGGGGCTAAGAAGGTTGGCGCGAAGCAACCCGACAGTCAGTTGATGATGGCCGATCAGCGGGGCCTGAGAAGCCTCTATGCCCGCCGCAGTGATCACGCGCTTCTTGCCTGGGACCATTCCAGCATTGAGCAGCAGGAAATCGACCGCCCGACCTTGTTTGACCAGATCGGCGAGCGCGGACTGGACGCTGGCCGGCCTGTCCAACTCCAGCTCCAGCGGCGTGAAGACCTTTCTTTTGGTCTCCGCTGCGAGCTGAGCGGCCGTTTCCTTGGCCCGAGCCAGGCTGCGTCCGGTGATGATGATCTCGCGCCAGCCCTCTTCGGCAAGAGAGCGGGCTGCTGCATGACCGAGCCCGGAGGTGGCGCCGGTGACGAGCGCGATCGAATGTTCCATGGGGGGCTCCGTGGTGAAGGGAAAGATCGAGGCCTGAGGCCCCACGAGGCCAGGGCCGGCTTGCCAATTTCGAACTATTCAGTTATATATTTGCGCGCTGGTCCTTGTCAAGGAGTTTGAAACTAAATGATCCAAAAACTCGCCAGGCCGCTTGGACGACCTCGCAGCTTCGATGAGAGCGAGGCGCTGGAAAAAGCGATTCAGGTTTTCTGGTCGAAGGGTTACGATGGGGTGACGATCGACGATCTCGTCGCCGGGATGGGCGTGGGACGGCCGAGCCTGTATTCCGTCTTCGGAGATAAGCGGACATTGTTTTTGCGCGTTCTTAAGGCGTATGCAGAGGCGAAGGGCGCTCTTGCTGCGAAAGCACTCTTCTCGGCGCGCACTCTTCGCGACTCGCTCGTCGCCTTCTTGAGGCACGCCGTAGAAACTGCGACCGAGGAAGGATCCGCCCGGGGATGTCTTCTCGTGAGCATCGCGCCGCTCGTGGACGATGCTGAGGTTCGGCAGTTCCTGAAGGATGCGGCCGCCGCCGCCATAGCGCTACTGGAACGCCGCTTCCGGGACGGGATCGACGCAGGAGAAGTGCCGTCTGACTTTCCCGTAACCGCGCGGGCGAGCCAGGCCCTCGACCTTGTCCGGGGTCTGACGATGCGTGCGCAGATGGGCGCGCCGCGCAAGACGCTCCTTAGAGATGCCGAGGAAGCGGCGGACTTAGTCCTCCTGCCGCGGCGTGGAAATGTGACGCCAAAAGGTTGATGCTGGATTGCGTCGTCCGTGAAGAACTCATAAGCCTCTGTCATGGCGGGTGATACGGCTACGTTAAAGTAATCGTTTTCGCCGGGATTGGGGCTGTTTGCGCTGGTTTCCTTGCAAATTGATCTCGCGCCGGAGGCGTGATTCTCTGCCCTTGACGAACGGTCGGCAGGGAGATTCGCAATGCGTCCGAAGGAGCGGCGTGACAGTGGGCAGCGGGATCTGTTTCGGGCGCGTCTCGATCAGATCGTCGACATGGCTCACCCGCTGGTCAAACTCCTGCGCACGATCGACTGGGGCTTTCTGGAGCGGCGCTTCGGCGCCGTCTACGCCGACGTTCCCGGTCGGCCGCCGCTGCCCACAAGGCTCATGGCCGGCCTCGCCATCCTCAAGCACATGCACGATCTCTCCGACGAGGCGCTGTGCGATCGCTGGCTGGAAAACCCCTATTTCCAGCTCTTCTGCGGCGAGGAGTTCTTCCAGCACAAGCTGCCCTTCGACCGCTCCTCCTTGACGCGCTGGCGCCAGCGCATGGGCGAGGAGAAGCTCGCGGCGCTGGTTCAAGAGAGCCTTTCCGTCGCGACCAGGACCGGGGCGGCGAAGCCCTCTGACTTCGCCAAGGTCATCGTCGACACCACCGTGCAGGAGAAGGCCGTCGCCTTCCCGACCGACGCCAGGCTGATGCATCGCGCGCGGGAGCGACTGGTGCGTCTCGCCAAGAAGCACGGCGTGGCTCTGCGTCAATCCTACGAGCGGATCGGCAAGCACGCGCTCATCGCCTATCAGCGCTACGCCCACGCCAAGCAGTTCAAGCGCGCGGGCAAGGCGCTGCGCAAGATCAGGACCTATCTCGGCCGCGTCGAGCGCGACGTCGCGAGGCGCATCAAGGACAATGAGGCGCTGCGTGATGTTTTCCGTCGGCCGCTCTATCTCGCCGAGCGCGTGCGCGAGCAGCGCCAGAAACAGCGTGGCCGCAAGGTCTACAGCCTGCACGCGCCCGAGGTCGAATGCATCGGCAAGGGCAAGGCGCATCGCCCCTATGAGTTCGGCGTCAAGGTGTCGGTGGCGACGACGCTCTTTCGCTCGAAGGGTGGGCAGTTCGTCGCGCATGTGCAAGCGCTGCCCGGCAATCCCTACGACGGCCATACGCTGGCGCAGGTCATTCCCGACATGGAGAAGCAGATCGGCGCCTCGATCTCACGCATCGTCGCCGACCGCGGCTATCGCGGACACAACGCCCCCGCGGAGCACAAGTTCAGCGTGTTCATCGCCGGCCAGCGGCGGCGCGTGACCGGGGCGATCAAACGCGAGCTCAGGCGACGCTCGGCCGTCGAGCCGGTCATCGGCCATCTGAAAAGCGACCACCGCATGGGCCGCAACTTCCTCGCCCACAGCGCTGGCGACGCCGCCAACGCCGTGCTCGCCGCCGCCGGCTACAACTTCAGGCGCCTGCTGGCCTGGCTGGCGCTTTTTTGCACCATCATCCTAGCCACCCTCGCCCGATTAGGTTCAGCTCAGAATCGCCCACTCGCCGCCTGATTGCTCGTTCTTCACGGGCGACTGGATTGCGCGGACGTCGAACCGACCGCTAGCGGCGTCAGGCGCCGGCGACATCATCCAGGAATCCCTGGGCGGCATTATCCCTTTACAAGACGGGCGGCTTCGTCGGGTTACGGTGGGTTACGGTGACATGATATCAATTGCAAAATTGTGCGTCAAAGCCCAAGCGTCGCAAATCGCGCGTTTTGCCCGCATCATTCTTCATAGCCGCGACCGAACGACTTCTCGGTCGCAAACAGCAGCCGGGCCGCCGAGGACCCAAGCCGAAGACGGACCGCCCGGAGAAGCCGCTTGGTAATTGATATCATGTCACCGTAATCCGCGGGGAAGCCGCTTGGTAATTGATATCATGTCACCGTAATCCCGTAATCCGAACGCCTTGGCGGGACGCCACCTCCAAGACCATTACGACTTACCTTACCGTCGGCAGCCGTTCGACCGAGACGACACTTCCCGGCCCGACGAGATCGAGATCGAGCGTCACGCGCTGTGCCGTCAGCCGCGGCGCGCGCATGCGTCCCTTGCCTTCCTCGAAATCAACTATGCCCGCCTCGCGCAGCTTGCGCAGCGTTCGCGACAGGTTCGATTCCTTGCGATGCGCGAGCGTCGCCAGCTCATGCAGGGAGCCAGGCCTCTCGCTCACGATGAGCCGCAGCAAGCGCAGGTTTTCCTCGGAGAGCAATTTCACCATAGCTTCGGGCGAGGTCGTCGTGCCGAACGCGCGCGTCGCCGTCGCCTCGCTGTCAAACCAACGCTTGGGCGCGTCCTTCGCCGCGGCGGGATCGGTGATTATGCGCTTCGTCCACTTCATGAAGTCGCCGACTGTGCCGGTCTTATAGGTCATTGGGTATCCCCCTTTCATCCATCGCGCGTTTCACTTCGCGCCAAAAAGTCTTCGAGCAGTTGCGCCGCCGAGGTGAAGACGTAAGGCCGTCCCGGATCATTTGCTGTGCGATGCCAATGGTCATGCGCGGCAGACGCCTTCACGAATTTTCCGCCGGGTCGGTCAGCCGCATGAGCATTGTCGAAGCGCACGAACGGCTCGCCGTCCTCGGGGCGAAAAACAAGCGCGTAGCTGAGCCCATGAGGACGCTGCGGCGTCGGCTCTGTGCGCCGAGCCATAAACTCGACGACGTAGCCTTCGGCCGCTTCAAAGCTCGCGCCATCAAAGGACAGCAATAATTCAAGTTCTTCGTCTTCGGCCATTATATAATATCCTATCCTCATTAGATAAGACAAGCAAGAGAAGTCATGTAACATATTGAAATTAATCTGTAACCCTGTGTCCCCGCGCCTTGCTCGGTCGGGCTGCCGTGAACCGAACCCGCCCAAAAAAGGCGCGGGCGGTTTCGGCCCTTGTCCGGAATTACGCTGGCGCAGGCGTTTCAATCAGACGTCTGCGAAGCAGGAGTTGATCTTGCCGTCACTCAATCAGCCATTTTTCCAAAAACTATCCCTTTCAGATCTGCCGCCCGGCAGGCGTCCTTCATGAATTGATCGCAAAAGACGTGTCCTCCTAACCCAATAACGCGAAATAAATGAGGGAAGTTGGCGAGTTCGGCGGTGAAGCGCACATCCGTAACGAAAACCGAGTCGTATCTAGGGAGTCCATTGGGAGTCGCTTGCTGCGTCAATCCTCGGGACGCCTCGAAATCGATCACATCCCACCCGTACAGCAATCGTGTGACCGAGCAGAGCCAATATTCCGGCCCCGGCTCGCCCGACACCCAAACAGTATCGCATTTCCTGAACTCGCAGGCATCCGGTTCGACGCGCTCCAGGAGTTCCTTCATGGCGCGCGAGACGTACCAAAAGCCATCCTGCGCTTCCAAATCGCGCGCCGGGCGGCCGCGCTTCTTGTCGAACAGCAACCGTGGCGTTTCGAGATAGTCGGGGAAGCGCCAAGGATGCCTCGGCAGTTGCCCATAACCATCGGGCCAAGCCGGCATGGCGACCAAACCATTGCCGTCATTTTGCAAAGATTCGCCATTGGCGAGCTGAAAGCAGCGCACTCGCCCCTGATAGTCTATGCCCATGTCGTAAAAGCTTGGAACTGGCCTCTTTTCCTTAGCCTTCATCGAGCCCTCTGGATTACGGTGACATGATATCAATTGCAAATTGTGCGTCAAAGCTAAGCGTCGCAAAGCGCGCGTTTTGCCCGCATCATTCTTCATCGCCGCGACCGAACGACTTCTCGGTCGCAAAAAGCAGTCGGGCCGCCGAGGACCCAAGCCGAAGACGGACCGCCCGGAGAAGCAGCTTGGTAATTGATATTATGTCACCGTAATTCCATTTTTCTTTCCTCTCTAATGCAGGATTTGAGGATTGTCCCACCAGGCGTTGCCTTCACCCGCGAGGTTCAAAAGGCAATCTTGATAATGGTGTGAAAAAGGCGCAAGCCGAACAATATCTTTCGTCACATGGAATACCATCGGCCTACCCGATATTCGATTGGCGTCTGAGAATAAAATCAAAGAGTGTCGATCCTTTGCTAAGAAAATCAATCCTCCGGGAACGCTGCTCTTCGTTCCCGAAGCGCCAACAGGCTGCTGTAAGACGACCCGCGCTCGGTAATAAAGCTCTACGATCGAAGGCGTTCCCCTGTATTTGACAGCGTACGCCGTGCATCCATCCGGGCAAATCTTTTCGGGGAAGAACAACGAGTAACCGCCCAGCGCGCGCCTCGTGTCTTCGAGCTTTGTTCGATACACAAACAAACGCTGTGGTTCATCTCCCTTTGCGCCAAGCTTGGCCAGCAAGAAGCGTCCGTTGACCAACTCAGGGCTAGGCCTGCCAGCAGCGTCCTGATCGGAGCGAAACTCCACCAACGCGGGTCCAACGAGAGCGCAAGCATCCGAAGGATAGTCGTTGGCCAGCGCACAAGGGCTCGAAACCTGCAACCCCCAAACCGCCAGTACAAGGCCGATTTTTCTACTGCCCGACGCCTCCTTCCGCCTCGCGGAATTTCCGCGGCGGAATAGTTTCTGCGCCGAGCGACCCGGAAATTCTCGTCGTTCCTGAAACCTCGGCTCTCCCGACGAGAGAGCCACGCGGCGCTCCAATCTCATCTTCAAATCTCCCGGCGATCGCCGCCATGCTTCCACTAACCATTACCGATGCTCTGTCTGCAGGAAATAGCGAGAATGATGAGTAGCTAATTTTCGGGCCGGCAAGCTAATTATAGGTTATATAGGTTACGGTGACATGATATCAATTGCAAAATTACGCGCCAAAGCCTTAGCGTCGCAAATAGCGCGCCTTGCCCGCATCATTCTTCATCGCCGCGACGAACGACTTCTCGGTCGCAAACTGCAGCCAGGCCGCCGAGGACCCAAGCCGAAGACGGACCGCCCGGAGAAGCAGTTTGGTAATTGATATCATGTCACCGTAATCCGTAATTTAAGGATGAGCTTGCTCATGATGCGGACGCCAATGTGGGGTTACGGTGACATGATATCAATTGCAAAATTACGCGCCAAAGCCTTAGCGTCGCAAATTGCGCGTTTGCGCGTATCATTCTTCATCGCCGCGACCAACGACTTCTCGGTCGCAAACTGCAGCCGGGCCGCCGAGGACCCAAGCCGAAGACGGACCGCCCGGAGAAGCAGTTTGCTAATTGATATCATGTCACCGTAATCCGAGCTGATTCATGCTCACCTGACGCTCTTAGCGCCGGATGACGCGCGCCAAAATGTGAGAAAACTAATCAACAATGACAGGAAAGAAAAACCTAAGGCCACTTCGGCGATCTGTTTATTCGACTCTGCCGCCGCTGCACTGCGTTCTGCTGCCCCTGCATTGCGGAGTGCGTTCTGGCGCGCATCATCAGTGGCACGCTGCTCCGCATATGCCTCAATATAGTGACCCACCCTGATGGGTGAAGCGCCTCGGCAGTCAATCTCTTGGCAGACCTCGTCAGTCTCAAGTTTCAGACGAAAAATTTCTTCGCGTGATTTTGTAGCGAGTTCGGCGAGGATTGATTCTATCACGAAGCGTTCGGGCGGATTGAGGCGTTCCAGGGATTTTCTGATCTCCGGACCATAATCGGGGTAATAAGTAGCATCGTAGGAAGGGACGTAGGTAGCGTCGTAGGGAGGGACGTAGGAAGGCTTCACGCGGTTCGGTTTGCTTTGGCCCCAACCGACGCTGACAAAGACCATTGCGGGTAACCAGACCGCGATTCCGATCATCAGTCCCCGCATCGTCATGAAAGCCCCCAACATAAGTGTTTGATAAAGTATATTATCATATACATCAAAGCCCGAGAAAAGGGGAGTTTTTAGCGACGCTTGAAAACCTTCGCCGGTGGGCGATCCGTGGCGGTGGTGTTTTGCGTCTGGCTTATCCGGAATCAGGACTCGGCAATGTCATTTCCCGCCACTACTTACCGCGTGCTCATCGCTTCACCCTCTGACCTGACGGAGGAGCGGGAAACGGCCACCATGGCGATCAACGATTGGAACGCTCTGCACGCGGCGGCGGAGGGGGTCGTTCTTCTTCCGGTCAAATGGGAAACTCACGCTCGCCCAGAATCCGGCGTTCGTCCGCAAGGGGCGATCAACGCCCAAATCGTTCAACCCTGCGACATCCTGATTGGCCTGTTCTGGACTAAGCTAGGAACCAGCACCGGCGTCGCCGAGTCCGGCACTGTCGAGGAGATCGATCAGTTTGTGGAGCAGCAGAAACCGGCGCTGCTCTATTTTTCAGACCGGCCCAAAGCCCCGAGCGGCATCGACCTAACACAGCTCGGAAAACTAAAAGAGTTCAAGGACGAAACTTACAGCCAGGCGCTTGTCGGATCGTTTAGCAGCGTCGATGAGCTACGGATGAAGCTGTTGCGCGATCTCACGAGCCAGCTTCGCGCCATGACAGCAAACCGGCCAAAGGCGCGGCGTTCAAAGCTCGACGAGCTCCGGCAGATTACCGAGATTATCGGCTCGCAGAAGCGGCAAAACATCACCCTCGAAGAGGTAAAGACCTTCTGCGATCTCGTCGGCATCTACCGCACCAAAGCACAGATGACCGACCCGGTTGAGCCAACGGATAAGGGGCCGAACGGGCATCGAATCGGCTACACGGCTGAAGGCGATAAGGTCGAGTGGATTCCAAGCGACGAGGAGCCGGGCGAAGAGTGGCCCATGATCTTACGGCGGAGCGATAAGGCGATTTTGGCCGCTTATAACGAGTTTTGGGACAAGGTGTGGTGGAACCGGCATCAGAATTGGCTCTACAGGCTAAAAACCGGAGAGGACGCCTTAACGGAGGGGCAGAAGGAAATACTCGAAACCGCAAAAAAGGCGGCGCGCCGGATCGAGCGGAAATATGGCAGGAAAAACCTCGGCTTGGACGATTTCGAATGGGGGCTGCTTAACGGGCGAATGTCGGCTCTATCTTGGGTGCTGGGGTCGGAGTGGGAAGAGTCTCTAGACACTTAAGCCCCCGCGTGACGCAAACATTTTGCACGTAGGTTTTGCATCAAAAAACCCCTTTCAGATCAAGGCTCTCCTTTACATGGCTTGTGCGCTGCGTCGACGGATGAAAAAGGAGTAGTATGAAGCCCGATCTTCGGGAGATACGCCTATGACAGGATCGTGTCCCGTGATTACGGTGACATGATATCAATTGCAAAATTGTGCGTCAAAGCCTAAGCGTCGCAAATCGCGCGTTTTGCCCGCATCATTCTTCATCGCCGCGACCGAACGACTTCTCGGTCGCAAACTGCAGCCGGGCCGCAGCGGCGTCGACTGGCGTCGAGCGCGAGCGAACGCTATATTGTTGCGATAATCTGCTAGGGCGGATCTATGACGACCATGATCACCGAGCTTTATGACGCGCTCAAGGAGGCCGGAGCCTCCGACGCCAGCGCGCGCAAAGCCGCCGAGACCATGGCCGCCTATGAAAGCCGCTTTTCCAAGATTGACACGGATTTGACGGTGTTGAAGTGGATGGCCGGCTTCAACCTCGGCGCGACGATGACGCTGCTGTTCCTTGCGCTGAAGCATTAAAGAGATTTGGCGGCGCCCGACGCGCCTAAAATCGCCCCGGCCTGTAGGGCGTCGGATCCGTAAAGGGCTCCTCGCCCGTTATCAGTTCCGCGATGAGGCGCCCGCAAACGGGGCCAAGCGTGAAGCCGTGGTGCTGGTGGCCGAAGTCGAACCAGAGATTTTCATGCCGCGGGGCTCGGCCGACGATCGGCAGCATGTCCGGCAGGCAGGGGCGGCAGCCCATCCAAGGCTTCGCGTCGAGGCGGTCGCCGAGCGGCAGGAGCTTGCGCGCCTCCACCTCGGTCTGCTCGAGTTGCACGGGCGTCGGCTCCGCGTCGCGGCGGGCGAATTCGACGCCGGTGGTGAGCCGCACGCCGCGCGTCATCGGCGCCAGCACATAGCCGACGTCCGCATCGAGCACGGGATGAGTCAGCGTCGCCCCATCGCCCAGCGCGTAATGCATGTGGTAGCCGCGTTTGACGGCAAGCGGGAAATCATAGCCGAACTCGCTATAGACAAGATCGGACCAGGGCCCGAGCGAGACGAGAAGATCGCGCGCATGAACGGCGCCTTCTTGCGTCGAGACGCTCCACAGACCGTCCTCGCCCTCCCGCAAGCTCTGCGCGTCCCCTTGAAGAAATCGGCCGCCACGCTTGACGAAGAGATCGGCGTAAGCCTGGGCGACACGGCTGGGCTCGTCGACCGAAGCGGTGTCGAGATAATGCACGGCGCCGATTGCGCCCGCGAGGTGCGGCTCGCGCGCCGCAAGGCCGTTCTCGTCGAGAATATCGATGTTCAGTCCGAACGCTTCGAGGCTGCGCGCCTCGGCGATAGCCTCTGAAAGCGTCGCCTCGCTGCGATAAAGCTTTATCCAGCCCGTGCGGCGCAGCAGACCCAGAGCGCCAGCCGGCTCCATCAACGCCTCGTGCTCCGCGAGGCAGCGTTCGATCAGGGCGCGTTGCGCCACGCCAATTCTCTCCAGGCGTTCTGGCGCGCTCTCTTCATAATAACGCAACAGCCAGGGCGCCATCTTGGGCAGCGCAGTCGCATGATAATGGGCCTCGGGAAGCAGGTTCAGCGCGTAGAGCGCGAGCCTCTTGAGGTCACGGGGAAAAACGCGCGGATAGACCGAGGAGCGCTCGATCAGCCCCGCATTGCCGAAGCTCGTCTCGAGGCCGGCCGCCCCATGGCGGTCGACGAGCACGACCTCACGCCCGCGCGCCTGCAAATGCAGCGCGGCCGAGACGCCGACCATGCCGGCGCCCAGTACGACGACATCCGCCTTAAACATCTGTTCCTCCGCGCTCCGCCGGTCTTTGCAAGAATCGGCGGACTCTTGCGATCGGAATCCGCTCCCGTCTTTCGGTCTGGCGCGGCGTCTCCTCGCTCGACCGCATCCGTTGGAGCGGATAGCGGTTTAGCATAGGCTGGATTAACGCCCAGGCCATGACGCCGAACTGCAATTTCTTCGCCAGGAAGCCGCGCTCATAGCCGTCTCTGGCCCGCAGCGCTCGCACGGCGCTCCGACAGCCGTTTGACAAACGACCGAGGCGGCGGCTACCAGAGCGCGCGCGTTGCGGCTCGGCGATTGGGCCGACCCCCGCCCCGCCCGCAAAATCCCCTCGATCGCCCTCCTTTCTCGGAAGGAAGCGAGGGCCTTGGCCCCTTCCCTTGGGGAAGCGCGCCGGATTTAGCGAGGGCGGCGCGTGGACTGCCAGCCCGCTCTTTCGGAGTTGAGCGATGAAGATTCTCGTGCCCGTCAAGCGGGTCGTCGATTACAACGTCAAGATCAGGGTCAAGCCCGACGGATCGGGCGTCGATCTCGCCAATGTCAAAATGTCGATGAATCCCTTCGACGAGATCGCCGTCGAGGAGGCTCTGCGCCTCAAGGAGGCCGGCAAGGCGACCGAGGTCGTCGTCGTTTCCATCGGCCCGGCGAAAGCGGACGAGACCCTGCGCACCGGTCTCGCCATGGGCGCCGATCGCGGCATATTGGTCAAAACCGACGAGACGGTCGAGCCGCTCGCGGTGGCGAAAATCCTCGCCAAGATCGCTGCCGAGGAGAAGCCTGGCCTTGTGATTTTGGGCAAGCAGGCGATCGACGACGACAGCAATCAGACGGGTCAGATGCTCGCCGCGCTGCTCGGCTGGGGACAGGGAACCTTCGCCTCGAAGGTTGAGATCTCGGGCGAGAGCGTCGCGGTGACTCGCGAGATCGACGGCGGGCTGCAGACGGTCTCGCTCAAGCTGCCGGCCGTCGTGACGACGGATCTGCGCCTCAATGAGCCGCGCTACGCCAGCCTGCCGAACATCATCAAGGCGAAGAAAAAGGAAGTGGCCGTGAAGACGCCGCAGGATTACGGCGTCGACACCGCGCCTCGCCTCGAGATTCTCGCGACCGCCGAGCCGCCGAAGCGCAAGGCGGGCGTCAAGGTCGGCTCCGTCGCGGAGCTCGTTTCAAAGCTCAAGGAAGCCGGAGTTCTCTAAGCCATGACGACTCTTCTCCTCGCCGAGACGGCGAACGGCGCGCTCGCGCCTGCGACCGCCAAAGCGCTCACCGCCGCCAAGGAGATCGGCGGCGCCGTTCACGTGCTGGTCGCCGGCCCCGGATTGGACGCCGCAGCGGCGGAAGCCGCAAAGCTTGCGGGCGTCGAGAAGGTCCTGGTCGCCGACGCGCCCCAATACGACAAGGTTCTCGCCGAGCCCGTGGCGGCGCTCATCGTCTCGCTCGCCCAAGGCTATGACGTGATCCTCGCGCCCTCGACCAGCGCGACGAAAAACGTGCTGCCGCGAGTCGCGGCGCTGCTCGACGTGGCGCAGGTCTCCGACATCGTGAAGGTCGTCGCGGCGGACACATTCGAGCGGCCGATCTATGCCGGCAACGCGATTCAGACGGTGCGCGCCAAGGACGCCAAGAAGGTCATCACGGTTCGCACCACCGCTTTCGCCGCGGCCCCCGAGGGCGGCTCGGCGCCGGTCGAGAAGATCGCCGCCGCAGCCGATCCCGGCGTCTCCGCGTTCCAGAGCGAGACGCTCGCCAAGTCCGAACGGCCCGAGCTTACCGCCGCTAAGGTCATCGTCTCGGGCGGGCGTGGGCTCGGCAGCGCCGAGAACTTCATGAAGGTCATCGAGCCCGTGGCGAACCGGCTCAACGCCGCGATCGGCGCGTCGCGCGCCGCGGTCGACGCGGGCTATGCGCCAAACGACCTGCAAGTCGGCCAAACCGGCAAAGCGGTCGCGCCGGAGCTTTACGTCGCCGTGGGAATTTCGGGCGCGATTCAGCATCTCGCCGGCATGAAGGACAGCAAGACCATCGTCGCGATCAACAAGGACGAGGAGGCGCCGATCTTTCAGGTGGCCGATTTCGGCCTCGTCGCCGATCTCTTCAATGCGATGCCGGAATTGGACTCCGAACTCGCCAAGCTTGGGCGCTAGAGCGCAATGCGAAAAAGTGGAAGCCGGTTTTTCGCATAAATCGCGCTCTGAACTTTGAGAATCGATCACGTTTCCTGCGTTCAGGCGATTCAGCCTGCACGCAGCGTGATCTAAAGACAGCGGCGGCTGGATCAGGCTGCCTTCAGGCGGACTTGCTTGAACGCAGAAAATCTGATTGGTTTTGAAAATCGATGCGCGCTTTCGGCGAAAAAGCTCCCCCTTTTTCGCATCGCGGTCCGGAGCGAGCTTCGCAAGCGCAGCTAGACTTTTGCGATCCGAGCGCGCTCCGCCTCCTTTCCCTAGCTTTTCACGCTTTTTTAAAGAAGAACGGGTTTTCACCCGAACCGAAGCCGCGCTATATTGCAGTGCATAATCTTCGCAGCCGCTCCAGGAGCGTCGCAAACATGGGTCTCGAAATTCGCAAGATCGGCGTAGTCGGCGCGGGCCAAATGGGCAAGGGCATTGCCCATGTCTGTGCGCTTTCAGGCTTCGACGTGGCGTTGAACGACGTGAGCGAGGACCGCATCGCCGGCGGACTGAAGGATATCGGTTCGCAAATGCAAAAGTCGGTGGACCGCGGCGTCCTCGATGCGGCGGCGCGCGAGAAGGCGATCGGACGCATTTCCGCCGCCCCGACGGCGAAGGAATTCGGCGACGTCGACATGCTGATCGAGGCGGCCTCGGAAAACGAGGAGATCAAGCGAAAGATCCTCACCGACTTCACGCCTTTCCTCAAAGCGGACGCCATCATCGGCTCCAACACCTCCTCGATCTCGATCACGAGGCTCGCCGCCGCCTCGGGGCGGCCGGAACGCTTCATCGGCATTCACTTCATGAACCCCGTGCCGAAAATGCAGCTCGTCGAGGTCATCCGCGGCATTGCGACGGACGACCGGACCTTCGAGGAGACGAAAGAGTTCATCGGGAAGCTCGGCAAGACGATCACCCTCGCCGAGGATTTCCCGGCCTTCATCGTCAATCGAGTCCTGCTCCCGATGATCAACGAGGCGATCTACACGCTTTACGAAGGCGTGGGCTCGGTCGAGGCGATCGACACGGCGATGCGGCTGGGCGCCAACCATCCGATGGGGCCGCTGCAACTTGCCGATTTCATCGGTCTCGACGTGTGTCTCTCGGTGATGCAAGTGCTGCACGACGGGCTCGCCGACTCGAAATACCGGCCCTGTCCGCTGCTCGTGAAATATGTCGAGGCCGGCTGGCTCGGCCGCAAGACGCAGCGCGGCTTCTACGACTATCGCAGCGGCACGCCCATCGCCACGCGCTGACTTCACTCGGCTCTCCCGTCTACGGCGCCCAGCGGCTGAGCCCTCAGCGCTTCCCGCCCCCCTTCGCTAAGAGCTCGGGCCGGCGCGCGCGCGTGAGCTCCAGAGACTTCTCATGGCGCCAGCGCGCGACGGCTCCATGGTCGCCGCTGAGCAGCACAGGGGGGATCTCCAAGCCCTCGAAAAGGCGCGGACGCGTGTAGTGAGGATATTCGAGAAGGCCGTTCTCGAAGCTTTCCTCCTCGCCCGAAGCCTCTTCGCCCATCACGCCCGGAAGCAGCCGCACGCAAGCGTCGATGAGCGCCATGGCGGCGATCTCGCCGCCCGAAAGAACATAGTCGCCGATCGATATCTCCTCGAGACCCCGCAGGGCGACGACGCGCTCGTCGACACCCTCGAAGCGCGCGCAGAGGATCAGCGCGCCAGGCCCTTCCGCCAGCGCCCGCACGCGCGCTTGCGTGAGCGGCGCGCCGCGCGGACTCATCAAAAGGCGCGGACGCGTGTCGTCGGCGGCGATAGCGGCGTCGAGCGCGGCGCACAGCACGTCGGCGCGCATGACCATGCCGGGGCCGCCGCCCGCGGGCGTATCGTCCACGGCGCGATGGCGGCCGATTCCTTGCTCGCGAATCTGCCGCGTCTCCAAGTTCCAGACGCCGCGCGACAGCGCGTCGCCGGCGAGCGACAGGCCCAAGGGGCCCGGGAACATTTCCGGAAAGAGGGTGAGGATCGTCGCGCGCCACATGCCCCCTTGTCGCATAGCCGCCGCAGAGGGGGAAAGAGCCCGCCGCAAAGCCCCCGACGCCGCGCGGGCCTCGCGCTTCTCCCTTCAAACGTGTAGTTTCCCGTTCAAGCAGCGCCCTGACGGGGCGCTCAGAAGAAAAAGCAAGGGGAGAAAAGATGGGAAGGCTCGGCGGATTCGTCAAATTCTTGACGCTCGTCTCGCAGGCGATTTTTCTTCAATTCGTCCATGTCGTCGGTCTTCTGGCCTTCGTCGCGGCGGGGGCGCTCGGCTGGTATCGCAAACCCTCCTGGCTGGTGCCGATCCTCGCGGTCGCGTTTGGCGTTGCGACGGACAAGCTCTTCGTCATGAGCGACTTGGCCGGCATTCTCGAAAAGGCGCATAAGGCCGAGGAGCGCGGCGGCTTCATGATCGTTGTCTACTTCGTCATCTGCGCGATCGGCTATCTCGCCGGCGCTTACGGCCGCGCTAATTTTTTCAGCGGCGCCCAGACGCTGCCGGCGGCGAAACCCGCGCCGAAGCCGCCCAGGAAGAAGTAGCGCGGGTTCAATAGGGGAGCCGATCTTTTGCCCGAGCTCTTCTCGCTCGGAGCTCGCGGGAGGCGCCGTCCCTTGCTCGTGACCGCGCACCTTCTGGCGCAGACAAGTCAGGAGGACGTCGTGCTACTTCCAGGGCGATCGAGCGCACATGGCTCCCCGCGACCTCATCCTGAGGCGCCCGCGAAGCGGGCGTCTCGAAGGATGGCCAAGCGCGGAAGACTTGGGAAACCTCATCCTTCGAGACGCGCCCTACGGGCGCTCCTCAGGGGATGAGGGTCGCGCGAGAAAAAGCATCTCAAAGCCCTTCGAACAGCGCCGTCGACAGATAGCGCTCCGCGAAGGAGGGAATGATCAGCACGATGTTCTTGCCCGCGGCTTCGGGCCGCCCGGCGATCTCGAGCGCGGCGGCGACGGCCGCCCCTGACGAGATGCCGCCGGGCACGCCCTCGAGGCGCGCAAGCCGCCGCGCGGTCTCGAAGGCCGTCTGATTTCCGATCGTGACGACTTCGTCGATCACGCCGCGGTCGAGGATCGACGGCACGAAGCCCGCACCGATTCCCTGGATCTTATGCGGTCCCGGCGGGCGCCCGGAGAGCACCGCGGAGTCTTCCGGCTCAACGGCGACAATGCGCAAATCAGGCTTGCGGGTCTTGAGCGCTTGGCCGACGCCGGTGATCGTGCCGCCCGTGCCGACGCCGGAGACGAAATAGTCGATCGCGCCCGCCGTGTCGTTCCAGATCTCCTCGGCCGTCGTGAGCCGGTGGATCTCGGGATTGGCCGGATTCTCGAATTGTTGCGGAATGACCGATCCGGGATTCTCCGCGGCGAGCTCCAGGGCCTTGGCGACGGCGCCCTTCATGCCGAGCGCGGCCGGGGTCAGCACGAGCTCGGCGCCGAGCAGCGCCAGCATCTTGCGCCGCTCGATGGACATCGACTCCGGCATCACGAGAATGAGCCTGTAACCGCGCGCCGCCGCGACGAAGGCCAGCGCGATGCCGGTGTTGCCCGAGGTCGGCTCGATCAGCACCGTCTTGCCCGGCGCGATGCGTCCGCTCTTCTCGAGCGACTCGATCATCGCGACTCCGATGCGATCCTTGACGCTCGCGATCGGGTTGAAGAATTCGAGCTTGGCGAGGAGATTCGCCTTCACGCCCTTTTCGGCTGCGATCCGGTCGAGGCGCACGATCGGCGTGTCGCCGATCGTCTGCGTGATCGAATCATAAATGCGGCCGCGCCCAGGCTTGGCCGGCGGCGTGAAATAGGGAATATTCGACATGCGATTTGCTCCTTGAAGCGCGTTCGCCCAGCGTCGAGCGGGCGAGGCGGGCGATGTCCTTCGCCTCGGGCCGAAAGCTAGGCTTGCTCAATTTCCTGCGCGCCGTCAAATGCGCGCCAAATAGGCAAAAGCCCCTTGTCCGCAAGCCGCGCGATCGACATTCGATGACCCAGAATCCAATCGACTTCGAAACGCGCTTCCCGCCCGAGCGGGACGCGCGACCCGTCCGTGTATCTCCCCTGACGCGGCGGCTCGTCGCGCCGAACGGCGGCCCTTTCACCTATACCGGAACCTGCGCCTATATCGTCGGCGCCGGCGAGGTGGCGATCGTCGATCCCGGACCGAAGAGCGCGGCGCATGTCGAGGCTCTGCTCGAAGCGGTCGCAGGCGAAAGGCTCGCCGCAATCCTCGTCACGCACACCCATCGCGATCACGCGCCGGCCGCGGCTCTTCTGCGCGATCGCACGGGCGCGCCGATCGTCGGCTGCGCGCCCTATCGCGCGGCCGAGAGGAGAAACATCGAAGGACCGGCTCTCGACGCCGCGCATGACGCGAATTACGCGCCGGATCGCGTTCTCGAGGACGGTGAAACTCTTGCGGTCGGCGGAGCGACTCTGCAGGCGGTCGCGACGCCCGGACACACGGCCAATCACCTCTGCTTCGCGCTCATGGAGGAGCAGACCCTGTTCACCGGGGACCATGTGATGGCCTGGGCGACGACCGTGATCGCGCCGCCCGACGGATCGATGCGCGCCTATATGCGGTCGGTCGAAAAGCTGCTCGCGCGCGACGATCGCCTCTATTGGCCCGCTCATGGCGGGCCGATCGCCGATCCGCGCCCCTTTCTACGCGCGCTGCTGCTGCACCGCCGGCAACGCGAGGCGTCTATTCTGCGACGGCTGGAGGCGGGCGACGCGACGATCCCGTCGATTGTCGACAAGATCTATGCCGGGGTGGACAAGCGGCTGCACGCCGCGGCGGCGATGGTCGTGCTGGCGCATCTCGAGGATCTCGTAGAGCGCGGCGAGGCAGCCGCCCCCGAAGGGCTAGGGCTCTTCGCGCGCTACGCGAGGGTGTGACGCTCTTTCAAAACTGCGCGAAGCTTGCGGGCCTCCAGGCTCGCATGAATCTCACGGCGTCCGGCTGGCGCGCGGCGTCAAGATCACCACGTCGTGCTTATGCGCGCGATCGAGCTGAGCGCGCGCCTCTTCGTCGAGAATGTCGGAGTCGATGGTCTCGCCGCGAATCAACGCAATCCGCCGCTCCCACTGCAAACGCTGCATCTTGAAGAGGTTGCGCTCATAGCGCAGCTTATCGAGCTGCTGCTGATATTCCTCGCCGGCCTTGAGGCCGCGGTGGCCGTTCAATCCCTGCCAGACGAAGTAGCAGGAAAGAAGCGCGGCAAGCCCGTGCAGCCCGAAAGGCAGGGCGAAAGAACGCGCTATGGCGGCCAGGCGATACATGCCGCATAGCCTAAGGGGAACGTGGTGTAGGCCGCGTTAACGCCGGACGCGCGCTTTTTGGGAACAGGCTCAGCGCCGTCCGCCGCGGGCGACGCGCTCGATCTCCGCCCGCACCAGCCGCTCCACCAGCGCCGGAAGATGATCGTCGAGCCAAGCCTTGAGCATGGGTCGCAGCATTTCGCGGGCGTATTCGTGCAGCAAGCCGGTGTCGTTGAGCACCTTGCTGGCCACGAGCGACTGAAACTGCGCGGTGACCGAGGCGGCGGTCTCGGCGGAGACGAGCGCCGGCTCGCTTTCCGGCGCTTCCGCTTCGACTTCAGGCGCTTCCGCCTCGACGAAGGCCCCCGCCCCCTGCGGTTCCTCCACAGCGGAAACCACGTCGAACGCCACGGGTTTCGGCGAGATGTGCGCGAGCGTCGCAGTCATCGGATCGGCGACGTCTGCGACCTGAGCCTCATCGACGAGCGGCGTTTCCGCCTCCAGCGCTCCCGGAACGCGGCCGGCGGGCTCGCGCCCTCGAATCTCAGCCGCGGCAGGAGAGAGCCGAGAGCCGACCTCAAGCGCCGCGGACCCCCGCAGCGGCTGCGGCGCTCTCGCCGTGGACGCGACCGGCGCGGCGGCCCATGCCCTCGCGACCCGATCCGTCAGGGGTCGGCGCCCGTCGCTCGGCGGCGGCGCGGCGCCGAGCTCAGCCTCATCCTCGGCGATCAGACGACGGATGGAGGTGAGAATTTCCTCCATCGACGGTTCGTTCGTTTGGCGATCCTCGCTCAAGGAGTGAGGCCGCGACTCTGCAGTCGAGGATGTCATCGGGGCTCCGAGATCTTCGGCGAATGACGACGAATCGGCGGCGACCTTTCAAGGCTCCGCCGCCATTATCGGCCTCGGCGCATCGGCGAATCAACTTGATTATAGCGGGGTCAGAAGATTTCGGCGCGCGCGCCGTCAGCGACGCCGAGGCGCGGCTCCGCTTTACATCCGGATTGTTATGATAGCCGCGCCTGCGGTCGCGGGCAGCGCGAGGGTGAGCGCCGCGAGGCGCTCTACCGTGGGATGTTTCAGAGGACGAAGGCCGCGGGCTTCGCAAATTCTTCCAAGACCGGCGCGGCCGCGTCGAACACAGGCCGCTCGCCCGCAACCCGGCCCTCGCTCAGATCGATCCGCACGGCCTTCATGCCCGCACGGGGATCATGACGTTTGAAGGCCAGAAGGCGCCCGTCGGGCTTGAGCTGGGAAATGAGCCCTTCCAGTCCGTACTCCACTGCGCCCTGGACGAGAATGACGTCGAAGGGAGCTTCGGCGGGCGCTCCTTTGGCGAGCGGGCCGGTCACGACGCGCACGGAGGCGCTCACCTTCGCAAGATTCTCCCGCGCCTTGGCGGCGAGCTTTTCGTCGGATTCGAGCGCCACGACCTCGCCCGCAAGTCCCGCAAGCAGCGCCGCGGCATAGCCTTCGCCGCCCGCAATGTGCAGAACCTTGTGATGGGGACGAATGTCGGCGATCTGCAGGAAACGCGCGAGAACGAGCGGGGCGGGCTCCCAGCGGTCGCCATTCGCCGCTTCGATCGAGAGATCGGAATAAGCGACGGGCGCGAGATGTCGCGGCAGGAAGATTTCGCGAGGAACCGCGAGGAAGCGGTTCAGCACCTCGAGGTCCGTCACGTCGTAGGGTCGCAACTGTCGCTCGACCATAACGCGCCGCGCTGCGGCGGTCCCCGCGCCGAGGGGTTCCGTGATCGTCGCGTTCATGAGCATGATCTCGGCCTTTCGCCGGCTCCTGGTGGAAAGGGGGTCGAAAGCCGCCCTTCGACCGAGCGCCTTATAGGTATTGCGCGGCGCCCTGTCCACGCTGGAAGCGCTCTCCTAACAGGCGGAGAGACTACTCCCCCCTAGCGCCGCTCTCAAGGGCCATTCGCCAGGGCATTCCCCGCCCTTGCGCCTCAGGCCGCGCTCGCCTAAACCGCGCCAGTTGCAAACCAGGGGGCGACCATGGCGAAAACCAAGCGAATCGGGGCCGGCGCGCGGATGAGCAAGGCCGTCGTGCACGGCGATTTGATCTTCACGGCCGGGCAGGTCGCCGACAAGACCAAGGGCGAGGGCGTCTCCGAGCAGACGGCGGAGATTCTCGGCTTCATCGACGCGATCCTCGCAGAGGCCGGCTCGGAAAAGGCCAAGATTCTTTCCGCGACGATCTATCTCGCCGACATTTCGACCTTCTCACAGATGAACGCCGCCTGGGACGCATGGCTCGACAGGGCCAACCCCCCGGCGCGCGCGACAGTCGAGGCGAAGCTCGTCGCGCCGGAGTTCAAGGTCGAGATCGCGGTGATCGCCGCGATCTGAGAAGCCCCCGCCTCGTCCTGAAGGCTCGCCGCCTCGTCCTGAGGGCCCGCGCAGCGGGCGTCTCGAAGGACGACGGCGCGGGTTCCTCATCCTTCGAGACGCGCCCTGCGGGCGCCCTCAGGATGAGGTTTCGAGACGCGCCCTGCGGGCGCCCTCAGGATGAGGTTTCGAGACGCGCCATAGAGCGCGATGCGAAAAAGTGGAAACCGGCTTTTCGCACAATTCGCGCTCTAAACTTTTAGAACCGATCGCGTCTTCTGCGTTCATGCGTTCGCCTGAGCGCAGCGTGATCTAGAGGCGCCCTCAGCATGAGGATTCGAGACCCCGCCACAGCGGATTGTCCGGATCCTGTGCGTAGCGCAAGGTTTCGAAGCGCATCGCGCGCGCGTCGAAAAGCAGGAGACGGCCGACGAGCCCCTCGCCGAATCCGACGATCTCACGAATGACCTCTAGCGCCATCAACGCGCCGACGACGCCCGTGAGCGCGCCAAGCACGCCCGCCTCCTCGCAAGCGGGAACCGTCCCCGGCTCCGGCGGATCTGGAAACAGGCAGCGATAGGAGGGGTTCTGCCGCCCGTCCGGGCCTTTTTCGAAGGGGCGCAGCGTCGTGATCTGCGCGTCGAAGCCGCCGACCGCGGCGGAAACGAGCGGGCGCTTCTCGAAAAAGCACGCATCGGAGACGAGATAGCGCGTCGCGAAATTATCGGAGCCGTCCGCGACGACGTCATAGCCCGAGACGAGCGCTCGGGCGTTCTGCGCGTCGAGCCGGAGCGCATGCGTCTCGACCGTCACATGCGGATTGAGACGCTTTATCGCCTCCGCGGCGCTCTCGACCTTGGGCCGGCCGACATCCGGCGTGCCGTGAAGGATCTGACGCTGCAAATTGGAAAGCGCGACCACGTCGTCGTCGACGACGCCGAGCGCGCCGACTCCCGCCGCCGCGAGATATTGCAGCAAAGGCGCCCCGAGGCCCCCGGCGCCCACCGCGAGAACCCGCGCGCGCTTGAGCTTTTGCTGACCGGGCCCGCCGATCTCGCGCAGCACCAGATGGCGCGCGTAACGCTCTACTTCCTCGCTTGTCAGGCTCATATCTCTTTCCGCGCCGTCTACTGACTGTACATCAATGGGTTAACGCAAATTTCACGCCTGCGGGCATAAATCTTTCAGGCGAGCGACGTTCCTGCTCGCAGGGGGGCGTTCGCGATGAGCTTGCATGTTTCTCAAATGGCGCGAGTCGAATGGCCGCGCATTCTGGCGCCGCTTCTCGCCGGACTTGTTTTGGCCGCCGCCGCGCAGCAGTCAAGCGCCGCCCCCGCCGACCAGAATGTCTATACGATCGTCGACGACGGCTACGGGCTGGGCGACTGCGTGGCGCAAAGAAACGAGTGCGGCAAAGCCGTGGCGGACGCCTGGTGCGAATCCCACGGCCACGGGGTGGCGCTGGCCTATGGCTCCGCGTCGGAAGTGACCGGGGCGATCAAGACCGCAGCGATAACGCCAGCCGCCCGGGAGACCGACGCCATGGTGCGCTGCTCGGATTGAGCCGCCGCAAATTGCGCCCTCCGAGCGCGTCCTATCGGGACGGAACTTGCAGAACTCACGGCGTTTGGCGGAGCCGGGCAGTGGTTGCTCGACGGCCGACGCCGCTGCGGCGAGCGCGACCGCGTGTGTCTTGGGTCTCTTCGGCTCGGCCTCGGTGGAACCCTCATCGACCGCGGAAATTCGTTGGATCCGTCGCAACGATCGGCCGATCGCCATGATTGGGTCTTATCGCGCGTTCGACTTCGGCGAGGACGCGCCGGGTCCCGCGGCCCAAGTCGCGGGCTTCGGCAAGCGTCCGAAAGTCGGAAATGGCGTGGGGGCAAGCCTTGCTCCCTTCGAAAACGCGCACGCCCTCGTCCGTAACGACGACGTCGCCTTCTCGCAGCGTCGCGTCCTGCATCAAAGCCTGGGTGGAGTCCGAAACCTCCGCGCAAAATTGTGCGCCTCCCGAGGAGGCTTGCTGGCGCGGCGCGGGGACTCTCTGCGCCGCTCCGAGCGAGGCGACGCGCATGTCAATCCCCTCGGCGCCACCGGACAGGATCACCAGCGTGCGGCCCTTTTTAGCGGAACTGCTGTAGACGTAGCTGTAATCCAGCGGAGACAGCACGCTCTGGATGAGTTCGTCGACGGAGCCCGCGAAGCGACCCGAGATCGGCAGGTCGAGGCTGACGGATGAGCGATAGCTGAGCCCGATGGAGTCCTTCAACGCGGCGAGCAAATCCGCGATCGACGCGCCATCGGCCTCGACTCGCAGGGCTCTCGCGTCGCCGGTGACGCGAATGGCCGCCTGCGCGCAAGGCGCCGAGGTCAACGCCACGCCGAGCGCGGCCGCCGCGACGAGACGAGCTCCGCTCCAAAACACGGCGTATCTTTGCAGGAAACCGCCCATCCATCCGCTCCAGCCCCGCCACAGTCTTGGCGCGCCCCCTCTTCCCTCGGGGGCGAGGGGCGGGCAACGGGCGATCGGCTCGCCCGCTGAGCTGACGATATAGGTCAGGACGAGCCGGGAGAAACCCGGTCGTCGCCAAATTTTCCTATAGTTACCGCCGCTTCAAGAGACAAAGAGAGAAACGCAGCCGGCGCGAACGCCAGCAGCGCCGTTGGAACCCTGCGAGTCGAGGCCGCTGCCCGTCACAAAAGAAACGGGGCTGGTCGGGAGCGCTCGGCCGGCGCCGCCTGCGCCTCTCGCCTTGCGACGAGGCGCGTGACGAAATCCTCGCAGCGTTCGCGCATGCATTTTTCAGAGCACGCGTGCTCATAGTGCTCGCGGAGGACTGACAGGCTATGCTCGGTCAATTCCTCTATGCCCATGGAGCGGTAGGCGGGCTCCATCGCCGCCGCGCGCGCGAGTATCGCGTCTATTTTCTGTCGTTCCTTGGCCAGATCGCACATTTTTTCTCTCCAAAGCTTCGACCCACTGCGCCGGACCTTTCCTTCGACGGCGCCGCTGGGCGGTCACTCCTCACCGATTCGCCGACGTCCAAGTCAGCGGGCGAGAGATCGGAGGTTCCAGGGAGCAGGACCGTTCGGGTTACTCCTTGCGCGAGCTTCGCGCCTCCGTGCGGCTTAAACGATCCGTTTTTTGCAACCATAGTCAAGAGACAAGCCCATATGTTGGAAACATTGTTAGCTATTTTCATAGAAACGTTCCAGACATAAGCTTGCAATTGCCTCATATATAAGAATAATTACAACTATATTATCCAGCCTGATCAATCAGATGAGATGCTATCTGGAAAACATACAAGGTAACGGATTGGAATTTTTGCAAAGAAAATTCGAGTCTTCGCTATTGATCGAGATGTCTAGCGCCGTTAGACGTTGTTGAAGACGCTTGGCATGAAGACACGAATGGCGTTAGCAAGCTGATCAAGAAAGCGCCAACGCTGATCCATGCTGAATTGAATAAATGCGACCCAGGAGATGGGGCGTCGGAGAGGACTGACCCGACGCCCAGGCGGCGAGGAGAGCGAGGGAGACTGCAATGTTCATGGCTTCAAACCGGTTCAAGATACCGAGCGGAGGAGAGAGCGCATTCGAAAAGATGAAGGCCGATGAACATGCTCGGCTTCGCTTTGCGCCCGGACTTATCAGTCTACGCTTCGATCGGGGGCAGATGATGGAGAGCGAGACGCTTTATTTTCGGATCACGATCTGGAACAGGGAGGATGATTTTCTCGCCTGGCGGATTTCCGAGCCAATCCACGAGAATGTGGATCGCGCGACGGGCGACGTTCGGCCCTGCGGAAGCCGATCTGCGTTGCAAGACCTTGAGAAGAAATTCTCAAAGGAAACCCGGCATTAGAGCATGTCACGGAAAAGTGCGAAGCGGTTCTCCGGTCATGACATGCTCTAACTTTCTGACTTGGCGCGACGCGAAAAAGTGGAAACCGGTTTTTCGCACAAGTCGCGCTTTAAACTTTTAGAATCGATCACGTTTTCTGCTTTTGAGCGATTCCGCTCAAACGCATCGCGATCTAGCGCTTTTCGCTCGAACGGCATCGACCGAGCGAATTCTTCTTCGCTCTCGATCTGCTCGGCGCAGGAAAAGGAGGACGGGATGCTCGGGATTGGCGACAGGCTGCCTGCTTTCAAAGTCATCGGCGTGAAGCCGGGATTCAACGAGGTCGAAGAGGCCGGAGAACAGGCTTTCGAAACCATCACCGCGGAAAGCTTCGCAAGGCAATGGAAGATAATCTTCTTCTATCCCAAGGACTTCACATTTGTTTGTCCGACCGAAATCGCCGAATTCGCGCGGCTCGCGCAGGACTTCGCAAAGCGCAACGCCGTGGTGCTCGGAGGCTCGATCGACAATGAATTCGTGAAGCTCGCCTGGCGTCGTGCTCATAAGGATCTTAACAAGCTGCCGATCTGGCAGTTCGCCGACTCCAAGGGAGAGCTCATTGACGGTCTCGGCATTCGCTCGCCTGCGGGTGTCGCCCATCGCGTCACCTTCATCGTGGACCCGCAGAACGTCATTCAGCACGTATACGCGACCAATCTCGATGTGGGCCGCGCGCCGCAGGACACTTTGCGAGTTTTGGACGCTTTGCAGACCGGAAGTCTCTGCGCTTGCAACCGGCCGGTGGGGGGTGAGGTCTTAGATCCCCCCGGGGCAGACAAGCGGGTCGCCTGACGCGGCGCCTGCAAAGCCCGTCCAAGCCATCCATCGCCAACATTTCCTGACAGCGCGGATCGCATTCTCCCGCGCTTTGCCCTCACTCTACGGAGCTGCCGCCTTCCCCCCCTTGTATCTTTCTGCGCTGCACCCATAATCGCGTCCCAGCCCGCGCTGGCGCAAGGAGCCGCGCTTTTTTGAGGAAGGCCGCCCCTTGTTGACCCGAAGCCGCTCCGTCTATTTCTCGCGAAAATCCATCCATCTGGTCATCGCCGAGAACGACGCCGAGGAAAACGGACTGAAGCGCGCGCTCGGCTGGGCCTCGCTGATGGCGATGGGCATCGGCGGCATCATCGGCGCTGGAATTTTCGTGCTGACAGGACAAGCCGCCGCGGATTATGCGGGGCCGGGGGTGACCATCTCCTTCCTGCTCTCGGGTCTCGCCTGCACCTTCGTGGCGCTCTGCTACGCGGAGCTTGCCGCGTTGATCCCCGCGGCGGGCAGCACTTACACCTACACCTATGTCACGCTCGGCGAGATCTTCGCCTGGATCATCGGTTGGAACCTCGTGCTCGAATATGCAGCCGGCGCCGCGACGGTCGCGGTCGGTTGGGCCGGCTATTTCAACCGCGTGATGCAGGGCCTCGGCATTCATCTGCCGGAGGCGCTCACCTCGGCCTATTTCGCCAACGCACACAGCATCGGCGGGACGCACGGGGTCTTCAACGTTCCGGCGGCGGCGATCATCTTGCTGCTGACGGCCCTACTGATGCGCGGCACGAGCGAATCCTCGTTCTTCAACAACATCATCGTCGTCATCAAGGTGATGGTGGTGCTGGTCGTCATCTTCGTCGGCGCCGCGCATGTGGACGCCGCCAATTGGACCCCGCTGATCCCCGAGAACACCGACCATTTCGGCCACTTCGGCTGGAGCGGCGTCGTGCGCGGCGCCTCGGTCGTCTTCTTCGCCTATATCGGCTTCGACGGCGTCTCGACCGCGGCGCAGGAAGCGCATACGCCGCAACGCGACGTGCCCATCGGCATATTGGGCTCGCTCGTGATCTGCACGATCCTCTATGTCGCCGTCGCGGCGGTCGCCACGGGCGTCGTGAGCTACAAGGAGCTCGGCGTGCCGGACCCGATGGCGCTCGTGATGGACAGGACCGGCGTCGCCTGGCTCTCCTGGGTCGTCAAGCTGGGCGCGATTGCCGGTCTTACGACGGCGATCCTCCTGCTGCTCTTCGGGCAGACGCGCATCTTCTATGCGATGGCGCAGGACGGCCTGCTGCCGAAGGTCTTCGCCGCCGTCCACCCCGTTTGGCGCACGCCGGCCGTGAGCCAGGCGCTGGTCGGCGTCTTCGTCGCGCTTGCGGCGGGGCTGTTTCCCATCAACATTCTCGACGAGATGGTGAGCATCGGCACGCTCGCGGCTTTCGCGTTGGTCTGCGGCGCCGTGCTGCATCTGCGCCGCTCGCAGCCGGATATGCATCGTCCTTTCCGGGCGCCGGGCATCCCCGCAATGCCGCTGCTCGGGATCGCCTCCTGCCTCGCGCTGATGGTCGCTCTGCCGCTCGAGACCTGGCTGCGGCTCATCGTGTGGACCGCGATCGGGATGGCGATATATTTCTTCTATGGCGTCAAGCACGCGAAGCGCGCGTGAAATTCCGGCGATCGTCTGGTTTCGAGACGATCTGCGGCTTTCCGACAATCCCGCGCTCAGTGAGGCCGCGGCAAGCGGGGCGCCCCTCGTCGCGCTCTATGTGCTCGACGACGCCGCGATGGGCGAGTGGCGTCTCGGCGCCGCCTCGCGCTGGTGGCTGCATTATTCGCTTGCGAGCCTTGAGGCCGACTTGGCTGCGCGCGGCGTCCCGCTGGTCCTGCGGCGCGGCTCCTCAGAACTGGCGCTCTTCTCGCTCCTTGGTGAGACGAAAGCCCAGTCCGTCTATTGGAACCGGCTCTACGAACCCTGGGCCGTGCGCCGCGACGGCGAGATCAAGGCGAGGCTTGGCGCGGAGGGCGTGAAGGCCCGCAGCTTCAACGCCTCGCTTCTCTTCGAGCCCGCGTCCCTGCGCACGGCGCAAGGCGAGCCCTACCGCGTCTTCACGCCCTTCTGGCGGGCCTGCCTCGCCCAGCCCTCGCCGGAGCCTCCCCTGCCCGCTCCGGCTCGGCTTCGCGGCGCGCCGGCCCCCGCGAGCGAGAGCCTCGAGGACTGGGGGCTTCTGCCGACAAAGCCCGATTGGGCCGGGGGACTTCGCGAAGCCTGGAAGCCCGGAGAAAGCGAAGCGAAAGCAAAGCTATCGGACTTCGCCAGGAAGCGCGCGGCGAAATACGGCAAAACGCGCGACGCTCTCGGCGAGGACGGCGTCTCGCGGCTTTCTCCGCATCTGCATTTCGGCGAAGTCTCGCCTCGCGAGATCTGGTGGGCCGTTAAATCTGAGGCGGGATCGGCGGCCGACGCCTATCTGCGCCAGCTCGGCTGGCGTGAGTTTTCCCGCCATCTGCTCTTCGCCAATCCGCAGCTTCCGGAGAACCCGCTCGACAAGAGCTTCGCGCGCTTTCCCTGGCGGAAGGACAGCGCCGGGCTTTCGGCTTGGCGAAAGGGCCGGACCGGCTATCCGCTCGTCGACGCCGGAATGCGCGAGCTCTGGCGAACCGGCTACATGCACAATCGCGCGCGCCTCGTCGCCGCTTCCTTCCTCATCAAGCATTTGCTGATCGACTGGCGCGAGGGCGAGGCCTGGTTCTGGGACACGCTGGTCGACGCCGATCTCGCCAACAACGCGGCGAGCTGGCAGTGGATCGCTGGCTGCGGGGCGGACGCCGCGCCCTATTTCCGGGTGTTCAACCCGACGCTGCAGGGCGAGAAGCTCGATCCGGCTGGCGCCTATGTGCGCCGTTTCGTCCCGGAGCTGGCGAAGCTCGATGCGAAATGGATTCATCGCCCCTGGGCGGCGCCGGCGACGGTTCTGGAGTCCGCCGGCGTCAGGCTCGGCGAAACCTATCCCTTTCCGATCGTCGACCACGCCAGCGCCCGAGCGCGCGCGCTGGCGGCCTATGCGGAGCGGTGAGAGGGTCGTCGCCAGAGTTCTCGCCGCGGCGGCGATTTGGGGTCTATCGGGCCGTTTGCATCGCCAACCCGCCATCCCTATAGTCCCGCGCCAAATAAGGCGGGACGCGGCGCGCTCGCGCCTCGAACGGGGATGTTCGAGCGATAGAACGCGCCAGATCAAAATATCGGAGCGCATTCGCTCTCGTCTCGCCGCCTATGGGAAGGACAACATGTTCGAAGCGCTGCGCGTCGCGTCGCAAAACTGGGTGGGCCGCCTCGTCATGGGGCTCGTCATGGGCTTCATCGCGATCACCTTCGCGCTTTGGGGCATTGGCGACGTCTTTCGCGGCTTCTCCGCGCATCGCCTCGTCAAGGTCGGCAATGGGGAGGTCTCGGCCGAGGCCTTCCGCGCGACCTATCGTGAGGAGCTGCGCCGTCTGCAGACGCGGCTGCGCCGGGGCGTGACCGACGAGGAGGCGCGCCGCGCCGGCTTCGACGAGCAGGTGCTGCAGCGCATGATCACGGACCTCGCGCTCGAGCAGCGGGCGCAATCGCTCGGCCTCGCCGCCGGCGACGAGGAGATGCAGCAGGTCATCAAGGCCGACAAGAACTTCCGCGGCCCGTCGGGCAATTTCGATCCGCAGCGCTACAAGCTCATCGTCGAGAATATGGGCATGTCCGAAAGGGGCTATCTAAACGAGCAGAAAGCCTACACGCTGCGCAAGGAGATCGTCGACGCGGTCACGACCGGCGTCGCGACGCCGCCGGTGATGGTCGAGGCCTTTCATCGCTTCCGCACGGAGACGCGCTCAATCGAGGCCTTTCTGCTCCCTCCGTCCATCCTTCCGGCCACGCCGGCTCCGAGCGAGGAAGAGATCAAGCGCTTCTATCGGTCGAGAGAGCAGGCTTTTCGCGCGCGCGAATACCGCCGCATGACGCTCGTCGCGGCGGTCCCAGCGACGCTCGCCAAGCCCGAGAGCGTGAGCGATGACGACGCGCGAAAATTCTTCAACGAAGTGAGCGACCAACGCTACGGCACGCCGGAAAAGCGCGACGTGTGGCAGATGGTGTTCCCGAACGAGGCGGAGGCGAAGGACGCGCTCGCCAAATTGAAGGGCGGCCTTTCGTTCGAGGCGCTCGCAGAGCAGCGCAAGATGAAGCTCAAGGACGCGCAGCTCGGTTTGGTCGCGCAGAAGGATTTCGGCGATCCCAAGGTGGGCGAAGCGGTCTTCGCGCTCAAAGCGCCGGGTTTCGCCGAGATCACGCAAACGCCTTTCGGCTTCGTCGTGACGCAGGTGCGCGCGATCCAGCCGGGCGTGCATACGAAGACCTTCGCCGAGGTGAAGGACGAGCTGCGGCGCGAATTGGCGCAGCATAAGGTGGACGCCGAAGAGATCCGCAAGATCCGCGACGCGATCGAAGATCAGCGCGCCGCCGGCAAGACGTTGAAAGAGTCGGCCGCGAGCGCGGGCGTCACGACGCGCGACGTCGATTTCGTCGATGACATGGGCCGCGATAAATCGGGCGCGCCCGTCGCCGATCTTCCCGGCGGTCCGGAGCTTCTCAAGGCGCTCTTCGCCTCCGACAAGGGCGTCGACAATGAGCCGGTCGCGACGCGCGACGGCGGCTATGTCTGGTTCGAGGTGGGCGACGTCGAAAAGGCTCGGCAGCGCAGCTATGACGAAGTGAAGGGCGAGGTCGAAGCCGTGCTCCGCCGCGAGGCGGAGGGAAAAGCGCTCAGCGAGAAGGCCAAGGGGATCGTCGAGCAGCTTCGCGGCGGCAAGTCGATCGACAATCTCGCCGGCGAGCTCGGCCTGCCGCTGCGTCACATCGGCGACGTGCGCCGCGCCAACCGTCCCGACTACGCGCCTCAGACGATCCTGCAATTCTTCGAGGTTCCGGCGCATGGCGCGGGCTCGGTCCCGGTCGAAGGCGGCGAGCTCATCTTCTACGTCGCCGAAGCTACGACGCCGAAGTTCGATCCGTCGAACCCCGAGAACATCGCGCTTGCCGGAGAGCTTAAGAACGCGCTCACGAACGACCTCTACGAGCAATACGTCGGCGGGCTCGAGAAGCTCCTCAACGTCAGCATCGACCAGAAGGCCCTGCGGGCGGCGCTCGGCGGAGACGCCGAAAAGTGAGCCTGGATGCGCTGGAGCCGGATTTCGAAACTTTCGCCGCCGAATACGATGCGGGGCGGCCGATACTCGTCTCGATGCGTCTTGTCGGCGACCTCGAGACGCCGGTGTCCGCCTATCTGAAGCTGTCGCAGGGGCGCGCCGGCAATTGCTTTCTGCTCGAATCGGTCGAAGGCGGCGCCGCGCGCGGGCGCTATTCGATGATCGGCCTCGACCCGGATGTGATCTTTCGCGTCGAAGGCGCGAGCGCCGCGATAAACGCAAACGCGCTCAGCGACCCCGAGGCCTTCAGGCCTTGCGGGAAGCCGCCGCTGCAGGCGCTGCGCGATCTCATCGCGCAATCCGCCATCCCCGACCGCCGGGATCTGCCGCCTATGGCCGCCGGCGTGTTCGGCTATCTCGGCTATGACATGGTGCGCGAGATGGAGCGCCTCGCGCCGGCGAAGCCCGATCCGATCGGCGCGCCTGACGCAATGTTGATCCGCCCGACGCTGATGGTCGTCTTCGACAGCGTACGCGACGAGGTGACCATCGTCACGCCCGCGCGGCCGGCGCCGGGCGTCTCCGCGCGCGCCGCCTATGAGAAGGCCTCCGAGCGACTGGATCGCGTGGCCATCGCTCTCGACGGGCCTCTCGCCCCGGCGGGGTCCGCCAGCGACGTCTCGCCGGAGCCCGTGAAGTCGCAATCGAACACAAAGCCCGAGCGCTTCATCGAGATGGTCGAGCGCGCGAAGGAATATATCCGCGCGGGCGACATCTTTCAGGTGGTGCTCTCGCAACGATTCACGGCGCCTTTCACGCTGCCAGCTTTCGCGCTCTATCGCGCGCTGCGTCGCGTCAACCCGGCGCCTTTCCTGTGCTTTCTCGACTTTGCACGCTTCCAGATCGTCTGCTCGAGCCCGGAGATCCTCGTGCGTCTCGCCGACGGCAAGGTGACGATCCGGCCGATCGCAGGCACCCGCTGGCGCGGCAAAACCGAGGAAGAAGACAAGAGGCTCGCGGCGGAGCTGCTCGCCGACGAGAAGGAACGCGCCGAGCATCTCATGCTCCTCGATCTCGGCAGGAACGACGTGGGACGCGTCGCCGCGACGGGCACGGTCAAGGTGACCGAGAGCTTCGCGATCGAGCGCTACAGCCACGTCATGCACATTGTCTCGAACGTGGAGGGCGAAGCCGATCCGTCGCGTGACGCCATCGACGCGCTCTCTGCGGGCTTTCCCGCCGGCACCGTGTCGGGCGCGCCCAAGGTCCGGGCGATGGAGATCATCGACGAGCTCGAGGCCGACAAGCGTGGCATCTATGGCGGCTGCATCGGCTATTTCGGCTCGAGCGGACAGATGGACACCTGCATCGTGCTGCGCACGGCCGTCGTCAAGGACGGCAAGATGCATGTGCAGGCCGGCGCGGGCGTGGTCTACGACAGCAACCCCGAATACGAGCAGCGCGAATGCGAGAACAAGGCCATGGCCTTGATGCGCGCCGCCGACGAGGCGGTCCGCTTCGCCTCGCGCGCCGGACGCGGACAATAGTCTCTCACGCGGCTCCCGCTTGAACGAAATCACTCGGGCGATAAGGAATCGCGACCCAATCAAACAGCCCACGGGAAGGCGTCAGCTTGGAGACGCTTTACCGCGGCCTCGGAAGAAGCGCGGATGGCCGACTTCAGCAATGGCGATGACTCCGACGACCCCTATCGCGCCATTCGCATCGGCGAGCCGGGGGCGGCGGGCGAGGCCACGAAATGGGGCCTGCTGCTCACGCGCTTCATGCGTCTCATTGCGGCTTTTTGGCTGATCCAGGGCCTCGCGCAATGGCGCGTCGTGCTCATGTCGCCGCAATCCATCTTCGACGCCATGCCGCAACCGGCCGCCGTCGCGGTCGTATTTTTCGGCGTGGCCGACCTCGTCGCAGGCGTCGGATTGTGGCTGGCGACGCCCTGGGGCGGGGTGCTGTGGCTTCTCATCGCAAGCGCGCAGATTTTCGTCGCCGCCGGCATGCCGAATTTCTTCTCGGGCGGATATTATCTCATCGCCGTCGATCTCGTGCTGATCATGCTCTATTTCATCCTGACCTTCGAGGCCGGGCGCGACTTCGAGGCCAAGAAAGTGCTCGATCAGCGACAAAGACGAAGGGCGAGCATTCTGCGCCAAACAGGCGCGCCGCCCCCCGAGACGCTCGGCGCGACTCTGATGCGCCACCTCGAGGCGATTCCTTTCATAGGACCCAGGCCGTCCGCGAAGAAAGCCGCGCCGCCCCCCTCCCCTTCCGAGCCGATCAAGCCGCGTCCCGCATCGGCCCCGCTTCCGTCCGCGACGCGAGCGAATGGCGCGCCAGCGCCAAAAGAGCCTGCGCGCACGCCGATGGACACGGGTGACAAACGTCTGGCGCACGCACCAGATCAGGCGGCGTTGGAGCGGAAGCGTTCAAGCGCGAAGAACGGGATCGGCTCCAAAGAGCTAGAGCGCGCCGCGGGCGAGCCGCCCGTTCGCGCTTTTTCGCAACGCGCTCCGCAGCAATCTACGAAGCCGGTCGATCCGAATGCGGTGGCGCGCCAGGGCGTGACCAAGCCATCTGCGCCAGCCAAAAGTGGATCGCCATCCAAGGGCGAAGGCTCTTGAGGCGAACGCGTTGCGCGCGTAACCGAAAATTAGAATAAACCATTGGTTTCTTTCACGCTTGATTCACTCAGAACAAGGCTCTGCTGGTAAACCGCCGATTCAGTCTGTTGCTTAAGCCGCCTTTCATTCGATCCCGCTAGTTTCACGCCATAGACGAAGCGGAAGCGGAACGACGGAGATTGAGATGAACGCCGCCACGAACCTCTTGAACCAGCCCGCCTGCGCGCAGCGCATGAGCGAGGTTCGTCCCGTCTATCTGGAGGCGTTGACGCTCGTGGAGCGCCTGCACCGTCGCCTTCTCGACGTGGTCAAGGACGAATTCGATCGTCGCAATCGCAGCGATGTGAACGCCATCCAGGCGCTGCTGCTCTACAACATCGCAGACAAGGAGCTAACCGCAAGCGAATTGCGCACGCGCGGCTATTATCTCGGCTCCAACGTCTCCTACAACGTCAAGAAGCTCGTCGAGATGGGTTATCTCCATCACGCGCGCTCGCGCATCGACCGTCGCTCGGTGCGCATCAGCCTGACCCCAAAAGGCAAGGAAGTGCATGACATCGTCGCGCAGCTCTACGAGAAGCACGCGTCGACGGTGGAGCAGATCGGCGGCGTCGGCGCTGACGAGTTCAAGACGCTCAACACCTCCTTGAGCCGGCTCGAACGCTTCTGGACCGACCAGATCCGCTATCGTCTTTAGAACGCGCTCCCCAAGAAGCGCGCGGCCTGAACGGGCTCGGCGCGCCCGCTTCGTCGTCCAAGCTTTCCTCTGCTCGAAGGGCGCTCCTGCAACAGGGAGCGCCCTTCGCTATTTCAATTCCGCATTCCCGCCGGAGCCGCTCTTTTCAGTTGAAGTGGGGGCGCGTTCGGCGCAGAAAGCGCCTTAAAGTGAGAGATCTGGGCCAAACGCCGACGCGACGCCGTCGGCGCCGCTCGAGAGACGCAAGCGATCCGGACCCGTCGAACCATGGCCAAAGTCACGCTGATCGACAATTACGACAGCTTCACCTTCAACCTCGTCCATTATTTCGGCGAGCTCGGCGCGCAGGTCACCGTGCATCGCAACGACAAGATCAGCGTCGAGGAGGTGATGGCCGGGAGCCCCGACGCGATCGTGCTCTCGCCAGGACCCTGCACGCCGCATGAGGCGGGCGTCTGCCTCGACCTGATCGCCCGCGCCTGCGACAAGATTCCGATTTTCGGCGTGTGCCTGGGGCATCAGGCGATCGGCGAGGCTTTTGGCGGCGAGGTGGTGCGCGCGCCGCTGCCGATCCATGGCAAGATGGCGACGATCCTGCACAGCGGCGAAACGATCTTTCGCGGCATCGACGGCCCCTTCCAGGCGACGCGCTATCATTCGCTCGTCGTCAAGGCCGAGACGCTGCCGGCGTCGCTCCATGTCACCGCGACGACGCCCGATGGCCTCATCATGGCGCTCTCGCATGTCAGCCTGCCCGTGCATGGCGTGCAGTTCCATCCCGAAAGCATCACCTCGCAGCACGGCCACAAAATCCTCAAGAACTTCCTGGAGCTGGCGCAGGTATGGAACGACTCGCGACCGCGCGGGAAGAAGGTCGCGTGAGCGATTTCAAGGCGACGCTCGCGGCCCTCGCCGAGGGGCGCCGCCTATCGCGCGAGGAGGCCCGACAGGCGATCGCGCATGTGCTGGCGGGAGAAGCGAGCGAGGCGCAGCTCGGCGCTTTTCTGATGGCGCTGCGGCAGCGCGGCGAAACCGAAGAAGAGCTGATCGGCGCGGCGCAAGCGATGCGCGCCGCGATGTCGCGGGTCGAAGCGCCCGAGGCCGCGATCGACATCGTCGGGACCGGCGGCGATGGCGCGCAGACCTTCAATATTTCGACGCTCGCCGCGATCATCGTCGCGGCCTGCGAGGTCACGGTCGCCAAGCACGGCGGCAAGGCGGCGTCCTCGCGCTCCGGCGCCTCGGACGTTTTGGCCGAGCTCGGCGTCAAAGTGGGCCTTTCGCCCGCCAAGGCGGCCGCCTGCCTCGAGAAGACCGGCATCTGCTTCATGGCCGCGCCGACGCATCATCCGGCGCTGCGCTTCGCCGCCAATGCGCGTTCCGAGCTTGGGCTGCGCACGATCTTCAACCTGCTCGGCCCCATGTGCAATCCGGCTGGCGTGAAGAAGCAGGCGCTGGGCGTCTATGACCGTCGATGGCTCGAGCCGATGGCGCGGGCCATGCGGGAGCTCGGCTCGGAGCGCGTGTGGCTGCTGCATGGAAGCGACGGGCTCGACGAAGCGACGACGACCGGCGCGACATTCGTGACGGCGCTCGAGGAGGGCTCGATCCGCTCTTTCGAGATCACGCCGGAAGAAGCCGGCCTTCCGCGCGCGAAGCCGGAGGCGCTGAAGGGCGGCGATCCCGCGCAAAACGCCAAGGCGTTGCGGGAGGTGCTCGCCGGCGCGCGCGGCGCCTATCGCGACATCGCCGTCCTCAACGCGGGCGTGGCGCTCGTCGTCGCCGGCCAAGCCGCCAATTTGCGCGAAGGGGCCTGCCAAGCCGACGAGGCGCTCGCCAGAGGCAAGGCTGCGGCGAAGCTCGAGGCGCTGGTCGCGGTCTCGAATGACGGTTAAGCCTTCATGGGATTGACCTGAATGGCGCCATAGGGGATTAAGGGCGCGCTCAAGCGCGGCAAAGCCCTGAGAATGCCGGTTTAGCTCAGTCGGTAGAGCAACTGATTTGTAATCAGTAGGTCGCGGGTTCGAATCCTGCAACCGGCACCAATAAATACAGATAGTTATATCGAAATTCCTTACGTTGTGAATCTATTCCTCTCGCCAATTAGACGCGGATGAAATCAAACCCGGGCGTAAGCTAGCGTAGGATGAAAAAATTCTATGAGCATAAGCACTTGAATTAGCATGAAATAGACGTTCGTGACGTGAAGCGGCGAAATCGAGTCCTGCTTAATGTCGCCGAGGGAGGCAATCGAGGGTCCCGTCATCATCACGCTTGGCGCGCCCCTGTTGCGAGCTCTGACCGCCAACGCGTTCAAGGGCGCATCGCTCTCGTCTTTGCGACGCACGACACTCTAGGCCGCCGGCCGCATGCTCATTCCCACCATCCACCCCTCCTACCTTTTGAGAGTGAAGCACGAGCTGGTCGGGCGAGAAACCGCACTTCGCGCCGTTTCTTTTTAACTCCGGGCGACTCCGCAGGCGGCGGTTGTCTGGCGTCGCAAAGGCGGGCGTCCCGCCCCTGATGTTCTGGAAGTGAGCTTCACGTCTCGCGCACCACATTCCCCTTATGGCGCGGCGCTTCGATGCAGGCGTGCGCCTCGCCAGCGGCGTCGAGCGGTAAGGTCCGGTCGACATGCCGGTGAACCCACGCCTCCGCTACGCCGGCGAGCAGCGTGTCGCCCCAGGTGCGCACCGACCGGTGGCATCTGGTCGGCGACGCCTTGTAAGCGCTCGAACGCAGCCCATGTTGAAAAGGCGTGTTGGCGCTCGACACAGGAGAGTGCCAGTAGTTTCGTCGATTCGCCCCGTGGAGATCGCTGCGACTGTCGCGGGCCCAGAATAAGGAAGAAAGCGATATGGCGTTCCGTCCCCTGCATGACCGGGTCGTGGTCAAGCGCCTCGAAGGCGAAGAGAAGTCCAAGGGTGGCATCCTCATTCCCGACAGCGCCAAGGAAAAGCCCCAGGAAGGCAAAATCGTCGCTGTCGGCCCCGGCGCGCGCGACGAAGCCGGCAAGCTCGTTCCGCTCGACCTCAAGGCCGGCGACCGCGTGCTGTTCGGCAAATGGTCGGGCTCCGAGGTCAAGATCGACGGCGAAGACCTGCTCATCATGAAGGAAAGCGACGTCCTCGGCGTGGTTGGCTGACGACCGCGGTTTCGTCCGATCCTCTTCCGCACATTTATGGAGTTCCAACACAATGGCCGCCAAAGACGTTCGTTTCTCCACCGACGCGCGCGACCGCATTCTGCGCGGCGTCGAAATCCTCAACAACGCCGTGAAGGTCACATTAGGCCCCAAGGGTCGCAACGTCGTGATCGAGAAATCCTATGGCGCGCCGCGCATCACCAAGGACGGCGTGACCGTCGCCAAGGAGATCGAGCTCGCCGACAAGTTCGAAAATCTCGGCGCCCAACTGGTGCGCGAAGTCGCCTCCAAGCAACATGACGCCGCTGGCGACGGCACCACCACCGCCACCGTCATCGCGGCGGCGATCGCCCGCGAAGGCGCAAAAGCCGTTGCCGCCGGCCTTAATCCGATGGACCTCAAGCGAGGCATCGACCTGGCAGTGGAGACGGTCGTCGTCGATCTCGCCAAGAACTCGAAGAAGGTCACCTCGAACGACGAAATCGCCCAGGTTGGGAGAATTTCGGCCAATGGCGACGAATTCATCGGCCGGGAAATCGCCAAGGCGATGGAGAAGGTCGGCAATGAGGGCGTGATCACGGTCGAGGAAGCCAAGAGCCTCGAGACCGAGACCGAAATCGTCGAAGGCATGCAATTCGATCGCGGCTATCTTTCGCCCTACTTCATCACCAACACCGAGAAGATGGTCGCCGAACTCGACGATCCCTACGTTCTGATCCACGAAAAGAAGCTTTCGTCGTTGCAGGCGCTGCTGCCGATCCTCGAAGCCGTCGTGCAGACCGGCAAGCCGTTGCTAATCGTCGCCGAGGACATCGAGGGCGAGGCGTTGGCGACGCTCGTGGTCAACAAGCTGCGTGGGGGGTTGAAGATCGCCGCCGTCAAGGCGCCGGGCTTCGGCGACCGCCGCAAGGCCATGCTCGAGGACATCGCCATCGTCACCGGCGGCGAACTGATCGCCGAAGACCTTGGCGTCAAGCTCGAAAACGTGACGCTGGTCCAGTTGGGTCGCGCAAAGCGCGTGCGCATCGACAAGGAGACCACCACGATCATCGACGGGTCGGGCGAGAAGAAGGACATTCAGGCGCGCATCGGCCAGCTCAAGAGCCAGATTGAGGAAACCACCTCAGACTATGATCGCGAAAAGCTGCAGGAGCGTCTGGCCAAGCTCGCAGGCGGCGTCGCGGTGATCCGCGTCGGCGGCGCGACTGAAGTCGAGGTTAAGGAGAAGAAGGATCGCGTCGACGACGCGCTCAACGCCACCCGTGCGGCGGTCCAAGAAGGCGTTTCTCCGGGCGGCGGAGTGGCGCTACTGCGCGCCATCGCCTCGCTCGACGGCGTCAAGGTCGCTAATTCCGACCAGAAGACCGGCATCGAGATCGTGCGCAAGGCGATCCAGGCGCCAGCGCGGCAGATCGTCGAGAACGCCGGCGGCGACGGCCCGGTCGTCGTGGGCAAGCTGCTCGATTCGAAGGAATACAGCTACGGCTACGACGCGCAGACCGGCCAATTCGGCGATCTCATGAAGCTCGGCATCATCGACCCGACCAAGGTCGTGCGCACCGCGCTTCAGGATGCGGCGTCGATCGCCGGCCTGATCGTCACCACCGAGGCGACGATCACTGAGCACCCGAAGAAGGATGCGCAGGCAATGCCCGGCGGCGGCGGAATGGGCGGTATGGGCGGCATGGATTTCTAGTCCCCACCTCGACGCTGATGACGATAGAAAGGCCGTGGGTTTCCTCAGGGCCTTTTTCTCCCGTCAGAAACGCGAAACGGGAATGCAGCAAATGTTGCGGCGGGATAAGCACTGCCAACAAGCAAAGCCCCTCTGCATTGGGTCATCTTCGACTGTTCCGCCTCCGGCACAGAGAGTCCGCTCATCTTCAAAAATCGTCCGCGACAGGAAGCTTTGCATGTCCGCTTCGATTTTGTTGGTCTTTACCTAAGCAGAGCCAGCACTTCCAGAAACAGTCAGGTTCGCCAAGGATGCGCCGGCAGGTCGCTGACCCCAACGACACTGACGCCGGCCTGCGCGACCGCGTGATCGTTTTTGACCGTGCTGCCGCTCACGCCGATGGCTCCTATCAATACGCCGTCCTCGTCGACGATTGGAAGGCCGCCGGGAAAAGTGATTAGGCCGTCGTTAGAATGTTCGATCCCAAAAAGAGAGCCACCAGGTTGTGACAGCTCGCCGATCTGGCCCGTCGGCATGCCGAAAAATACGGCGGTCTTTGCTTTCTTGATGGCGATGTCGATGCTACCGACCCAAGCAGCGTCCATGCGATAAAAGGCCTTGAGGTTCGCGCCCGAATCGACAATCGCGATACACATTTCGGTCCCAAGTTCGACGGCACGCTTGCGTGCAGCTTGGATAGCGGCTTCGGCTGCTTCGATTGTGACGTGCATGGTCGCCTCATTAAAATCGCCCGCCGCAACTGGCGAAGCAGTCAAAACATAGTTGGACCTCGAGCTTTTGCCATTCTCAACCGCTCGATTTTCAAGGTGTCGACGTCCATTGCCCTTCCACGAGGGTTTGCAACCCTCTGGGCTTAGCAATGGACGGGCAATCCCCGGCCACAAGAGAGCTTCAGAAGCGGCCAAAATCAGCGGGGAGAGTCTCAGCAACCGCGCGCCTTTGCTCGTCCGTCAATGCGTTGTCCCAAATCCACGCTGCGACCGCGACCGCCTGCGCCGAAATCTCCTGATGTCTTGGCAGCTTGTCTTCAAGAAGCTGCACGAAGGCTACTCCCATTATGGCAGTGCCTTCGTCGAGTTCGAACAACATGTGTCGGCTCCTTGCCTATCTGAATTTGCTTCAGGCCCGGACTCTGCCTGTTGGGCGCCGCGAGAAAAATGCGGGCGAGACCGGGCCCCCTGCGGGATATATAAGCGCAGGATGATGGGGATTGAGTGCTGGATAAAAGGCCGCTGCGCGCCCAATATGTAAATCGGCATGGTGCAATAACCCCAGAGGTATCTACTCGTTCAAATAAATTCAGTTGCTTGAACCGTGACCCCGTGCCGATCGGCGTAGAAACCCCGCAGCGAAAACACATCTGGCGGATGATATCGCCGGGGCGGTTCTTTGCAGTCGCTGAACGTATGGCTACGCCCAAGACCGGGGCGATTGGATGAGCTTCGGGGCGGAACTTACCCAAAGAGAACGCGTGAGCGCCCGTCGCAACTGCCTTATAAGCCGGGGTGGAGAGAATCATGCTTGGCGCGGCCGTCTCACGTGATTTTGGCGGTCACGACTTGGTGCGCCTCTCGACTTTCGGCTTTCTCGCCAGGTCCCGCTGGTTTTCCTTTCTCATTTTTTTCGAACTTGTGGTTTTCGGTCCCGTTTTGCTCAGTGCGCCAGCTCTCGCCAAGAACGACCTCTGGATGGGTTGCCGCGGTACGGACCTCGACGCGCGGATAACAAGTTGCTCGCAGCTTATTACGCGCGAAAAGCGAGAGACCAAGAGCGATCGGGTTACGGCCTATATCAATCGGGCCTCCGGCTATCGGGCCAAGGGCGATTACGATCGCGCTCTCGCCGATCTCGATAGGGCGCTTCGACTCGATCCGAAGTCGGCGCCAGCGCTCATGGAACGCGCGTCGATCTACCTTGCAAGAGGCGAGTTCGACCGCGCCATCGCGGATTACGACACGACGCTAAAGCTCGACGAGGATGCTGCGCCCGCGCATGGCGGTCGGGCCAGAGCTTATCGCGACAAGGGAGATCTCGAGAAAGCGCTGGCCGATTTCGATCAGGCCGTGAGGCTGGATCCAAAATCAGCGTCAACACACGTCGATTGTGGCGCCATCTATCAGGCCCAAGGCGATTTCGATCGGGCCATCGCCGATTACGATGCGGCGATCCAGATCGATCCGGGCGATGTGGACGCCTTACTCGGCCGGGCCGACGCTCATCGCGGCAAACAAGATCTCGAGGGCGCCAAACAAGACCTCGAAGCCGTGTTGAGACTCGCCCCGCAGCTTACTGCAGCCAAAGGCCCTCTCAATGAGGTCAATGGGCTCATCGCCAAGAGTGCCGCGCCGGCGACCTCAACGACCCCGCCAGCCGTCCCCGAGCCCGCACCCGCCATACGTCCCATATTGCTTGCGCTTCTAGCGCTCGCCGCTTTGCTCGGATTATTTACGATACTATTGATAAACTTCAGGACGAAACCGGTCGACAAATCCGGACGTTCTGGGGCCGACCAACACGCCCGCCCCCGCGACGGTTATCTCGCCGAGGTCAGTCGACTACAGCCGAGCGACGCCTGCGCGAGGGCGGAATCCAGTCCCGAAGGCCTGTCTCAGACGGAGGCCGACGCGCGTCTCACAAAATTCGGACCCAATCTCATCGCCCGTGAGGCCAAGGCGACTGTCCTTCAAGAACTTTGGAGTCGCGCTCGGAATCCGCTGAACGCGCTCCTGATCTCCTTGGCGACGGTTTCCTACTTTTCAGGGGACGTCCGCGCCGCCGTCGTCATCGCCTCGATGGTCGTCCTTGCGATCGGAACCGCCTTCATCCAAGAACACCGATCGAACGAGGCGGCGGCCAAACTGCGCGCCATGGTTCACACGACGGCGAGCGTCAGGCGAACCCCAAATGATACGAATGTCCCCTTCGCAGAAATTCCCATTGAGCGCCTCGTGCCGGGAGACATCGTTAGACTTTCGGCCGGCGACATAATTCCGGCCGAACTCCGCCTGCTCGAAGCCAAGGATCTGTTCATCAACCAGTCGACGCTAACGGGCGAAGCCATGCCCGCCGAGAAATATGCGCAGGCGACCGATCACGACTGCGAGGACCCTTTCGACCTACCGAACATCTGTTTCATGGGCGCCAACGTCGTGTCGGGTTTCGGCATGGGCCTCATCCTGCGGACCGGCCCAAAAACGTTTTTCGGACAGCTTGCCCACCAGATTGCTGGGCGGCGCGTGCCGACCGCCTTCGACCAGGGCATCAACAAGTTCACTTGGCTGATGATCCGCTTCATTCTGGTGATGGTCCCGACAGTTTTCCTCATCAATGGCCTGACAAAACATGACTGGCTGGAGGCGCTGCTCTTCGCGGTGGCGGTAGCCGTCGGACTGACGCCAGAGATGCTGCCGATGATCGTCACGGTGAACCTCGCCAAAGGCGCGATCGCCATGTCAGGCAAGAAGGTCATCGTCAAACGCCTCAACGCCATCCAAAACTTCGGAGCAATGGATGTTCTCTGCACAGATAAGACCGGGACGCTGACGCAGGATCGAATCATTTTAAAGCGATGTCTGGACATATATGGCGAAGATTCGGATCGCGTTCTCGAATACGCCTACCTCAACAGCCACTTTCAATCCGGGCTCAAGAACCTGCTTGACGTCGCGGTTCTCGAACACCACGAATTGGCCGCCGCGATCCGACCAGACCATCATTTCAAAAAAATCGACGAAATTCCCTTCGATTTCAACCGCAGGCGAATGTCAGTCCTCGTCCAGGGCGATGATGGAAAGCATTTACTCATTTGCAAGGGCGCCGTGGAGGAGGTGTTTTCAATCTCCAAGCGTTACGAAGCGGGGACCGATTGCGGGCTCTTGGACACATCTCACTTCGACGCCGCCAAGCGCGAGACGGCGGAACTAAACGCCGATGGCTTCCGGGTGATCGCTGTCGCTTACAAGGAGATGCCGCCGGAGCAAACAGTCTATGCCGTCGCCGACGAGAGCAATCTGACGCTTCTCGGCTATATCGCTTTTCTTGATCCCCCCAAGGAAAGCGCCGCGCAGGCTATTTCGGATCTCGCCAAGGCCGGCGTCTCCGTCAAGATCCTCACCGGTGACAATGAAACTGTCACCCGCAAAATATGCAAGGACGTCGGGCTGAAGGTCGATCGCATCGTGCTCGGATCCGAGATCGAGCATCTAAGCGACGACGCGCTTTCGGACCTTGCAACGGCCACGATCGTGTTCGCGAAATTGTCGCCGCCGCAGAAAGCCAAAGTCATCGAGGCCCTACATCGCAAAGGACATGTCGTCGGCTATCTCGGCGATGGGATAAACGACGGCCCAGCGTTGAAAGTGGCGGATGTAGGAATCTCAGTCGATACCGCCGTCGATATCGCGAAGGAATCCGCCGACATCATTCTGCTGGAAAAAAACCTGCTCGTTTTGGATGAGGGAGTGATTGAGGGCCGAAGAGTTTTTGCGAACATCACAAAATACATCAAGATGGGCGCCAGCTCGAACTTCGGAAACATGTTCAGCGTACTCGGCGCGAGCATATTCCTGCCATTTCTCCCGATGGCGCCCATACAGGTTTTGAGCAACAATCTCCTTTATGATTTTTCGCAGACCACGATCCCTACCGATAACGTCGACGAAGAATATCTGGCGTCCCCGCGAAAATGGGACATCAGCAACATATTCAAATTCATGATCTTTATCGGACCAATCAGCTCCATTTTCGACTACGCCACCTATGGCATGATGTTGTTCGTCTTCAACGCCTGGACCAGTCCGTCGCTGTTCCAAACGGGGTGGTTCGTTGAATCTCTCCTGACACAAACACTGATCATCCACATCATTAGAACGGCCAGAATCCCATTTTTGCAGAGCCACGCGAGCCCCGCACTCATCGCAACGACCATCATCATTTGCGCAATCGGGATCGCGCTGCCATACACTTGGGTGGGCTCGGTGCTGGGGTTCACGCCGCTTCCCTCGCTCTACTGGCCACTGGTCGGCGCCATGCTGCTGACCTACGCGGTCCTCACGCATTTTGTGAAGGTCTGGTTCATACGAAGTTGGGGGCTTTGAGGCCGCCTGCGCGTGAGCCGGAGATGCAGATTTCCATTAGAGTCGGCTGCGCCTCGCTCACCCTCCTCCCCTCTGTGGCCGGTTTCCTCACCACCCGTATCGCAGCGGATGGCGATGCTGCGGCCCTCGGAAAGATCTGATCATGACGCGGTTTGAGTAGATTCCGAGTCTATTTTGATAGGATCCCGTTCACTTATTTTCTTGTACGGACACGCCGCCAGGATTCTCACGCTCACGCACATCAAAAGATGTGTATTGTCACTGAGAATATCTACGGCATGAAGTCACAAATTCCGAAGCCCGCCATGCGTGCGAAAAGCGACCTCGCGGCGATGGAGACACGACGATGAGGATTGCCCAGATAGCGCCGCTCATAGAAAGCGTACCTCCCCGCTTTTATGGCGGCACGGAGCGGATTGTGTCGTATCTTACCGAAGATCTGGTTCGGATGGGACACAAGGTCACCCTATTCGCAAGTGGAGATTCTCTGACCGCCGCCAATCTCGTTCCTTGCGTACCTGTCGCGCTGCGTCTCGACAAGCAAGTCCACGACACGATTCCATACTATATGCTCATGCTCGATCATGTGCGGCGGCAGGCCCACAATTTTGATATCCTGCATTTTCACGTGGATTTTCTCCCCTTCCCCCTCTTCCGTTCGATGGCGAGACGCACGGTGACCACCTTGCATGGACGGCAGGATCTTCCCGATTTGCCTCCATTCTACAGCGCCTTCGACGACATGCCGTTGGTGTCGATTTCAGACGCGCAACGACTGCCGCTTCCAAAAGTAAACTTCGCCGCGACGATTCATCATGGGCTGCCGCTGGACTTGCACCGCCCAACCCTGAATCCGCGAGGCGGCTATGTGGCCTTCCTCGGGCGCATCTCGCCGGAAAAAGGTCCCGAGCGCGCAATTCACATTGCCCGATCCATGGGAATCCCGATCAAGATTGCGGCGAAGGTCGATAAGGTCGACGAAGCATATTTCCGCGAATGCGTTGCGCCCTTGCTTAATGAGCCAGGCGTCGAATTCATTGGCGAGATCAATGAGCGGCAAAAAACTAAATTTCTCGGCGAGGCGCTCGCCCTTCTGTTTCCGATCGACTGGCCTGAACCTTTCGGGCTTGCCATGATCGAGGCGATGGCTTGCGGCACGCCGGTGCTGGCGTTTAGACGCGGCTCGGTGCCTGAAATTATCGACGAAGGAGTCACGGGCGCGATCGTTGATGGGATGGAGCAGGCGGCCAGCGCTTTGCCCGGGGTGTTCGGCCTCAACCGCCGCGCTGTTCACCAGCGTTTCGTGGAACGCTTTTCAGCGGCTTCGATGGCGCAGAACTATCTGAACCTCTATCGTTCGATGTCGATGCCGGCTCCTGCGGTCCTCAGCGGTCGTGAAGGCGGCGTGGCCCCCACTAGAAGCGTCAATTCGCCGGGAGCCGTGCATTGAGAGTGCTCGCGGCATCCTCGACGATCAAGTCCGTGGATCGGGTCCCGGAAACCGACTTTTACATTCCCGCCACTGGGCCGATGCGACTAAGGCGCAATTTGAAGCATGATGACACTTTTGCCGTAGTTGACAGTCATGGCGACATCGGCGCCAGCGCCGGCGGGACTGATGGAATTTTTCACCTCGATACGCGATATCTTTCGCGCTTTGAATTCCTGCTCGACGACACGGAGTTGCTTCTCCTTGGTTCAAATGTGCGTGACGACAATTCGGTCCTCACCGTGGATTTGACGAATCCAGATATTTACGTCGATGAGCAGCTTGTTCTGCAAAGGGATGTCCTCCACATCTCGCGCACGGTATTTTTGTGGCGCGACGCCGCCTATCAGCGCTTCCACATTCACAATCACGGTGGCGAGAAAGTCTCGTTTCGACTGTCGTTCACCTTCAGCAACGATTTCGCCGACATTTTCGAAGTGCGCGGTATTCGACGCGAGCGGCGCGGTCTGGCCACGGCCCGCGTCACGGATCGAAATAACGTTGTGCTGAGCTACAACGGGCTCGACGATAAATCGCGCAGCAGCGAGCTCACATTTGATCCTCCCCCCACTGAGCTCACCTCCAGCGCCGCATCCTATACGATCAACATGGAGCCCCAGGGACGGTATTCGCTCTTCGTGGCCGTAACCTGCGATGGGTCAGGTGGAACGCGTGCTGCTTCTTTCTTCAGGGGGCTGATTTCGGCGGCTCGCGCATCGAAGGACGTGAGCGCAAATACGGCCACTGTGGAAACCTCTAACGACCTGTTCAATCGGACCTTATGCCGGTCGATGGCCGATTTGCGAATGCTGATAACAGAAACTGAGCAGGGGCCTTATCCTTATGCCGGTATACCGTGGTATTCAACGACCTTTGGCCGTGACGGAATCATCACCGCAATTCAGATGCTGTGGTGTGATCCCGGTATTGCTCGTGGCGTGCTGAAGCGGCTCGCGGCCTATCAGGCGAAGAGCTTCGACCCGATCAGCGACGCGGAGCCGGGGAAAATCCTGCACGAAATGCGGTCGGGCGAAATGGCCATGCTCCGCGAGGTGCCGTTTGGATTGTATTATGGAAGTGTCGATTCGACACCGCTTTTTGTCGTGCTCGCCGGGCTCTATTTCGAGCGCACGGGTGACAGGGCTACGATCTTGGAATTATGGCCGCAAATTGAAGCTGCTCTGGCGTGGATGGATGGACCGGGCGACGTCGATTGCGACGGGTTTATTGAATATCATCGTCAAACCGATCAGGGGCTCGCCAATCAGGGTTGGAAGGACTCCCATGACGCCGTCTTCCATGCCGACGGGGAATTGGCAAAGGGGCCCATCGCGCTCGCCGAAGTGCAGGGCTATGTATTCATGGCCAAGCGCCTTGCCGCGCGCGCAGCGCGTCGGCTAGGAAGTGAGGCGCTCGCGGATCGTCTCGATACACAAGCGACAGAGCTTGCCGTGCGATTCGAGGCGGCTTTCTGGTGCCCGGAAATCGGCGCCTACGCATTTGCCCTCGACGGAGAGAAGAGACAATGCAAAGTCCGCACTTCGAACGCCGGCCAGGTTCTTTTTACGGGCGTCGCCTCACGCGAGCACGCTTTCGCGGTCGCCGACACGCTCATGCGACCGGAACTCTTTTCCGGGTGGGGAATTCGCACGGTGTCGCGGGAAGAGCGGCGCTACAATCCCATGTCCTATCACAACGGTTCGGTCTGGCCGCATGACAACGCCCTGATCGCGCTGGGCTTCGCACGCTACGGCCTCAAGCGCCCGATCAACAGGGTTTTCAAGGGCTTGTTTGAAGCGGCGACATATATGGACATTAGCCGCCTGCCCGAACTGTTTTGCGGCTTCCGGCGCCGGCGTGGGCGCGGTCCGACGCTCTATCCTGTCGCTTGCGCGCCGCAAGCTTGGGCCGCGGCCACACCCTTCGCTCTGCTTCAGGCGTCGCTTGGGCTCAGCTTCAATCCCAAGCAAAATGAAATTCGGCTGATCAATCCGCACCTCCCCTCGTTTCTCGACGAAGTGATCATACGTGAGCTTCGTCTCGGAAACTCAAGCCTCAACCTCGCCATCGTTCGTCACGGCGAGCAGGTTTCCATGCGGGTGCTGCGACGAGAAGGACAGCTCCGGGTCAGCGCCATTCACACATAGGGCACTCCATCCGTTCAAAATGTTGCGCTCATTTGGGGGAATCAACAGCTACGGCGTCGCAGTCAGCGTGATCGCCTACGGACCGTCAGAACCGAGATGGAGCACCCCGTTAGAGCTAACCGCGGCCCGCTTCGAAGTGGACGACGTTGAATGGATCACGATAATATCTCGCGGCCTCATTGAGCGTAACGCGTTTTGCAGCGGCCCGCCATGGAGTAGCTTTGATTAGCCTCAGCATTCACCACAGAACAGTCTACCGCTACGGTTGTCCAGTCAGCTTCGGACCGCACCGCTTGATGCTTCGGCCGCGCGAAAGCCGAGATCTTCGGCTGATTTCCAGTCATGTCACGGTGGCTCCCGCTGCAGTCGTGACTTGGGCGCAGGATGTTTTCGGCAACGCCGTTGCTACGTCCGTCTTTCAAACCACGGCCGATACTCTCGCGATCGACAGCGTCGCGGAGCTCGAGCTCGAAGCCACCGCTTGGCCGGTCTTCGACATCGCCGCCGAAGCCATTTTCTTTCCGTTCCGCTACACGGACGATGAGTGGACCGACCTCGGCGCCCTAACGATCCCACAATACGCGGACCCTGAGGGACGGTTGCGAGACTGGGCGAGAGCCTTTGTGGCCGGACATCCGACGGACACCCTCGCTCTGCTCAAAGATCTCAGCGCTGGCGTCTCGGCATGGATCAGCTATCAGAGTCGGGACGACGAAGGTGTTCAGTCGCCAACCGAAACTCTGCGACGAGGCTGGGGATCCTGCAGGGATTTTGCCGTCCTTTTCGTCGAAGCGGCGCGTAGCCTCGGATTTGGGGCGCGGATCGTCTCCGGTTATCTCTTTAACCCCGATCTGAAGATGCTCGGGTCGACGGACGAGGGATCCACCCATGCATGGGCGGAGGTTTACGTGCCCGGCGCAGGGTGGATCACTTTCGATCCAACCAACCGCGGCGTTGGCGGCTCCAATCTGATCCCCGTCGCCGTCGCACGCAGCATCTGGCAGGCAATGCCGGTAAGAGGGAGCTTCTCGGGAGCGCCTGAGGCATTCTTGGGAATGTCAGTGCAGGTTTTCGTGACGTCACAGAAAGGCGCGGCTTAAGAAAGCGGCAAGCCGGGAGCAGAGCTTGGCCGACAAAATTTTGAGTTGGCTATCACGGATTTCGCTGCACTATTATCGGCATTACGCAATAGACGGATGGCGCAGACCTCCTGGTCCCTCTGATATCGAGAAGGAAACCAATGAAGGCGCGCGCCACCCCGCAGCGTCAGCCAGGCCCCATCAGGGCTTGCTGGCTTCCTTGACCGCGTCCTTCACCACGTCTCGTGCGGTTCCGACCGCTTCGCGCACCGCGCCGCCGAGCTGGTCAGCTTTTCCACGAAGCTCGAGATCCTTGTCGCCGACCACCTTGCCAGCGACCTCTTCGATCTTGCCTTTGATCTTTTGGGCGGCGCCCTTAATGTTTTCTTTGTCCATAACACGATCTCCGTTTCGGTTTCTTATCGCTTGGAACACTAACGGAGATCGGGGGATCAACGAAGCGTCGGAAACTACTCAAGTTGCGGCGCCGGCGGCTTGACTGATTTTTGCGGGCGCAGGCGTGCGCATCCATTCAAGAAGGCGATGTTACGGCCGATCTCATTCGGCTGCCACCGCCAATCGGATGAGCGCAGGAATATTCCGAGAACCGGTCTTGCGCATGATGGCCGAGCGATGGTTCTCCACCGTCCGCTGGCTAATCCCCAGATCCGCGGCGATGTTCTTGCTCGGATGCCCGGCGAGCACGAGCCCCAGAATTTGGCGTTCACGCGCGGTCAAACCCTCAAGATGCGCGTTGGCGGCCATGCGCCGCGCTTGCTCTCGCCCCGACGCAGTGGTTTGCTCCAGTGCATCCTTGATACTTGCGAAAAGCTCCTCATGCCCGAAAGGCTTTTCGATGAAGTCGGAGACCCCGGCCCGCATGGCTTTGACGGCCATTGAAACGTCGCCATGGCCGGTGATCATGATCGACGGCAGGGTGATCCCATCGGCCTTGAGCCGAGCCAGCAGCTCCAACCCATCCATTCCCGGCAGCACTGCGTCGATCACGAGACATCCGCGGCGTCCGGGGCGCAGGGCCGCCAGGAACGCTTCGCAGCTCTCGAAGGTCTCCACCTCCCATCCGTGCGATTCGAGCATCTCCCGAACAGCGTCGCGAATGCTGGAGTCGTCGTCGACGACAAAAATGGCGCCAGACGATGGTTCGCCCGGAGTCCTTGTCACCGCCTCCGTCTTCTCCTCCGGCGCCGCCGAGACGAGAAGATTCTTGACGACGCGCAGCAGTTCCGCGGTCTCGACCGGCTTGCCCAGATGCTTGCAGTGTAGTCCGGCGATGGCGCGCAGCGTTTGCGTGGAAATGTCGCCGGTGATGACGATGGCGGCAATTTCGCGATGGAATTTCTCTCGCAGTTGCGAGATGACCTCGACGCCATTGGGCCCGTTGGGAAGATTGAAGTCGGCGACGATGAGATCGGGACGCTCGCTCGAAGCGAGCGCAACGACCCCATCAGCGGCGCCCAGCGGACGATATCCGGCGCCTCGCAAAAGCATTTCGAGCAGTTCGCGAATCGCTGGATCATCCTCGATAACGAGAATCGAGGCATTCCCTTGCGCTGGCTCAACCGTAAGCTTTCCTGTGGCGGAGCCAGAAGCGACAAGCGCCGGAGACTCGATGGGCACGCCGATGCTGAACATTGAACCATGCCCAGGGCGTGATTTCACATCGATGGGGTGATCAAGCAAATTGGCCAATCGCTCCACGATGGCGAGACCAAGACCGAGCCCCTTGCTGCGCTCCCGCGCGGGGTTGTCGATTTGGTGAAACTCCTCGAAGATCGCCTGACGATACTCCTCAGGAATTCCGGGGCCCGTGTCCCACACCTCGATACGCATCATCTTGCCGCGACGGCGGCGACCGAGCAGCACCTTGCCGCGCTTCGTAAATTTCACCGCGTTGGAAAGAAGGTTACGTAGAATCTGCTCGAGCAGTCTGGGATCGCTGCGCACGACACATGTGCTGGAGACGACGCGCCACTCAAGACCCTGCGCCCGCATGTGATAGCCAAAGTCCGCGTCGAGATGCTCAAACAACTCGTTCAAAGGAAAGCTTTCGATGTCCGCCTGGATAACGCCAGCTTCGAGCTGATTGATGTCGAGCAGTGTGTTCAGCATTCCCGACATAACGCCAACGGTCGCGTCGAGACGCTTCAGGAGCGTTTGCGAGTCAGGGTTACCGGATGTATTGGCCAACAGTCCCTGGAGAAGTCGGATCGTTTGCAGCGGCTGCCGCAAATCATGGCTGGCGGCGGCGAGAAAGCGCGATTTGGCGACATTCGCCTGTTCGGCGGCCTGCGTGGCGGCGGCGAGCGCCTCGGCCGCGCGCTTTTTTTCGGTGATGTTCGTGAATGTGATGACGACGCCTTCGACCAAGCCGTCATGGGTTCGGTATGGCAATATCACTCTATTATACCATACTCCATTGTGGGTTTTGACTTCACGTTCGATGGTCCGATGCTCCTCGAGAACGATCGAGGCGTCTTTGATCAGATCGCCATCGTTTGCGAGCGAGGTGAAATCGGCCAGAGGCCGACCAATGTCGGTCGAAATCACCCTGAATAGCGACATGGCCGCGGGGGTGAAGAAACGAATTCTCAGATCCTCGTCCAGAAAGATCGTGGCGATGCCTGAGCTTTCTAGAATATTCTGGAGATCATTGGAGGTGTTGCGCTGACGCTCCAAAGTCTCGTGGAGCTGGCTGTTCAACGCCGTGAGCTCCTCGTTCACCGATTGCAGCTCTTCCTTCGACGTGACCAGCTCTTCATTCGTGGATTGCGCCTCCTCATTCAGGGACATGGCTTGTTCGCTGATGCGCCTCTGCTCCTCTTTCGCCGAGTCGAGATCTCGAAGCGCGCCCTCGAGCTCCACGGTGACCTCTGCGAGCCGGCGTTCCAAATTGGCGACACGAGCTCCGTCTGCGGGAGCTGGCGCCGCCAATCGATCTGTCCTTGGGTTTGCGAAGGAGCCATCCAGAAAGCTGACGAGCAACATCCCATCGTCATGCTTCTTGACGGGCTCGACGGCGATGCAAATGGTCGAGGACGCTTGATCCTCCTCCAGTTGAGCGTCCGTCACGACCACACGCGCCCGATCATGCTTGGCGCGCTCGATGGCGGCGCGCAGCTTGGGACGCAGACCGCCCCGCACCATCACCAAAAGATCGTTGCGGGCGACGCCCAAGGGAACCCGGAGATATTTATCCGCTGCCCCGGAAATGTGCAGACACTCCTGGCGCGCATCGATCAACACCGAACACAAAGAAAAGCTGTCATTCACAGCGCGCCGAGACAGAGCGTCGAAGTCGACCGCTCGTTCGAAGTGAGGTCTTGCTGCGGTCGCCGAAACCATCCGCTCAGTCTGAGCCCCTGCAGGAAACGCGACCTCACCCGGCCGGCTGCGGCCCATATGACGATAAATACGATGCTTCTTTGAAATGGACTCGAAGCGCTCTCCGGAGCCGACCATCTCCGAAGGTCCGAGGAACAAAACGCCGCCATCGCGCAAGGCGAAGTGAAAAAACGACAGGATTTTGTGCTGCGCCTCCGGCTGCAAGTAGATGAGGAGATTGCGACAGCAGACAAGGTCAATGTTGGAAAAGGGCGCGTCCGCTAAAATGTCGTGAACCGTGAACACGACGCAGTCGCGCAATTCGTGCGCGACCCGGTAGTGGTGGTCCTCTCTCGTGAAAAACCGCGCCAGCCGGTCCGGCGCGACATCCACTTCGATCGTTTTTGAATAGAGCCCGTCGCGCGCGAAACCGACGGCGTCCGCATTGATGTCCGACGCGAAAATCTGAAGTCGCGCCGGCCGCTTCAACTCCTCGAAAGCCTCGAGAAACAGCATGGCGAGCGAATAAGGCTCTTCACCGGTGCTGCACCCAGGACACCAGATGCGGATCGCCCGCTGGTCCTTTTGCTGATTAACGAGCTCGGGGATGATTTCATTGGACAGGTATTCAAATGCGAGCCGACCGCGGAAAAATTGCGTGACGCCAATCAACAGATCCTTGCGCAGCAGCTCGATCTCTGCTGGCTTTTCACGCAAAAGCTTTAGATAGGAGGCGGGCGTCTCGATTCGAACCGCGTTCATGCGATGCTCGAGGCGACGCTGCAACGTGCCTTCCTTATAGACGCTGAAGTCATGCCCGGTCTTGTCTCGAAGCAGCGCGATGATCTCAGAGAACTCACCTGATGCAGCAAGCGGGTGGGATTTCTTCACGTCCGCGGCCGCCGGCGCCGCTCCGTGCAGCCGTGCAAGAATGAGCTCGGGAATGTCTGCGACCAACCCGACGATATCGACGACGTCGGTTGCGATCGCGCTACGCGGCATCCCATCGAACTCGGCCTCCTCCGGATCCTGAGCAATCACAAGGCCGCCTTTTTCCTTGATCGCGACAAGCCCGACGCTGCCGTCCGATCCGGTCCCCGATAGCACGACGCAGACGGCCTGCTTGCCACAAGCTTCGGCGAGCGAAGCCAGGAAAAAGTCGAAGGGCAATCGCGCGCCGCGGCGTTGCGTCGGCTTCGTTAGCCGCAACAGCCCATCTCTAACCGAAAGATTGGCGCCCGGAGGAATGAGATAGACATGATTGCGTTCGAGCGGCGCGGCGTCCTTGGCTTGCGCGACCGTCATGCTCGTGTGATTGGAGAGCAATTCCTGCATGAGACTGGGATGCGTGGGATCCAGATGCTGGATCATCACGAAGGCCATTCCGCTCGTGGGACTCTGCGCATCGAGGAAGCTGCGGAACGCCTCCAGCCCACCCGCCGAAGCGCCGATTGCGACGATCGGAAATGCGCAGCGCTGGGGCGAATCTTTTGGCGAGACGGCGCGAATGTTCTTCGAGCCGGCCGTATCGCCTTTTGCGCTTGTGGGGCTCGTCATCATTTCTATCCGAAATTTTGTCTGCCGCTCCGCCGCAAGCGCCATCAGCTGAGCAGCACCTGCGACTAATAGATATTGGCTCCCTTTGAATTTACAAACCCGCCCATTTTGGTCCTGGCTTGGATCTTCGATTGCGGAGTCGATTTCGTTGTTTTGAGTAGTTTCCGGGCCTACCCGCAATTTTTCTCGTGGAGCACAATCCAAAATCGATTTCCCGACGCGAAATCCCAACCGAGGCGAATTAGCTTCTTATCCGTCGGCTACAAATGCGAGATCGGTCCAATGACCAGCCCTTATCAAGCGATCGTCTGGATCGATCCGCGGGAAGGAAGGTCTTCCATTTCGATTCGACTGGTCACCGCGGCGATGGCCGAGGCAAAGGCGATGCTGATCACCGGCCCAGACAGCGCCGAATTGGAACTGGCCGCGTGTTAGACGAGCCGTCATGCCCATTCCGCCAGCTGCATTGTCGGCGTGGAGACGATTGATCATATCGACGGACCCTTGGCCGCGGTCGCTCGGCTCTACTTTAACCCCAAGGACGGTTCTCAACAGGGAAGCTCGCGAACGCAGCTAGGGCTTTAGTGCCAGAAAGGAGTTCTCATGTCACTCGGGACAATCCTTCTCATCGTTCTCGTCCTGATGCTCGTCGGGGCGTTCCCGACTTGGTCCCATAGCGCCAGCTGGGGCTATTTCCCGTCGGGCGCCCTCGGAACGATTCTGATCGTGGTGCTCATCCTCGTTTTGTTGGGCCGATTATAGACGCCTGCGAAGTCCCGCGGTTGGGATTCGTCGCGATTCCCGCGCCGGTTGGCGCGGGTTGTTCCGGGGCCCCCGACATCTGTCGCTGTGGCTTATCATTTAGTCTGGATAAGCCGCATGAGTGTTGGCGGCTCAAGGGAAAATATTCATCGCTGCATGTGAACGCGGGGTCGCCCTGCGGCAAGATCAAAGGAGCCCAAAATGCGCGGATTTCATGAGGCGCAAGCGAGCGAGTCTCGGTTGCGGGTCGTCTTCGAGGACGATCAGATTTCTTTCGGCTTTCCGACCGTAGCGACGCTCGGCGATGTCGCCGATTGGGTGGGGGGCCTCGCCAAATTCCATGAAAGCTCTCTCGTCGCCGTCGATGTCAAGATACCGAGACGCGCTGCTCCATCCATCGCTTCGACAGGAGCCTCCCAAGGAACGCACTGACATTTCCATCGCCGCTTCGCCGTTCAAGCGCAGGCCGCAGAAGCAACCGGTTTCGCGGGTCGCCGACCCGCTCCCCAACGGGTGCGCTGCCGGCAAGGTGACGCCTTCGCGCACATCAAGACGCGTTGGCCTAACGCTCGCAAGGATCGATTTCCCGCGTGCTACGTCTCCGGCCTTTCGCGGCGCAAGGATCATGCACAAGTCGCCCTTCGGCGCTCATGGTCGAGAACACTGTCCTTGGGAATGCTCGTGCTGTAGATCTCGGCGCCGATTGCGCTGGAGCCGCCGAAAGCGATCACCCCCTCAAGAGCGGAGGATGGTTACAGTGAGATCGCCCCCCGCGCATTCCATACCGAGCCTGCAACACAGCGCGTCGCCACGGTCTGCCAGAGTGCGTGAGCCTATCCATTGGAGGGCATATGGCGCGTGAGTAGATTCCGAGGCTGGCTCCGAATCACAGAATTCAGTTACGTAAGGGACCACTGAGTTCCCCTCCCTTGGGGGTTTCTCCCGGATGCGCGGGGCTCCCCGAGCCCGGCGTGATTCCTCCCTCACGCCTTCACGCAACAATGTTCCGAGGAGAACCCGGCTCCGGGTCAGAGGACGCGGAGCCGGGGAACTTTTTTGGCTAGGCAATTCGGACGCGCTCATGAGCCAGACGGCCCGGGGCAAACTCTGCCATCCAACGAGATTAGCGCAAACACCATCATCCAATAGATAGCGGATGGCGGCTCGTGGAGGCGGTCCGACCATGCAAGCGAAGGCGATACGGCTTAGATGCGGCCGTTCGAGAGCGACCACAATCCTGCTGGCATGGGCCGCATGAAGAAGATCTTGGGACGTCTTTGGTCGCTCGTCGGCTTCATAGCCGTGATCGGTTCTTTCTATCTGCTTTACCGTGAGTTGAAGGGCGAGGCCGTCAGGGCTGATGTCTGGGCCGACCTGAAAGCCATCCCACTTTCTGCATATCTCGCCGCTGGCGCATCGACCTTGATGGCGTACGCAGCGCTCGCCTGGTACGATCACATCGCGCTGCTGCACCTTGGGGTAAGGCACATCTCTTGGATTTACATCTCCATCTGTTCCTTCACGACCTATGCCTTGTCTCACAACGTCGGCGCTTCGGTATTGTCCGGCGCCATGGTTCGTTACCGCGCATATTCGACGAAGGGGCTGACGATGGCGCAGGTGGGCGTGCTCGTCACGTTCTGTGCCCTCACCTTCGCCCTTGGCGGTATCTTAGTCGGCGGCATATTGCTTACCACCCGTCCCGCCATGTTGCAGCGCCTGTCTGGAATGCTGCCCGCGATCATCACCGATCCAGATACGGCGCTCACGATCGGGCTCGGCTGCCTCGCCGTCGTCGCGCTCTACGTCATTGGCTCGCTGATGCGTTTTCGCCCGCTCGCGATTAGCAAAATGGAAATCGTCTATCCGCGCCCGGGAGTCATGGCTAGGCAGTTGTTCGCGGCGCCCATCGAACTGGCTGGCGCAGCGGGCATCATCTATTTTGCGCTACCCGAAATCGGCAATCCCGGCCCTCTTGTCGTGCTGGGCACGTTTCTCTTTTCATTTTCGGCGGCGCTCGTCTCCACTGCGCCCGCCGGGTTAGGCGTGTTCGAAGTTTTGTTTATCAAGGCCATGCCCGACGTGCCGCACCTGAAAGTGCTTTCGGCGCTGCTCGTCTTTCGCCTGTTCTATTTGGTTATTCCGCTTCTGATGGCGATCGCCGTCGTGATCATTTTCGAGCGCGGCAAGCTCAGGGAAGCCAAAGGTCGCAGCGATCCAGACTGATCAAGGCTTTCCGGTAGTACGAACAGAGCCAGCCTAAGCGCCCAACGATCCGCGAAAGAGGCGGGCTAACGCCCGAAGGCGGCGCGGCTCAATCTTCGTGTTTCGAAAACGATGGCGCTATTTCAAGAATCCTTTCAACAGTGGCGCGAAGTGAAGCCTTGACCAGATCGAGTTTCACCAAAGCGTGCATAACCTCATCGTCGTCAATTGCGGTCGTTCTACCGAGCAGCGCAATGAGGACTATTGCTGCTGGGGCCCTTCGGCGCAAGCGCCGCACGGCATAGTGTATTTGCGCGGGAGTGGGCGTTTCGATGTAGCACAGGCAGATCAATCCGACATCCGTGGTGTCCAGAGAAGAGACGCGCGATTTCGACAGCACGCCGAATTCTTCGGCGCGTGCGCCAACTCCGCTTCGTTCGAGGAGCTGGGTGACTATCAAGGCCAAGGCCTCGTCAATCAGCCCGAGGCCAGGAATGCAGAGCGCCAACCTGCCGGTTCGGCCCCGTTGCGCCAGTTCCCGCGCCGCTTCTTCGGCCTTGTCGGCACGCGCCGACTCCCTCGCCTCGATTGCAGCTTCATGTGCTGGCTCGGGATCGCCTTTATGATCGCTCAGGTCGTCGACGATTTCGGCGACTGCGTCGCGAATGAGCAGTGTCCGATCGGGGTCGAGCAAACCACGCTCCGCGTCGGCCGCGGCAAGCTTGAGACCTTCCAGGAGGACTTCTTCGTAATAGGCGAGCAGTGACCTCTCCTTCAAAAACATTCGCGCCTGCTCACTCGCCTCCACCGGATCTCTTGCCAGCATCCGTTGATAGAGGAGCTCCGCCGGCATAAGCGCGGGTTGGTCGCCGAGCATCACGGTCAAGAATGCCAGTCGCTCCACATGCCGGCCAAGCACCACCAGGCAAATGGTCAGCGGCGTCGCCAAGATCAGTCCGATCGGCCCCCAGAGCCATGTCCAGAACGTGGCGGAGGTGACGACGGCGATTGGTGAAAGCCCCGAGCTATGTCCGTAGGCCAAGGGCTCGATGATCTGCCCGGCTATTGTCTCCACAATCAGGAACAACACGGCCGTCCATAAGACCATGGCCCAGCCTGTGGCGGCGGCCGCCGCTAAGATGAGCGGAAAGATCGCCGAGATGAGGGGGCCGATGTAAGGGACGAAACGGAAAATCATCGCCAGCATCCCCCACAATGGGGCGCTCGGAACGCCGATGATCCAAAGCCCTGCGCCCACCACGAGCCCAAAGCCCGCGTTGAGCGCGACTTGAGTGAGGAAAAGCCGGCTGAGCCGCTGAGCCGCATCGTCGAATGCTGCAGTCGTGCGTTGAATATCCCTCGATCCGGCGAGCCGGACAAGCCGGCTCCTCAAATCCTGCCTTTGAGCGAGAATGAGGATGACAAAGATCACGACGATACCACCGGTGGCGAGGGGACTAACCAGCGCCGTGATGACGGCCCCGACCGTCTGCAGAGCGCTGGAAGTCGGTTTCGCGATTTCCACCTGAATGGACTCGGTGGAAGCTCCGCCAGGCGGCGTCAGAGCAGCACTCGCCGGAGCGCCGCGCTTCGGGCTGTTGAGCTCCCTGTTTAACTCTTGCAGAATTTCGGAAGCGCGTTCGAGCGTGCCCGTTACCGCTGTGGCTCCGCGCAGGCTCTGAATCTTTTCGCGCAACGTCGATTGATAACGCGGCAGGTCGCTCGCCAGCTTGTTGACCTCCACGACCATCAGCCCACCCAAGCTGAAAATCGCCGAGAACGCGAAGACCGCCACAAAAACGACGGCGAGACTGCGCGGAACACGCCAGCCTTGTAGTAGTCGAACGGGAGGGGCGAGCACGAAACTCATGAGCACCGCGAGCGCGATCGGGACCAAGACCTCGCGGCCAATATAGAGGCAAGCAATTATTACGAAGCCAAAAATGACCTCCGTGAGCGGCGAACCTTGAACGTCGCCGCCGCTCTGCGAAGATTTGGGGGGAACCATGTAAGTGACATGGCGTGAGATCGCGACGCAGGCAAGGCCGACCGAAGCGCCGTTTCCACGGCGATGCTTCAAAGGTCGACGGTAACCCTCAAATTTCGCAAGTTCAGCGCCTGCGTGCGTGCTTGCTCCGCCGTCATCGGACCGAACAGCCCGATCTTGACCTTTTGCGAGCGGCCTTACCGCTTGCACTGAATGATAAAGGTCTTGCGTCCCGAGGGCAGCACGACGACGCCGAAGCCCCGCAGAGCGTCGTCCCAGAGGACCTCCATCGACTTACCAGCGGGGCAAGCGAGCCGATCGACGTTGCTTTTGTTGATTCTGCCCTTCGCCATGAAATATCTCCCGGCGGCCTCGTTGGAGCGGGGTTTTCGGGCGTGAATTTTAGAAGCCATTTAGAAGCCGATCAAATCAAAATCGAGCGTAAGTTAGCGTACGATGGAGAAGGCGTCTGAGCACAACACGTTGTGATTATAAGGAATTATGCGGCCATGGCGAAGAATAGCGAAATCGATTTCTGCTCTTTGTAATCAGTAGGTCGCGGGTTCGAATCCTGCAACCGGCACCAATAAAAACAAAGCGTTAGACACAGTTTCTTGCCTTGGAAATCTAAACCTCTCCTCACTTTAGAAAAGAATGAAATTAAGTCCGTAAGCTGCCGGGGGATGGAGAAGCTCTATCAGAGGAAGCGATTGAATTCGTCTGAAATAGACATTTTTCATGTAAAGCGGGTCTTCCTCACATTCTGTCGCAAAGGTCACGACAAAGGGAGCTTGCGGCGCGGAGGAGTTCTGCTCCAGCGCGGCCATAAATTGTTCGTTTGAGCGATTTCAAGCCCGTTGATTTGTCCTTCCGTCTGGCCGTTGCTTGCCGGTGTAACCGCGCGCTTTGATTTCGTGGAAGAGGCGACGGCCGCACACACAACCTTCTGACCAGCGGTGCGCGACAAATAATCGTCGAAATGCCGCGGGGACGTCGTCTTTGGCGCGGCGGCGCTCCGTTGGGGAAGCGCATCAGCTTGGATCCATTTCGCGACTGTGCGGCGATCGACACCCGTCTCTCGCGCGATGTCCACAGATTTCGACGCTCCTTGTGTAGCGAGCGAAGCCGATCGAAAGCTGTTTGCCTCGAACGCCCATACGCGACTCTCTGAGCATCAGCTCGAGTTCTCCCGGTAGAATCAAGTTGTCGCGCTAGCTGCCGCCCTCAACGCGGCGATTTCATCTCCATCGTGACCGTTGCCGCGCGCGCGGGATTGGAAGCTTTGCGACCCGACTCCCTCACGTCAGGGATTGGATCCTCTCGCGGCGCAGGAAAAACGAGCGAGCTCGATCGTTAGCTCACGCCGAGGATCTCTCCAAACTAAACGGCGGCGTAATTTGTTCGCGTGGGCGACTCTCTCCGATGAGCCCGCGTGTTTCGGCCGAGATAGAAATCTTTGACATCCTCGCGCTCCTGCAGTGTTGCGGCGGCGCCCTCGAGAACCACAACGCCATTCTCCACGACATAGCCGCGATGCGCGTGGCGCAGCGCGACGTAAGCATTCTGCTCAGCGACGAGAAGACTTAAGCCTTTCATGCGATTGAGGGCTCCAAGCACTTGGTAGATTTCCTCAACCACAAGCGGCGCGAGGCCCATCGACGGCTCGTCCAAAATGAGCAGCCGGGGATGCGTCATCATCGCCCGCCCAATCGCTGTCATTTGCTGCTCGCCGCCCGACAGTAATCCGGCCAGCGATCTCCGGCGGTGCTTCAGCTGCGGGAAAACGCCGTAGACATAATCGAGATCGTCTCGCAGCTCACGCCGGTTCGAGCGGCGCGCAAGCGCCCCGCTCGCCAAATTCTCCTCGACAGTCAGACTCCGAAAGACGCGTCGGCCCTCAAGAACCTGAACAAGTCCCTTCTGAGCGAGCTCGGCCGTGGAGGATTTTGACGTTGAGCGCCCGTCGAATAAAATCTTCCCCGAAGTGATCTGCCCTCGCTCCGCCGCGAGCAGTCGCGACGTCGCATTCAAAATCGTCGTTTTGCCGGAGCCATTGGCGCCCAGCAGGGCGACGATTTCGCCTCGCCTGACCTTGAGACTGACGTCGCGAAGCGCAACAATCGCTTGATTATAACTCGCCTCAACGTCGCGGAGCTCGAGCAGAGTTTCGGTCGCTGTCATGATTAGGCCTCGCCGCTGTTCAATCCGGGCGTCGCTATTTTGTCGCCGCGCTCTTCGCCGTCTCGGTCGAACAATTACGAGGTGTTATGCCTTTTTCGGCGGCATAGGCGGCCGAGGACTTCTCGATAATTGGCCGCAAGAGCGCCCAATCCGGCGCGATCCAGTCACTCACGACGCGCCATTTCGATCCGTCCCACTGCTGGAAGGTCACCCATCCGTCGCCCTCGTGGTTGGCGCAGGTCACATTGATTGAGTGGAAAAGACCCTTCGCGCCGAGCTCGGCCACGCGCGCTCCATCGAGTCGCAAATTCTCAAAACCCCAGTTGACTTCCTCCGCCGTCAGGGCTCGATGGCCGAATTTCTCCTGCGCGATGCGCACCGCCTCGACATTCAGAATTCCATTCACGATCCCGAGATTATGATAGACACTGCCGATGCGGTTTTTGTCTTGGAGATTGCCCTCGCCGGCGCCATAGACCTTTTTGACGATTTCCTCGAGGATAGGCGACTGCTTGCCCGACGTTTGAGTCGTGATCGCGATATAGCCTTTGGCTGCTTCGCCAGCGGGAACGACGTCCTCTTCGGAATTCGACCAGACGTTTCCGATTATGTGATCAACGGGAAAACCGGTGCGGCGCGCGGTCTTGAGAGCCACCGGATTCATGACCCCCCATCCACGAAGCACCACGTAATCAGGATGAATGCGGTGAATCGTCAGCCACTGCGCCTGTTGCTCGTTGCCGGGATGCGGCACTTCGATCTGCTGAAGGGTGAAGCCAAATTTCTTCGCTAGCAGCTCATAGATCGGGATCGTCTCCTTGCCGTAGGGCGAACCGTGATACAGGACGACGATCTTTTTATCTTTAAGTTTGTCGACCCCGCCAACGCTCTTCGCGATGTAATTCACGATCGCCGAAGTTTCGCTATATGGATTGAGAAGCAGTGGAAACACATAGCGGAAGACGCGTCCGTCAGTCGAATCGGTGCGTCCGTGATTGACTGTGATGAGAGGCGTCTTGTCGGTCGTAATCCGATCGATCATCGCATAGGCTATGCCGACGCTCAGAGGGTTCCAGGCGCTAGGGCTAGGAACGTGGCTCTTCTGACGCTCGTAGCACTCGACGCCTCGCTCGACTTCATATTCGGTCTCGCATTCGTCCCAAGTCAGCTTGACGCCGTTGACGCCGCCATCGCGCAGATTGATCAGATTGAGATAATCGATAAAACCGCCAAAGAAGCCCGAACCTCCGGCAGCGTAGGGTCCAACGCGATAGCTTTGAAGAGGAAAATATTGCTCATCCGCTCGACTCGTTGAGGCCAAGGCCGCGAAGGTCAAAGCTATCGCCAGGAACGTGTTGCGCCGCTGCGACCGATAGGACATCCGATTTCTCCTTGTGACATTCTGTTTGCGACGCCTCCATGCGAGACGCCCATGTTGGTCATATCCGCGAGTACCGCCGCGCGGCGGGAGTGCTGTGGCTTTGAGCGCCGATCTCGGTTCGGTTGAATGTCATGGAGCTCAAGCCTTGCGTGTCGCTGCGAAAATGCGCTTCGCCCCAAAGAGGCGGTTTCCTATCATTCGGTCCAAGAGCGCGCTTAGGCCGTCCGGCTCGATGATAAGGAAAAGGATGATCAGGCCGCCAAGAACGATTCTTTGAGTCATCTCAAGATGGCCTGAATCGAAAAGCCCTCCGAACAGAGCGCTGCCAAGGCGCGAGAGAACGAGAGGAAACACCACGATGAAAGCGGCGCCAAGGTAAGGGCCTCGAATTGTGCCGAGGCCACCGATGATGATCATGAAAAGAATCTGGAAGGACCGATCGAGATCGAAGCCGCCCGGCTCGACCGTGCGCAGATACGCAAAGGCCCACAACACGCCGGCGACGCCGATGACGAAGGAACTGACGGAGAAAGCTAGCAACTTTGTTTTTAAGATCGGCACGCCGATCACCTTTGCGGCCGTCTCATGGTCACGTATCGCGACGAAACTCAGTCCTGAGGGAGACGAGATGAGTCGCGCGACGAAAAATGTGACAATTGTTGCAACGAGAAGCGTGACAAGGTAGCGGCCTGACGATGTCGTGACAGGATGTCCGAAGAGCCTCAGCGGCGGCGTGCTGATCACGCCCGACGCGCTATAGTTGGAAAACCAGCTGAACTTGGTAAGCGCCCATTGGACGAAGAATTGCGCGGCGAGCGTCGAAACGGCGAGATAGAACCCCCGCAATCGTAAGCTCGGCAGACCGAACACGACACCTAGCGCGGCAGCGACGATCCCAGCCAGGATTATATCGAACTCCAGGGGAAGGCCGTGCAGCCGCAGTTGCAGATTGTAGGCGGCATAGGCGCCGGTCGCCATGAATGCTGCGCTTCCGAGTGACAGTTGGCCTGCATAGCCGGTGAGCAAATTTAGCCCGACGCCAGCGAGTGAGAGAGCCAGGAAAGGCGTTAAGAGCGCCTCCAACAAATAATCACCGCCAACCCAAGGAATGATGATGTAAAATACGACCGCAAGGCCGGCTGCCGGAACGAGCGTTGTTACGGGGCGCAAGCGAGAAGCAGGCGAAAGGGTAGTGAGAGCTGTCATGAGTTACGCCCTTTCCACGGGCCGTTGGCCGAAAAGACCCGAAGGCTGCACAAGCAGGAAGGCGAGCGCTGCGACATAGGCGAACCAACTTTCGATCCCGCCGCCGAAATATTCGCCGATATAGACTTCCGAGAGCTTTTCCGTCGCGCCAATCAACAGGCCGGCAACGATCACGCCCGCAATCGAATCAAAACCGCCGAGCACGAGAACAGGCAAGGCCTTCAGCACGACCAGCGACAAGGAGAATTGCACGCCGAGCCGCGCGCCCCAGATGAGCCCCGCCACCAGGGCGACAAGACCGGACGCAGTCCAAACCATGGCCCAAATTCGAGAGAGTCGAAGTCCAACCGACATTGCAGCAATCGGGTCCTCCGCTACCGCGCGGAAAGCGAGGCCGATGCGCGTAAAACGAAAGAAGAGGGAGAACATCACGACCATCAAGCCCGCGATGGCCGCTGCCAAAAGATCAAATCGGCTGACGAATATGCCGGAGACGTCGAGAGGACGGTCGTCTATGCCGAGGTCGAGGCCATGCACCTGCGCTCCCCATGCCAATTGCGCCGCGCCCTCGATGACATATGAGAGGCCGAGCGTCGCCATGAACAGCGTGATTGGCGGGCGGTTTACAAGCGGCCGCAACACGATCCGCTCGATGAGAAGCCCGAGAACGACCATAGCCGCAATGGTGATCGCAAAGGTCGTTGGCAGATTGTAGCCGCGCTCGAGCAAACTGACAAAGGTCAAAGCCGCAAATAGGATTTGGGATCCCTGCGCGAAATTCAGAACGCCAGACGTTTTGTATATCAGCACGAAGCCCATCGCGACGAGCGAGTACATAACCCCTGACAACAACCCGCCGATAAGGACTTCGACAAAGAAAAGGAGCGAATCCATATCAGATATCCCGACCCTGCTCGATATCGTGGGCGACGCCGAGGTAGGCGTCGATAACCGCTTCATCGTTCATCACGTCCGATGGGGGGCCATCGGCTATTTTTCGGCCGTAATCGAGAACCGCGACGCGATCGGACAATTCCATCACGACACCGATGTCATGCTCTATGAGAACGATCGACGCGCCAAACCGATCACGCGTCAGCTGTATGAACTCGCCCATCTCTGCTTTTTCCCCGGCGGTCATCCCGGCCATCGGCTCATCGAGCAACAAGAGCCGCGGTCGAATGGCGAGCGCGCGGGCGAGCTCGACTCTCTTCTGCATTCCATAGGGCAAGGTTCCGGCTATGCGGTTGCGAACCTGACCGAGGCCCAAAAACACGAGCATCTCCTCGACAATGATTTCCGTGGCGAGGCGGTCGGCGCGAGCTCGCGGCAAGCCAAAGACCTGCTCTAGCCAATGGGAGCGCGTCGCGGAGACCCGTCCAACCGCGATATTATCGAACACGCTCAACCCTCTGAAGAGCGCAAGATTTTGAAACGTTCGCGCAACGCCGAGACTTGCCAGTCGTTCAGTGGGCATGCGCGAAAAACTGTTTTTGTCGAGCTGAATCCGACCCCAGTCCGGTCGATAGAGCCCCGTGATCACGTTGATCAATGAGCTCTTCCCCGCGCCGTTGGGTCCAATGATCGAGCAGATTTCGCCGGCCGCTACGGAGAAGTCGATCTCAGAGAGAGCTTGGATTCCCCCGAAGGAAAGCGAGATATTCGTGAGAGCGAGAGTGGCGCCGCCACGCGCGTGATCATCGCTTAACGACCAGGACTGAGCGTCCTCGTCGAGTGCGTAACGCAGCAGTTGATCAGCAGTCGCATGTGCTCTCATTTTACGAGGAATCCCGGGTTGTCATTCAACCGCAGCGTCACCCTATTTGAGACGGAAGCGCCACGACTTAATGAGCAAGAGCCGAGCCAAGATGAAAATCGCCTATTACGCCAACTCTGGTGTATTTTGCGCCTAATGAAAAGTTGATTTTGCAGCAGCAGTCTTTACAGCCGTGCTGCAATCTCACCAGCAGCAGTCGTAAGGACGGACTCGGCGGCGAGGCAACAAGCGACGCAACGACAGCACGCTCCGGAAGCGCTTTGTGATTTCCTGGTCCACAACGCGACTTCGCGGGAGTTGCCGACCGATCTTGCACCGATGCTAAATCGACGCTGATGCGGTCTCGTTTGGCCGCGGCTGAGACCCGGAGCGCAGGACGGCAAGCCTTCCAAAGCAATTCATTTGGAGACCGATTTCGACTTCCGTCTGATGGCTTTCGATCATATCTGCGGCGAGCAATCCGACGCGCCGCGTTTCAAAGCTGCTCGAAGTCGCAGCGCGCGACGCCATCGGCGACAGGGTTGTCGCAGCGTATCGTTTTGGATTGCGGGAATAATAGAGGCAAAGTTTGCGTCTTTTGCTTTGCAACGCCCCTCACCTTAATCGGTCCCGTGCATAGGACCTGCTCCGCCTGCGTCCCCAAGCGGAATTGGGGCGCAGTCGGCATGCCATGAGCCTGAGGCTAGCGAGCAGACAAAGGTCAAGCTAGGACTGGTTGCCGCGCAAGTAGATATCTATCTATGTTACGCGTCGCTAAGGCGATCCGTGCTTTGAGATCCTCGCTGACCACTTGGTAGTTTTGAAAATCCCTGTCAGTGGCGTAGACGCCCACCGGCAAAGTGAGCGCCTGAAAAAAGCTAAACAGGGGTCGCAACTCATGTTCGATAATGAGCGCGTGCCGATCGCTTCCCCCAGTCGCCGCAAGGAGAACTGGCGTATCGATGAGCGCCTCATGGTGCACGAGATCAAACAGATGCTTGAATAGGCCGGTATAGGACGCACGATACACCGGCGTCGCAATGATAAGCGCGTCGGCGCTCTCGATCGCCTGCACGGCGTCGCTGACTTCCTGAGGCGCGTCTTTCGCGGAAATCACGCCTGGCAGTTTCGAAACGAGATCTGCGACCTCTAGCAGTCGCACGTCCGAGGGAACAACAGTTGCGATTTTCTCACCGATCGCAGCGGCGAGCGCGGCCGATCGCGAGGGCCGAGACAGACCACCAGAGACTGCGACAAGTTTCAACCTGCTCATACGTTGCTCCTCTTATGTGCCGTGAAGCGATGACGATCAGCCGCAGATAAGCGAATGCTCGTTCGTTTGGTCAGTCGAAGTGAGCTTGTGGCCCATTCGCGACCGTTTGATACTGAGGTAGCTGATGTTCTCGCGAGTCGGCTCAGTCTCGATCGACTCAATTGCGACAATGCTTACCCCCTCGCGGATTAGAGCCTCTGCTTTGACCGGGTTGTTCGTCAGCAGCTTAATGCTCCTCACGTCGAGCCGGCGGAGAATTGCAGCTGCAGCTTCGTACGATCGGCCATCGACCGGGAGACCTAGAAGCAGGTTGGCGTCGACCGTATCATTCCCCTTGTCTTGAAGCTCGTAGGCTCGCAGCTTCGCCGAGAGACCAATTCCGCGACCTTCGTGACCGCGCAGATAGATCAATGCGCCGCGTCCTTCTGCTGCGATCAGCCGTAGAGCAGCCTCGAGCTGCCCGCCACAATCGCAACGCAATGATCCGAGCAGATCTCCGGTGAGGCATTCCGAATGCACCCGCACCAAAACATTCTCACGCGCTTCGACATCACCGTAGATGAAGGCGACATGCTCGGCGCCGTCCCCGGCTCGAAAAACCTTCGCAAGAAACTCTCCATGCCGGGTAGGCAGCCGAGCCTTGGACTGCAACTCGATGCGAGTCGCCCCGCGACGGCGATAAGCGAGCAGATCGGCGATCTGAACGATGGGCAGCCCGAATGCCTCCGCAAATGCGAACAGATCTTCGCGTCGGGCCATCTCACCGTCATCCCGCACGATCTCGCATAGCGCGCCGATAGGGGCGAAGCCCGCGAAGGCGGCGAGTTCGCTCGCCGCTTCCGTGTGTCCGTGTCGCCCGAAGAGGCCCAACGGGTGCGCCCGCAACGGAAAGACGTGACCCGGCCTGGCAAAATCGTTGGGGCCGCTCCCTGGCGCGGCAAGAGCTCGGATTGTTGCTGCGCGCTCACGCGCAGAAATACCGGTGGTGAGACCCTCGCGCACATCCACTGTAACAGTAAAGGCGGTGCCTTGAGCGGCGCCGTCCTGAGGCGCCATGAGGGGAAGGGCGAGCTGATCGGCGCGATCATGTGGAAGCGCGACGCAGACGACCCCGCTGGTGTGACGCACCATGAAGGCCATCGCATCCCTCGTCATCTTTTCGGCCGGCAGTATCAAATCGCCTTCATTTTCTCGGGCCTCATCATCGACGACGACGACAAATTTGCCCTGGCGTTGCGCTTCGATCGCTTCTTCAACGGGAGAGAATTTCATGGCGTCTCGAGCTTTCCCATTGGCGTCAAGAGTAGAAGGAGGGCGTAGGATAGGCGCCGTTCAGCGCCCAATCGCCGATCTCTTTGAGTTTCTGATCGAGGGGATCATGCAATGTGTGGGTGCGCGCGTTTCGCCAAAAGCGGTCTAACCGGTAGCGCTCTGCGGTTGCGCGCGCGCCCATGACATCGAAAATGCGCGTGGAAACGTCTAGCGCCGCTCGTGCGCTCACCGCTTTGGCGCTGGAGATCTCGATCGCGAGAGTGCCTCTTTCCTCCGGCGTGATCGCTTGCCCCCGGCGCCAGGCCTCGTCGAAACGCTTTGAAGCAGCCTCGACCAAAGCTTCCGACGCCACAGTCTGGGCCCATAGCTCGCCAACCGTTCGCAGGACAAAGGGGTCCGCGCCTACGCGAGCGCCTGCCGCCTCTGGGAGCGCTTGGACATAAGCCCGAGCTTCATTCAGAGCGCCGCGCGCAATTCCTACGTAAATACTCACGAGGATCAATTGCGCGAGGCAGGGACGCAGTGTTGCGAAAGGAGACCCGAGTGGTCCGGGCGAGATCAGCAATTCCTCGCTTGCGACGTGAACGGCAGAGAATATCACGGTTCCGCTGTCGGTTTGACGCTGCCCCATGTTGTTCCAATCGTCGACGACGCGCACGCCCTCCCGTCGCGTCGGGATCGCCGCCACCCGCAGCTTTCCTTCTTCATCGAGCGCTGAAACGATCAGTCGGTCAGAGTCGCTCGCGCCGGAACAAAAGCTCTTCTCGCCTTCGAGCCGCAGAGCTTCTCCTTTGCCCAAAAGCCGCAACCTCTCATCCTTCGGGTTCAGCGCATTGCCCCAGAACCAGTTCTCTCGCACGCTCGTCGTCATCAACTCCCGCGCTTGCTCCTCGGAGCCGAAGAACTGCAAGGTCGCGATCATGAGATGATGAAAGGCAAACAAATGAGCGAGCGAGCTGTCGACCGTGGCAAGCGTCCTTACAACGCCAAAGATCTCGATCCAATTCGCTCCAAGCCCGCCAAGCTCGACTGGCGTGGACAGCCTGAGGAGGCCGCTGGCGCGAATGAGATCGCGCTCGCGCTTCGCGGTGCCGCCCTCTCTATCGCGCTGCGTGGCAGTCCGCGCAAGCTCGGCCAAAAGATCCGACAGTGGCGTTGATGGGGAAGGATAGACGCCTGAAGAGCGTGGCTGCGCAGAAGCGTTCATGCGGACGACTCTTAAGCGACTGCGGACGCGTCGAGCGTCCGCTGAGATTTGGCGACGAACCCGCCGAACGGGCCCGTGAAGTTTTCGCCAGGCAGAAGGCCGCGCCGCGTGACGCCAATTCGGGGAAACATGAGCTCCGCGAAGCGGTATGCTTCTTCAAGGTGCGGGTAGCCGGATAGCACGAAGCTGTCTACCCCAAGCTCTTGGTATTCTCTAAGTCGCGCCTCGATTTGATCCGGATCGCCAACAAGAGCCGTGCCGGCGCCCCCACGCAAGAGACCAACTCCCGCCCAAAGATTTGGGCTCACTTCAAGATCGGCGCGACTACGGCCTGCGCCTTTGCGAAGGTCGATCATGCGTTGCTGCCCAACCGAGTCCATCGTAGAGAGCGCCGATTGGGCGCTCTCGATCGCCTGATCGTCGAGGCGACTGATCAGTCGCTCCGCATCATCCCAGGCCTCTTGTTCAGTCGGACGAACAATGACGTGCAGACGCACGCCGAAGCGAAGCGTGCGCCCGTATTGCGCCGCCCGCGCCCGCACATCCGCGATTTTCTCCGCAACCGCCTGGGGCGGCTCGCCCCAGGTCAGATAGGTGTCGACGGCGCGCGCCGCGAGATCATGCGCTACGTTGGAGGAGCCGCCGAAATAGATTGGTGGCCGCGGTTTCTGCACCGGAGGAAACAAGAGCTTGCCACCTGAGAACTGGAAATGCTCGCCGGAGAAATCCACGCTCTCGCTCTCATGGCTTGCGCGCAACAGCTCTTCCCACGCATTCAGGAATTCAGACGACATCGCGTAGCGCGTCGCGTGGTCCAGGAAAACGCCGTCGCCCGCGAGCTCGAGCGAGTCGCCTCCGGCCACGAGATTGATCAGCAGGCGGCCTTGCGAAAGCCGATCAAGCGTTGCGGTCATGCGCGCGGCGATGGAGGGCTGCATGAGTCCTGGCCGCAACGCAACGAGGAAGCGTAGGCTTCGAGTCGAATCGATAAGGCTTGCGGCGACAACCCAGGGATCTTCGCAGGAGCGGCCGGTGGGAATCAGCACGCCGAAATAACCAAGGCTGTCGGCCGCAATCGCGATCTGTCTCAAATAATCAAAATTTGCCCCGCGGGCGCCTTCCTGGGCGCCGAGATATCGCGAATCCCCATGCGTCGGGATGTACCATAAGATTTCCATCACGCCTTCACTCTCTTTGGGCAGCGGCATTTGCGTCAAGACAAAGATCGCAAGATCGAGGCCAGCGGCTTACACGCGAACTTCACGTTCCACGAACGCAGCGCTGCTGCGAATGCAACAGCGCTGCGCCCTCGATGCAGCCTTCGCAGCAGCTGGATCTGCGTCAGGTCAGAGGCAGGCCGAGAAGGCGGGCAGCGTTGCGCCAAGCAACATTTTCCGCCGCCTCTTGCGAGAGATTCATCGTGCGGAAATCGGAGACCGATTGCGAGAACGGACGAAATGGATAGGACGAGCCAAACAGCAACTGCGTCGAGAGAAATCCCCTTGCTGCGTCCGCATATCGTTCTCCTCCCGGCGCAAAGAGGTACATGTCAGGAGAGACGAAAACATTTTCCCGGCGAAACGCAACGGCGATCATCGCGTCGATATTTGGATAGAACCCATGACAGCAAATGATCGGCAACTTCGGGAACTGCGCCGCTATCCGATCAATCGCAAGAGGGTCATTGTAACGAAGATCGGGCGTGGTCGGCCCGGACATCACGAACACGGGAACGCCCCTCTCCTCGCAAAGCGAGTAGATCGGGAGCAATGAATCGTGATCATGCGCGATCGCGCGCTCATAAAAGCCCGGATCGACATTAATCCCCGCCAGGCCGAGCTCGATGACACAGCGGCGGGCCTCATCCAACGCCCTCTCGCCCAAGAGCTGTTGCGGATCGATCGAGCCGACGCCTCGCAAGTGTCCTTTCGAGGCCAAAGCAAATTCGGCAAGCATGTCATTCGAGATGCGCACCCTTGGCGTGCTCCGGCCAACCATGAAAGCTACGTCGATTCCTGCAGCGTGCATTTCTCCCAAAAAGCTAGAAAGATCGGGCGCACGCGTGAAATGTTCCGGATCCTTCGACCCAAGGCGTCGATTCATCCAGCGCACGATCTCGAAGTCGCCATCGCTCGGATCCGCCCCGAAAAATGAATGCAGGAATGAAGGTCGTGCACGCATGTCGACTACGTGCTTCGTCGGCGAAATCGCGTTCATCTTGTCTCCGTTCTTGGCAGGCTTCTAAGTGGCGCGGGGAAAGGAGGCAATCTACGAGCCGGCGTCAAAGGCGAGCGAGATTAGGAGAAAGAACTGCTCTGATTCATGATGGCTGTTGCGGTTGCAACAGCGTGCAGCTTCAGTGTTGCATTTGCAAAGGGCGCTAATTTTCGGGGCACAGAGCATTCGTCGAATAATCATCTGCAGGGGCTTGGCAAGAGGCTTGCTAACGATGGAGCAAAAGCTTTGCGTCGAAGATCTCGTCGCAGAGCAAGAGCTTGGATCAACGCATGCTGAAGGAGCCCAATATGAGCGCTGCGCCTCTATCGGTTGGCCGCCGCCCACCGGAGCCGATCAAATTTGCATATTGGGTTCCAAATGTGTCGGGCGGTCTGGTGATCAGCAAGACGCCGCAACGTACGAGCTGGGACATCGACTACAATCGAAAGCTCGCACAAATCGCCGAAACGTCGGGCTTCGAATATGCGCTGACGCAGATTCGCTTCACGGCAGGCTACGGAGCCGAATTTCAGCACGAGTCCGTCAGCTTCTCGCATGCGCTGCTCGCAGCGACCAAGGAGCTCAATGTCATCGCGGCGATCCTGCCGGGTCCGTGGACGCCCGCGCTCGTCGCAAAACAGGTTGCCTCGATCAGTCATTTCGTCGGTGGCCGCCTTGCGGTCAACATCGTCTCCGGATGGTTCCGCGGCGAATTCCACGCGATCGGAGAACCCTGGCTCGATCATGACGAACGCTATCGACGCTCCGAAGAGTTCATTCGAGTCCTGCGTGGCGTATGGTCGGAGGAGAAGTTCAACTTCGCGGGCGATTTCTATCGTTTTCATGACTATTCGCTGAAGCCGAAACCGGTTTCGGCGCCTGAAATTTTTCAAGGCGGCAGCTCGCGAGCGGCGCGCGACATGGCCGCGCGCGTTTCCGATTGGTATTTCACGAATGGCAACACGCTGGAGGGCGTCAAGGCCCAAGTCGACGACATTCGCCATAAGGCGGCGCAGAACAACCATCACGTCAAGATCGGCGTCAACGCCTTCGCCATCGTGCGCGAGACGGAGACGGAGGCGAGGAAGGTGCTCGACGAAATCTTGACGCACGCGGATCCGGACGCCGTGCGGGCATTCCATCACGAAGTTCAGAACGCCGGTAACGCTTCGCCGGAGCGCGAAGGGAACTGGGCAAAGTCGAGTTTCGAGGATCTCGTCCAGTACAACGATGGCTTCAAAACAAATCTGATCGGCGAGCCGGAGCAAGTCGCGAGACGCATCATCGAGCTCAAGCGCGTCGGGGTCGATTTGGTGCTTCTCGGCTTTCTGCACTTCCAGGAGGAAGTCGAATTTTTCGGCCGCCACGTCATCCCGCTGGTGCGCGCGCTCGAAGCAGAAGCCATCGCGGACGCCGCGGCCTGAGCCGCTGCCCAGTCTCAAATGTCTTCTGCCTCGATCCTCCCGAGTCCCGGCTCGACCAAGTGATCGAGGATGTGATCGCCGCCAATTGGACCGGAACGACCTCGAGGCAGAGGACCGGCTCAGGTCCTCCACGCAGAAAAATTGGTTGGAGTAAGGAACATGTCGATGACTGATCCGCACAGCAAGCTGCAGGGAATCGTTTTTTTCCTCGTGTTGACGACGGGGTCGGCGGGGATTCTCACCTCTGCGAGCGCAGAGTCATCGCCCAGCAACCTCGTTGATGAAATTAAGGCGCTGAAGCACGAGCTCGATGCTCAGCGCACGGCAACTCATAGGCTGGAGAAGAAGCTGGAAGCTTTAGTGTCTCATTCTAAATCACAAAGCTCCGCAAGTAAAACCCAATCATCCAATGAGAGTTCGAGTGGCGCGAATGAATCGAGCGGAGAAGCAGGAGCAATTCTTACAAGCGCAGGTCAAAATGCGCTATCCGCGGGCTATGCCAATGGATTTTTCATCAAGGATGGGGACGGAAATAACTCATTGTATATAAACGGCCTGCTTCAAGCCCGTTTTAATCATTTTGCGACTCATCAAACGTGGCAATTTGGCGCTATTGATCAGACATCAAACGTGTTCGATGTTTTTCTCGGGCGATTGTATTTCTCAGGGAACATAATTGATCCAAGCGTTCAATATTTCTATACACTGCAAGGCACAACCGCAGGAAATGGTTCAGGGATAACCCTCCTGGATGCGAAGATGTCAAAGACTTTCGATCCATTTCTGACAATATCCGCCGGACGATTTTGGAGTTCATATACCTATGAGTACTACACAGACATCGGGAAATACCTGTTCCCTGATCTATCTGCGGCAGAGTGGGCTTTCTCTCTCGGTCGAATCGTTGGCGCGCAGGCGTCAGGTCAGAACGGCAAATTTTCCTATGCCGTCTCCGTATCTAACTCGGTTCCAGGTTCCGACGTGTCGTTTACGGAAAACACGAAGTCTCAACTTGCGACGATCGTGCATGCCAATTACGATATCCTTGAACCATACGGTTTTCAAGAAAGCGATCCTAATCCGGCGGGGGTCTGGAATCCCCAGCTCTCTCTTTGGGCATCTGGGATGTATAATGTTGTATCATATGCATCTGTCTTTCAAAACGCATATCCCGATGACAAAACCTATGGCGCTACGTCGTCGCTCAACTTCAGATATGGATATTTGAGCTTCCAAGGAACTGGGTATTTCCAAGGAACGGAGGCCAATACAACCGGCTTTGCGCCCCATCGGGCCTTCAACTCCTATGGTTGGTCGGAGCAAGTTGGATTCTACATTATACCCGGCACATTGGAGCTTGCCGAGCGCATAGACGGCGTCGGTTGGGGGCGGGCGCAGATACCCTTTACGGGTGGAGCCGAACACCAGTGGTGGGCAGGCCCGGGGAACTTCTCGTACAAGAATCTAACTGAATACACAGGCGGCCTGAATTACTACCTCCACGGCCACAACGCGAAGGTGCAGTTGGCCTACTCATATATAAAAGGTAATGAGAATGAGAATGCATTCTTCTACCCGCCTTTCAGCTGGCTAAAAACTGTTGGGAAACCCTTCAATGCACAACGGTTGATCCTCCAGTCACAACTAGCATTTTAAGTTCCGCGAGCGCCGAAAACCCCGCGATGTCTGCCCCGCGGGGCTTCGGTCACAGCGGCTCCACCATGTCTCTGACACCCTCCAGAACGACGACGTCAATCGCAGATTGAATGGCGATCTTCTCGTCCTTCGCCCTGGCGCGGCTATAATGTGCGCCAGACGGCGGAGGCGATGGAGACACGAGCGGGTAGCTGTCCATCGGCAAAATAAGCGTCGGCGATGGCCTGCTGTTCGGCAACCGTCTGCTCGTCCATTGCTTCGGGATTGAAGGCCAAGCTGCAATAATAGCGCTCGGCGACGGTCGCATCCAATCTCAGGTTTCGGGCGACAGCTGCGACGCCGTCATCGGCAGAGCATACAACTTCTTCCCTGCTCATATCGCGGATGGCGTCAAGAATCAGCTCGACGATGTTCGGATAGCTCGCTGCGAAGAGCCGGCGACAGACATAGAACTGCCGATTCTCGACATGTCCGACACCATCTACGAGCACACGCGCGCGGCGATCCTTTCGAGCGGCCCCAAGGAAGGGCTCCCAAATGACCCAGGCGTCAATAGCGCCGCAACTGAGATCAACTAAACTTGAAAGGTCCGGCGGCATGTAGACAGGCTGAATGTCCGACTTTGAAAGTCCGCCTCTCTGCAGCGCCTTCATAAGAAAGTGGTCGGCGTTTGACCATTTGTTAAACGCCACTCTCTTTCCGCGTAGATCCTCGACGCGTCGAATGCTTTCGTCAGCTACGACTATCGCGACATCGCCTGGAGCTGGGGATTCGTGTCCGACATAGTAGAACGGGGCGCCCATTCCCAATGCAAGGATCGTTGCGGCTTCGCCAGTCACTCCGAAATCGATTTCGCCAGAGCCGATAGCGTCCAGGATAGGCGGTCCGGAAGAGAAGGCGCGCCAGTCGACGCTATAGCCTGCCGATTGAAGCCGTTCATCGATCGTTCCGACTGCCTTCACGGCCGCCAAGGTCCCAAAGTGCTGGTACGCGAGGCGGACGACACTATGGCGTTTGCTCGGTGCGAGTTTCGGAAAGTGCGAAGCGCCTTTGCGGCGCGGCGTGATCAAGCCCATATGTGCGAGCTGCGTCCGCAGCTCGTTGCGAGAAAGACCCAGTGTTTCGGCTGCGCGAACCTGATTGCCGCTGTCTTTTTCAAGCGCGAGCGACACAAGACCACGCGTGACGCGCTCATAAAGATCGCCGTGCGAGTTCGCGAGAGCCTCCTCGAATAAGCGCCTCAGATTCGTGTCGAAGTCGGCGGAGACCGGAGCCGTTTCGGGCTCGGTTTGCACGATGGAGACATGATCGATGCAAACGTCCTGAGCAAGGAGGATCGCGTTGTGGATGACATTCTCAAGCTCACGGATATTGCCCGGCCAACTGTGATTGAGGAGCTTATTCAAAGCCGCGGGCGCGAGGAAGCAATCCTTCAGTTCGAATTTGCCTCCATAGAGACTAAGAAAATAGTCGGCTAGGGGCGATATGTCGCCCTTCCTCGCGCGCAGAGGAGCAAGTTCGATTTTCATCACGTTAAGCCGGTAGAGAAGGTCCCGTCGAAATTTTTTGGCCTCTACCGCTTGTTCAAGATTGACGTTGGTCGCTGCAATCAACCGAATGTCGATCGGCCGAGACTGCCTCGACCCGACGCGTACGACTTCTCGCTCCTGCAGCACGCGCAGAAGCTTCACTTGCATGAGCGGCGGAAGGTCTCCGATCTCGTCGAGGAGAAGCGTGCCGCCGTTCGCGGCTTCAAACCACCCCACCTCGCCTTTCGTGGCTCCGGTGAAAGATCCTTTTTCATGCCCAAACAGTTCCGCCTCCACCAAGGTTTCGGCGAAGGCGCCGCAATTGACAGCCAGGAACGGGCCGTCTTTGCGCGGACTGTTTTTGTGAATGTAACGGGCGACAAGCTCCTTGCCCGTTCCCGTCTCTCCGATGATGAGCACGGTTGCGTCGCTTGGCGCGACGCGGTCGAGGTTTCGTTTTAGGCTCCGAGAGACGGGATCCTCGAAGACCATCGCCGTGGCGCGGCTTGTGGCTCCACGAGAAACTCCGGTGAACGTGGCGCCGCCCTCCTGCATTTGCCTCGGCACGAGAACGGAGTGGGTGCGATCGGACATGATCCACATATAGTTGAGTTGGTCTATAGACTTAATACTTATAGATCTGGCTTGCAAGTCATTTCTGACCCGTCGCGAGTCGGCCAAACCGGCGAGATCGAGGATGGGTGCTGACCGACTGTCGATGCAACGAGATCGCGTGACTTAAGGTTCACGAGGTCAATCGCGCGAGCAGTCTTTTCGAGTTTGAGGACACCCTTACGGACCCGCAACCGCGCCTCTGCCGCAGGAACTCTGAAGGAGCGAAGGGAGGGTTATTTGTTCCCGGCAGAGTGGGAAGACGGCCGCTATCAGAGTACCCGAAACGTTTCGGCGGAGTCGCGCCGCAACCAAATTTGGAAGGTGCTGTATTTGGCGCAGGCGACGATCGTGAGCTGTTGAATATGCAACAGTGAAAGCAAAACATCCCTGAATTTCCGCCGCGACGCGATTGGCCTGCCTCTTGCGGACCTCATCGTGAAGCGAAGCTGCCGCAGGCCTCGGCGAGCCCAGGACAGGGATCGGGATCATGGAGATATTGTGGTGTGTTCCGACGCATGGCGATTCGCGCTACCTCGGCGCGCGGAGGGCGAGCGACCATTACCTCCGGCAGATCGCCGTCGCCGCAGACAGCCTCGGCTATTACGGCGTACTCCTTTTCGCAGGACGTTCGCGCAAAGATCCGTGGATCGTCGCGGCGAGCTTCTTCGACCTGGCCTGAAGCAGGCAGCGCTTGCGGCGCGCATGACATCCTTCGCCGCCCTCCCCATCACCCAGACGTCTAACTCACTGCAAGGAGCATCGTGATGAACGCAATCACAAAGCCTAGCCTTCGGGAGGGCGTGCCGCCGATCGCACGACCCGCCGAGCCCGCGCACATTATCCGCGACGATGAAGAAGCGATCGATACCGCGCGAGCGCTCGCCGCCCATTTCGCCGAGGGCGCGGCGAAGCGGGACCGCGAACGCATTTGGCCCATCGCCGAGCTCGACGCTTTCTCGCAAAGCGGGCTGTGGTCGCTCAACGTGCCGCGCGCATTTGGCGGGCCGGAGCTTTCCTATCGCGCCATCGTGAAGGTGATCGACATCATCTCCACCGCAGATCCGTCCCTGGGGCAGATTCCGCAAAATCATATTGGCGTGGTCGCCGCCATCCGGACAGTCGGCGAGCCGGAGCAGCAAAAGCTCCTGTTCGAGAAAGTGCTGGCAGGCGCGCGGTTCGGCAATGCCTTCTCCGAATTCGGATCGAAGCGCGCCGCCGACTTCGAGACCAGCTTTACGGAAGACGGCGACGACGTCATCGTCTCAGGACAAAAATTCTATTCGACGGGCGCGCTGCTCGCGCATTTCGTCCCTATCGTCGCGGTCGATGGCGAAAGCCGCGCCTGGTATGCGATCGCGGATCGCGGCGCGCCGGGCTTGACGGTGATCGACGACTGGTCCGCCTTTGGTCAACGCACGACGCTCAGCGGCACCGTGATCCTCGACAAGGTCCGTGTGCCCAAGACCCATGTGATCGCCGGCTGGAAAGGCTATGCCGAACCGACCGCTGACGGCCCGATCTTTCAGATCATCCAAGTCGCTGTCGACACGGGCATCGCCTCCGCTGCGATCGACGATACGATCCAATTCTTGCGCACCAAGTCGCGTCCATGGGTGGACAGCGGACTCAACCATGCCTGGCAGGACCCCTATGTCATCCAGGCGATTGGCGGGTTGAAACTGCGCCTCAACGCCGCCCGCGCCCTGCTCGACCGCGCCGCAATCGCAGTGGATGAAGCAGTCGCCAATCCCGGCGCGGAGACGGTGGCCAACGCACAGATTTCCACCGCCGAAGCCAAGGTGCTGAGCACCGAGCTCGCCATCGATGCGACAAACAAACTGTTCGAGCTGGCCGGCACACGCTCCACCCTCGCCGAACATGCTCTCGACCGCCACTGGCGCAACGCGCGCACACACACGCTGCACGACCCGGTTCGCTGGAAATATGCAATCCTCGGCAACTATTATCTGAACGGCGAGAAGCCGCCGCTTCACGCTTGGAGCTAAGCCATGGCTATTTCCATTCCCGACAGGGTCAACGTCCTCTGGTTCCTGCCGACCCATGACGACAGCCGCTGTCTCGGCGCGCAGGGGCGCGGACGCACTGTCCTCGCTGGTGATCTGAAAACTTAGCCCTCCGCTTCCGTCGCCAGCCTGATGGCGCCCCGTTTCGCTTGGTTACGCTTGAGCGAGGCACGCTGACAATCCACGCGAGTCAAACGATCGCAAGCTATGGGCTGCCTCGCCATCTCGTCGCGTTCCACCGGGCTCACCGGAAAATCGCGATCTCCGTCGTGGCCGGAAATACGGCGCGAGTCGCCGAGGCGGTCGAGACGGGCGCCGCGGATTTGGGTTTCGTCTAAGGCGCAGTCGAGAGCCACGATCTCGAAACCTGGGCGGTAGCGCGTGATCAGCTCGTGCTCGTGGTGAGTCCGGACCACGTCTGGGCGAACCGGACAGGCCTGAGGCCAGCCGACATCATGGCGGGCGATTGGATTTTGCGCGAGCCCGGCTCGGGAACGAGGTCGGTATTCGAGAACGAATTGACGCGTCTCGGCCTGGCGCCTCAGCAACTTAAAGTTGTTTTGGAGCTGCCCTCGAAGGAAGCGGTGCGCGCCGCCGTCGAGGCGGGGGGCGAGGCGACGGCGATCTCAGCCTCAGTGGCGGCGCCGAGCCTCGAGGCAGAGTTGTTGTGCCCCGTTTCGTTTCGCCTGCCGGAGCGCGAATTCCACGTGCTGCAGCACAAACAGCGATATAGCAGCCGGATCGGCGAAGCTTTTTTGGCGAGCATCAAGGGGATTGATGCTCGTGAACCCTTGTGACTTCATAAATTTTGTTTGCCGCTACCCAATCGGCGAGGAGCAGACGCGTGATCCCTCGCGTCCCTCTGCGTCCACGCGCGACTCCCGAGCTCGCATCACGATCACTGAAACAGCCTGAGCGGAGCGGAGTCCTTGGACCAGATTGATCGCGCAGGCCGACGCCGCCTGTGACCCCCGAGGCGTCCCCGCGTTGCACACAGCGGCAGGCCATACTCCGATTGCGCTTGACAAGCGAGCCGCGTCAAACTTATTTAATTAGCATCTCCTAATATAAGACTCAGAGTTGAGGGCGCATGAGCGTGATCGACCAAAATCTAAATCATGCTTCTCTTCAGGTGAGGGAAGCCCGAGAGAATCCTTCGCGCTTGGAGGTCCAGACCTTCTTCGACGAAGCGACATTCACGGCGAGTCATGTCGCTTACGATGCGGAGACCCGGGTTGGCGCGATCATCGACAGCGTGCTGGACTTCGATGCCGCCTCGGCGCGCACCTCGACGCGCTCGGCTGACAGCATCATGGCGTTTGTGCTCGAAAAAAACCTCAAGATCGATTGGCTGCTTGAGACCCATGCCCACGCCGACCATCTCTCGGCGGCACCCTACCTGCAAGAAAAGCTTGGCGGAAGGCTCGCGATCGGCCGCGAGATCGTCGTGGTGCAGAACGTCTTCGGCAAGATATTCAACTTTGGAACGGAGTTCGCGCGCGATGGCTCCCAATTCGACGCGCTCTTTGCGGACGGCGACAATTTTTCCGTCGGGGGTTTTCCAGCCACCGTCCTGCATGTTCCAGGTCACACTCCGGCCGATGTCGCCTATGTGATTGGAGACGCGGCGTTTATCGGCGACACATTGTTCATGCCTGACTATGGGACAGCCCGCGCGGATTTCCCTGGTGGCGACGCACGGCAGCTTTATCATTCGATTCGCCGAATCCTTTCACTTCCGGACGAGACGCGAGTCTTCCTTTGCCACGACTACCTTGGTCCCGATCGCCGCGCCTTCGCCTGGGAGACATCGATCGTTGACGAGAGAAAACAAAATGTCCATCTGCATGACGGAGTCGGCGAAGAAGAGTTCGTGGCCATGCGGACTGCGCGCGACAAGACCCTCAAGGCGCCCGCCTTGATCATTCCCTCCGTGCAGGTGAATATGCGAGGCGGACGCCTACCTCCGCCAGAAGCTAATGGTCGCCGCTATCTGAAATATCCCTTGGACACGCTATGATGATGCCCTGCGTGAAGCGGAATGCGAGTGCGTGACCCCGTCGCTCGGGCGCATATGGGGATTATTTACGAGCAATGCATGCCGGCATATGCGTTTTCGAGGTCGCATGCGGCGGCGTCTCGCGGTTGACGGCTCGGCGGCCGAAGCTTCCCTCGCCTTCGCCGAGCGAACGCGCAAGGAAGGAAGTGGGATCGTCGCGGCGCGGGACGAGCAAGAATCTTCGCGGCAAACACGCCGCCAATCTGCGGTTCAAGAACCTCGTCTAATTCCAGACGCCGAAGGAAGCTGAAGCGACGACGCGCCCTACTCCGTTTTGCCGCTTCTGGACGTCCAGCGGGATGAGGCCCACGGGGCGGATGGGCCTTTGCAAGGCAATGCAGCGCAAAGCGTCGGTTTTTTCCGGAGCAGAAGGTCTTGCGCATTGGCGCGAGCAAAACCACTCGACCGGATCGGCAGAAAACCTCGCCGCAAGCTAAAAGCGTTGTGTATTGGGGCTAAAAGGCGATTACCTTTGAGTCGGACCGCTTTGACGCCGCATGGAAGTCGTTCATCCCGCCAAGCTTCACGCGCTGATCCAGCGATGAGGAGACAATTGCGCGAGCGTCCAGGCAAGGCCGGCAAGCCCACAGAGTCACGTTTGGATGAGAGACGACTTCCTCGTATCGGTTCGGCGGCCCGACCGGGACGAGCTTGGCGGCGGCTCCCGCCACGGCCATGAGCACGGCGTCGTGGAACAACATCAATGTGACCGTGTCGTTTTCCTGAATCGCGGAGGCTGCGAAGATAAAAGGCAACATCGCCCGCGTGGGGTCCGTAGGCCCCCATGTGCCGGAGATCACAAAATGCATGCCTCACTCCTTATACGATGTCTGACTGAATGTGATGTCTGATTGATCCTGCTCGGGGCGCGCTTCCTGCGCGGCGAGAAAACTAACGTCGCGCGCAGAATATAGAGTCGCGTCCGGCGCAGTCCAGACGCGCCCGCCTTCCTCCCACAGCGAGGCAAAATCAACGTGCTCAGTCGAGCTGTGTTCGGCGCACGCCTGCCTACGCTGCTAAACGAATTGACCGACGCGCTGGCGGCATGATATCTATCAATGATAGACACCGTTCCGCCGAAACACAAGATGACCGCCAGCGCCGGCAAGCCCGCCCAAGAGAAAGCGACCGCCAAGCTGTTCATGCACGGCCGCAGCCAGGCTGTGCGCCTGCCGAAGGAGTTCCGCTTCGAGGGGAAAGAGGTGCGCGTCAGCAAGGTAGGCGACAAGGTGATCTTGGAGCCTTTGAAAAAGGAGCCGTTCGACGTGGAAGCCTGGCGCGGGAGTCTCGACGCCTTGGGCGCGCGGGATTTCTTGCCCGACGGTCTGCCCGATGATCCGCCCCTCGAGCCCGACGATTCGATATCATTCGATTGACGCGGACGATGTTTTGTCTCGACACGAACATCGTCATCTTCGCCTTGAACAAGCGGAGGCCCTGGATCGCCACGAGGCTCGATAATGAGCTGAGGGCGGGAACGGCGCTCATCGTCCCCGCGATCGTGCTGTTCGAGCTCAACTACGGAATCGCCAAGAGCGACCGAGCCGATCAAGCGCGCGCCCTGCTCGATGGCTTCTTGTCCGCCGGGATAGGCCAGCCGGCCTTCGACGCGGAGGATGCGCGCGAGGCCGCGGACATAAGGGCGTTCCTCGAACGGCAAGGGACGCCGATCGGCCCCTTCGACTATCTCGTCGCGGCGCAGGCGCGGCGGCGCGGCGCGGCGCTGGTGACGCTCAACCGCCGCGAGTTCGAGCGCGTGCCCGGCCTGATGGTGACGGATTGGGCGGCATGACGCTCCTGGAACCCACGTCGAAGGCTGAGGACGCGGGCGCGGCGCGTGGCGATCAGGTTTCCTCTGTGCACGCCGGTCGCCGGGCGCCGGATGACCTGCATAATTTATCCTACGATTTCGGCGCCGCTTGCGTCGCCAACTCGCAGAGTGCGCAGGGCTCCTCCGGCGCGGGCGTGGTAAAGACAGGTGCGGTCCAGCCGCCGCCGAGCGCCGTCATCAGCGACAACGCCGCCTGAAGCCGTCCCGTGCGCAGCGCGATCGCCTGACGCTGGGCGGCGAAGGCGTCCGACTGCGCCGTCACGACCTCGACATAGGTCACGACGCCTTCCTCATAGAGCTTGAGCGAAACGTCGAGCGTCTTGTCGCCCGCGACGACAGCGGCGGCGATATCCTTCTCCTGGCGGTCGAAATAGCGGATCAGCGCAAGCGCGTCCTCGATCTCGCCATAGGCGTGCAGCACGACGCCGCGGTAACGCGCCACCGACTGAAGATAGGCGGCCTCGGCGTCGTGCAGGTCGGCCGCGTGCGCGCCGCCGTCGAAGATCGGCAAGGTCACGGCCGGCCCAACCGACCACAGGCTGTTGCGGGCGTTGAAGAGGCTCAGGCCCGTGTCCTGGGTTCCGCCGGCGAGATTGATCGTGAAGCGCGGGAAGAACGCCGCGCGCGCCACGCCGATCGACAGATTGGCGCTGTAGACGCGCCGCTCGGCGGCCGCGATGTCGGGACGGCGCTCCAGAAGCTCTGAGGGCGCACCGAGCGGAATGGTCGGCGAAGCGACGCGCGTCTGCGACGACGGCAAGGAGAAGCCTTCGGGCGCCCGGCCCGCAAGAATGGCGATCGCATGCTCGAGCAACGCGCGCCGCGCCTCGATGTCCGAGAGCTGCGTCTTCGCGAAGTCGAGCTGGGTCTGCGCCCGCGTCTCGTCGGCGGGCGAGGCGATGCCGCCGCCGACGCGCTTCTCCACGAGAGCGAGCGAGCGCGCATAGGCCGCGATGATGCGCTTCTGCAGCGCGACCTCGTTGTCGAGGCCCTGCAAGTTGATGTAGTCGCGCGCAAGCTCCGCCTGCAGGCTCAAGGTGACGGCCGCGAGATCGGCTTCCGACGCCTGCGCCTCCGTCGCTCCCGCGCCGGCGAGGTTGCGGACCCGCCCCCAAAGATCGATCTCATAGCTCGACTGCGCCGTGAGCTGATTGTCGCCGTAAAAGGTCGGCGAATTCAGGGGCAGGCCCGGGGAACGCGCCGCTCTCACGAAATCAGTGGCGCCCGGGTAGATATTCGCGAGACGCAGCGGCCGGTGCAGCGACTCTTTGTTCTCGGTCAGCTGGCTGTTGGCCGTGAGCGTCGGCGACAGGCTCGCGGCCGCCTTCGCGGCCAAGGCGCGCGACCGGTCCATCGCCGCCATCGCTCCTTCAACGTCAGGATTGCGGGCGTCGAGCTCGCGCTCCAGCGCGTCGAGCCGCCTATCCTTGAACGGCAGCCACCAGGGTCCGCGCGGGCGCAGGTCCGCGGGATCGGCGGAAAACCACTGCGGACCGCCGTCCGTCGTCGTTCCGCCGGTGGGGCGCGACGCTCCCTTGACGACCGCGGCCCCAACCCCCTTCGCCTCCTTGAAGCTCACGGGAACCTCTACGGAGGGAGGGGCGTAGGTCGGCGCGAGGTTGCAGCCGCTCAACAAGAGGCCGGAAGCCAAGAAAAGAGGACGCCGCAAAATTCTCATCTCGCGTCCGCTTCCTTCGTCTTGGGGTCCTTGATCCTGACGACGGTCCCGTCATGCACGGATTGCCAGGGCGTTCGGATCACCCGATCCGTCGCGGAAAGCCCCGCCGAGATCTCGAGCGAAACGCCGAGGTCGCGCGCGATCGTCACGTTCTTCATGCGCACGACGCCGGCCTCGTCGACGGTCGCGACCTGCGGCGACGCGTTCACGAAGATAAGCGCGCTCGCCGGCAGCAGCAGGGGCGCGCCTTTGGGGGGAAGCGCGATCCGGATCTGACCGAAGGCCCCCGGCAGCAGCGCGCCATCCGGGTTGTCGGCCTGAAACTGCACGAGCAGGGTCCGTGAGCTTGCGGCGATGGCGTTGGCGGTCGTCACGATCTTCGCGGCGAACTCGCGCGTCGGATATTGCGGCAGCGTCAGCCGCGCGGTCAGCCCCGCCGCGATCTTCGCCGCATAGGCCTGCGGCGCGCGAACATAGATCCGCATCTTGTGAATGTCGGCGACGCGAAACAACTCGCGTCGTCCAGCGCCCGCGTCGATGAGCGCTCCGACGTCGACATTGCGCGCCGTGACGACGCCGTCAAACGGCGCCGCGAGATTAAGATAGGCCTTGAGCGTGTTGATCTGGTCGAGATTGGCCTGGGCCGCGTTCTGCGAGGCCGTCGCAGCCTCCAAATTGCTGGTCTTCTCGTCCGCGCTCTGCGCCGAGACGGCTGCTTCATTGCGCAGCGCGGTCCAGCGCTTCGCCGTCGCATGCGCGAGGTTCTGCTCGGCCTTGCTGCGCGCGAGAAGCCCTTTGGCCTGCTCCGCCTGCTGGTTGAGGTCTGGCGCCTCGATGACGCCAAGAATGTCGCCGGCCTTGACCCGAGCGCCGATATCGTAGCTCCAGCTCTTCAGATAGCCGTTGACGCGCGCATAGATCGGCGCGTCGACGAAAGCCTCGACATTGGCCGGCAAAACGAGCTCCTGCGCCGCGGTCGACAGCGCAGGCGCGCAGAGCTCGACGGTTGGAATCGCGGCCTCCCGCGTCACGCGCGCGAGTTCGGCGTCGCGCGCGCGCCGCTGGAACACGCCGAAGGCGGCGAGCGTGAGGATGACGCCGAGGGCGATCAGAGCCTTCGGCCGCAGCTTGCGCAGAAGCTCCGCCTGAGCCGCCGGATCGGGCGCGCGCAGATGAGGCGATTCATGATGCGACATTCGCTTGCTCCAATTCCGCGCGCTCCAGCTCATCGCGGCGCGCGCGCGCCGCTTTGCGTCTTCCCAAGAAACCATGCGCAAGACTGAACATGACCGGCAGCAGCAGCAGCGTCCCTGCGGTCGCGAAGGTCAGTCCGCCGATCACGGCCCGCCCGAGCGGCGCGTTCTGCTCCGCGGAAAGCGCCATCGGCGCCATGCCGATGATCATCGCGAGCGCCGTCATGAGCACGGGCCGGAAACGCGTCACGCCCGCCGCCGCCGCCGCATGAAGCGGATTGTCGCCGTGGTCGAGCCGCTCGCGCGCGAAGGCGATGACGAGGTTGCTGTTCGCCGTCGCGACGCCCATGCACATGATCGCGCCCGTCAGCGCCGGCACGGAGACCGTGGTCCCGCTCAGGAACAGCATCCAGACGATGCCCGCGAGCGCGGTCGGCAGGCCGCAGACAATGAGGAAGGGATCGAGCCAGGACTGAAAGTTGATGACAATCACGAGATAGACGAACACGATCGCCAGCACGAGGCCGAGCATGAGATCGGCGTAGGCGCTGCGCATTGTGGCGATCTGCCCGCGCAGCACGAGATTTGACGCCGCCGGCGCCTCCTTGCGCGTGTCGTCCAATATTTTTTGGACCTCGTCGGCGACCGCGCCGAGGTCGCGGCCGCGCACGCCGGCGAAGACGTCGAACGACGACTGCGTGTTGAGATGTGTGACGACGCCGGAGCTCCAACCGCGCCGGATCGAGGCGACGCCGTTCAGAATTTGCTGCGCCTCGCCAGCCGCCACGGGCTTGCTCGCGAGCGCGTCGAGGCTCGTGTTCCAGAATTGCGGCTCCATCGCGACGATCGGATAGGAGACGCCGCTCTTCACGTTGAGCCAAAAGGCGGGCGAGGTCTGGAACGAGCCCGCGAGCATGGTCTGCAGGGAGAGCGTGACGTCGCGCTCCGAGAGGCCGACCTCCTGCGCGAGCGTGCGGTCGACGTCGACATAAAGCGTCGGCAGATCGCCCGGCTGCTGCAGGCGCGGGTCGGCGATGCCCGTAACGCGCGCTACCCGCTCCAGCGTCTTCTGCATATAGGCGAGATTCTCGTCGCGCTTGCTGCCCGAGATCTGGATGTCGAGCGGGGCCGGCAGGCCGAAGTTGAGGATCTGCGTCACGATGTCGGCCGGCAGGAAGGAGAAGACGACCCCCGGAAACGCGCGCGGCAGCCGATCGCGCAGGATCTCCGCGAGAGGCTCGGCGTCGGCGACCTTCTCGGGATCGAAGCTCAGGGTCAGATCCGCATCATTCGTGCCGATGGTGCCGGAATTATTGTAGCTCAGATTGATGCCCGAGATCGGCAGGCCGATGTTGTCGACGATGCTCGTCAGCGCGCCTTGCGGCAGAGCCTGGCGGATCTCGGCCTCGATCTTGTCGCAGAGCACCCCCGCCTGCTCGAGGCGCGTTCCCGTGGGAAGGCGGACATGCAGGCGCAGCGAGCTGCTTTCGGTCTCGGGGAAGAAATTGCGCCCGAGATAGGGCGTCAGCGCGAAGGAGAGCGCAACGCCTGCAAAGAAGATCGCGACGAAGGCCTTGGGGCGCGCAAGCGCGAGCTGCAGCAGGCGCGCATAGGCGTCGAGCAGCCTGTCGAAGCCTTTCTCGAACGCGGTCTGGACGCGCGTCAGCGCCGTGAGGACAAGACCGCGCCGCGCCGGTCCGAATTTCGCCTCGCGCAGATGCTCGCGCTGCTGCGCGCTGAGGAAATAGCGCGCCATCGTCTCGACCAGCGTGTAGGTCAGGAGATAGGAGGCGATCATCGCGAAGACGACCGCCTCGGCGAGCGGTCGGAACAGATAGCCCGCAACGCCGCCGAGCAGCAGCAGCGGCGCGAACACGATGCAGATGCAAAAGAGCGACACGGTGGCGGGCGTGATGATCTCCTTCGCCGCCTTGATGATCGCGTCGTCGATTGATTCACCCTCCTCCAAGTGACGGTTGACGTTCTCGATCGTGACCGTCGCGTCGTCGACGAGCAGGCCCACCGCAAGCGCAAGGCCGCCAAGAGTCATCACATTCACCGTCTCGCCGAGCGCCGACAGCGCGAAGAGCGCCGCGAGGATGGAGAGCGGGATTGAGATCGTGATGATGATCGTCGAGCGCCAGCTGCCGAGAAACAGAAGAATCATGAGGCCGGTGAGCGCGGCGGCGATCGTCGCCTCGCGCACGACGCTGAAGACCGCATCCGTGATGAAGTCGGACTGATCGCCGATCACGGTCATGTCGATCCCGTCCGGCAGCGCGAGCTTCAGCCGTGGCAGCATCGCCTTAACGCCGTTGATGACGTCGAGCGACGAGGCTGAGCCCGAGGTCAGCACAGGCAGCAACACGGCTGGCGCGCCGTCGACGCGGACGAGATTGGTTTGAGGCGCACTGCCGTTGTGAACAAAGGCCACGTCGCGCAGATAGACGATCGCGCCGTCGGCGCGCTTGATCGGAAAATCGTTCAACGCCGCAATGTCGGCCGGCGCGTCGTTGATGAGCACCGCATATTCGTAGTCGCCGATCTTCTGCGTGCCGGCGGGGATGATGAGATTCTGCCGTTCGACCGCGCTCACGACGTCCTGCGCCGTGAGGCCGAGGCCCAACAGCTTCTCCTGGTTGAGATCAATGCGCACCTGGCGCGATTTGCCGCCATAGGGAAAGGGCACGGCCGCGCCCGTCACCGTCGTCAGCGGCGGCCGGATCAGCGTGTAGACGGCGTCGGCAACCTCAGTCTCGGTGCGCGTCGCGCTCGAGAAGGCGATCTGGATGACCGGCACGGTCGAGGCGTTGAACACGATGACCTGCGGCGGCTGCACGCCCGGCGGCAGAAGGCGCAGCACGGTCTGGCCAGCCGCGCCTACCTGCGCCAGCGCGAGATCGACTTTGACCTTCGGCTGAAAGTAAATCTTGTTGACGCCGATGCCGTTGTAGCTTTGCGACTCGACATGGTCGATGTCGTTGACGAGGGCCGTCAGCGCGAGCTCGTAAGGGTAGAGTATGCGCGTGGACATGTCGTCCGGCGAAAGGCCGACATAGGTCCAGATGACGGAGATGACCGGAATGCCGACGCTCGGAAATATGTCGACGGGCGTCCTCACGATCGCCAGCGCGCCAAGTATGACGATGAGAATCGCCGCCACGACGAAAGTGTAGGGACGCCGCAGGGCGATGAGGACGAGCTGGAGCATCTTGAAGTCCTTGGTCGGACAACCGATTGGCGGCGCTTCCCGGCCGATGACGGAATAGCGTTCCATCTATCGGCGGCCTGCCGGCGCCCGTTCAGAATATCGGCGCCCCGCTTCCGTCCGCCGGAACCGCCCGCCTGTCGCGGTCACGAACCGTCTTGAAGAGCATCGACGCCACACCTTGACCTTGGGCACGCTATCACCGACAAATTTGCCTTGCTAGAAGTGATTTTGCAGGAGCAGTCTGCAAAAATGCAGAATCTGAACTGGGATGACCTCCGCTTTGTTCTCGTCTTGTCGCGGGCCGGCCGCCTCGCGAAGGCGGCGCGACAGCTGCGCGTCGACGAGACAACGATCGCGCGGCGCGTGGCCCGCGTCGAGCGCGCCCTGCGCTCGCGCCTGTTCGAGCGCGCCAATGGCCAGCTGTTGCTGACGGAAATCGGGCGCGCGGTTCTCCGACACGCCGAGGAGATCGAGATCGGCGTTTGTGGCATCAAAACCGTCGCGACCGGCGTGGACGACAGGACCGCGGGAACGGTTCGTTTGACCGCCGTGGCGCTGATCATGAACCGAATATTGATGCCGGCGCTCCCCGAGTTTCTCGGGGCTCATCCCCAACTGCAATTGCATCTCGTCTCAGACCCGAGAAATTTGGATCTCAGCAATAGGGAGACGGACATCGCTGTACGCTTTGCCCGGCCCGAGCAAGATTATCGCCTTCTCGCCCGGCGCCTATGCGAACTGCCTTACGGCGTTTATGGGCCCGCCGGATCATCTGCAGATAAGCTGCCTTGGGTCACGTACGAAGAGAGCCTTTCCGCTTTCCCGCTCGCACGCTGGCTAGCCGAGGCCGTCAAACAGGAGCCCGATTTGGGTCCGGGCTTGATCGTCAACGACTCCGATTTGGCTTTAAACGCCATTCGCGCCGGCTTAGGGCGCTCACTCATGCCTTTTTGTGTCGGAGAGCGTGACTGCGGGCTGTCGCGTGTCAGTGGAGCCGAACCCGTGCTCACACGAGAGCTTTGGTTGTTAGTTCGATCGGATATGAAGCATCTCGCGCGAGTCAAGGCTGTGATCGAGTGGATCGAGCGCGTATTTGCAGAGTTGGGCATTCCGTGCGGCGAACGGGCGAAGCGCGCAAAGTAGACGGCGCACAATCAAGCCGTTGCGTTCGAAACCGGCGGACCCCAAAGCAGAACCAACGCTCTTGTGGCTCTGGATTCCCGTCGGGCTTTCATGGAAGCCGACCTTCGCCAGGACAAAGGAGTCTGGGCTGAGTTCGATGCCGTATCTTTAGCGCGTCGGCGGCTTGCCCCTAAGGCTCCCTTCATGCGCCGCCAGCGCCTGGCTCATGTCCGATGGTGCGACGCCGATGCTCTCGGCGGCGGCCCTCATCGTCAGTTTCATCGAGCCACCGTCTCAGCTCATGCGCTTCACCAGCGACTGCCCGCAACGGTGAGGCGAGCATGATAGGTTGGGCAGCCGCCGCCACAATCGTCCGGATAGCCAGGAATAAAATCGCTCGGGAAGGCGGAACCGTAATAGTCGTGGCCGCGATCTGCATAATAGGGGACGCCAAAGCCGTAATAGCCGACGCCATAGTGACCCCAGCCGTATCGTAATCCGCCAGCGGGCAGCCCCCAGCCCGGCCCGCCGTAATCGCCGAAGTGGCGGCCGACCCAGCCAGCGCCGACGCGCCAATGCGCCGCCGCCGAAGCTTCAGTCGCAAACGCCGCAGAGACTGCGCTGATTGCAAGAATCAGGGTGAGCTTGCGCAACATCATCCTGCCCTCCTCTTGCGGCCGGGGACCGAGCGTGACGCCCGCGCCATAAGACGCGTTCCCGCAGCCACAAGGCCTAACTAGGAAGGCGACGCGCATTTAGGAGCACAGCTGACATCTGCTGAAAACGCACTGAAGAACCCGACACGGCGGCAGCTGCGGCGAGCAAGCAGGGGCGTATCGCCTACGCCCGGTCCGCCATGCCTGCTTCCGCGAGCCTGCCGATCATGGTCAAATCACTTCAGCTGATCCGCAATCTTGTCGAGGGCGGCTTTGGCGCAGGCCTCGTCCTTCTCGCCGCCGGGCGCGCCCGAAACGCCGACGGCGCCGATCACGGCGTCGCCAAGCTTGATCGGAAGGCCGCCTTGGATAGCGATCACGCCCGAAAGATTGACCTGGCCCGACGTCGGATTGTCCTTCACCCGTTGCGCGAACTCCCCTGACGGAATGCGAAAAGTGCGCGCCGTATAAGCCTTGCGCTGGCTGTTCTCCAGCGTGTGGGGCGAGGCCCCGTCTCCCCGCAAGGCGGCCAGGATCTGTCCTTCGAGCCCAACGACCGTGACCGAAACCTTGTAGCCTTGACCGGTACAAGTTTCATAGGCGGTCTGCGCGATGGCGAGCGCAGTTGGGGTCGAGAGGACTTTTTGCGTCGACAGCTCGGCCGTGGCCGACGACGCCAAGACAATCACGCCGCCGAGCGCGACGCTAACGATGGTGAGGGATTTTCCAAGCATTCTGACGAGCCTCTTTGGCCGGCAATGGGACCGGCGTCGGAGAGTATATATCTATTTAATAAATAGGAAATATGTTTTTATTGGCGGCATTCGCGCTCCCCTCAAGAACGCGCTATCGCTTTCTTATCATTGTTTTTAAGTGCTTTTTACTTCAGGCGATCAAGCTGACGCCCTTTTTGGCGTCCTGCCGCCCCAGGGAAATTTCAATAGATATGATATGAAACTCTGCGCACCCACTCGCCGGCGCTCGACGCCTTGCACGCGAGACGCGCGCCTTCGAGCTGACGAAAGCTTTGGAAAACGCGCCGAGGATCAGGCTTGGCGTCGAGGAGGCCGTTCGTGGGCCTTTTCGTTGCGAAAGGCCTCAACTGCGGCTTCGCGCCTTGCCTTCTCGGCCGCACTCGCTTCCCGCTCATAAAGCGGCGTCTCGAAATCCACCTCGGGTAGCCCCGAATCCGCAGTTGCAGCAGCAGCGCGGATCGATGATTTAGGGCGAGGAAGCTCGGTGTCGGGTTGTTGTTTGGAGGTAGCCATCGCTTTGCCCGCTGTTCTTGCGCGTCCTCTGCCGAAGCCGCACGACCGAGCGCGCCTATAGCTTCGCGAGTTTGGACAGCAATGCGGCTCTCTGCGGCATTTATTCTATAGGTTGTATTGACTACATCTCCGCGGCTCTCTAGGCTCCCTCCGAACTCCTCCTTGACGGCTGGGTACGCAGCGCCGACGAAGAGGGGCAAAGACGCCCTCAACGCGATAGCGCAGCTCGCGCAGTTTTCGCCGGGACGCCATGCGCATGTCGCCGACCTCGCTGAGGAGCGAAGGATTCTGAGCGCTTCCTCAATTCAATCCTTTTCGAGCTCGGAAGCTTCCGCTTCCTGCGCCCGAGGACGGACAAGAACGGCGGCTACAGTTTGGCTCGCGAGGCAGAAGCGATCACGGTGGGCGAGATCGTCCGCGCGCTCGGCGGACTCAAGCGCCCATCGCCTGCGCATGCGAAACGCGCGACAAGCGCTGCGACGACTGCAAGAGTGAAGAGCGATGCGCCGTTCTAAAAATGATGATGGACGCGCAACGCGCTCTGTCAGAAGCTCTCGATCATTGCTCACCGGGACAGATGCGTCAGAGGGGCGAAGCGGGCGACGACAGGCCGAATCTCGAAAAGAGAGCCCGCATCATGGGCTGAACCTCGCGGCGTTGACGGCACAAGCAAAGCAGGCGGAGCGCTTCCTGAAGGCGTTGGCGAACGCGCACCGCCTGATGATCCTGTGCGAATTGCACAAGGGCGACAGCGCCGTCACGCCTCTCCAGCAAAAACTTAACCTCAGTCAATCTTCTCTGTCGCAGCATCTTGCACGCCTACGCCTTGACAGCCTGGTCAAGACGCGGCGTCAGTCTCAGACAATCCATTATCGGTTGGCCAGCGACGAGGTGGCGCGCGCCATAGAGCTGATTTACGAGATGTTTTGCGGCGACGCCCCTCCGAAGTCGGCGCCCCCGAAAATCAACGACAAAGGCGGTCGCAAGAGTTCGGACGAGAAAGACCAAGCGACAACCAGGCTCATTTCGGCTTCGGCCAGTACCCTTGCGGCGCGCCGGGCGGACCGACCTGGGTCGTCTCGACCGGGCCGACGCCAATAATCTGAACGATCACTTCCTCATCGCCGGCGCCGTCCCAATGCACGCCGCCCGCTGGATGAAGCATGTAAGCTCCCGCTTTCAACGGCACCGCCGTTTTGAAGTCGAGCTCGGATCCGGTGCCCGTCCACCACACGCCCTTGATGACCGTCGCATGGCGATCCTGTGAATGATAATGCGGGGCCGAATGGGCGCCCGGCGGGAATTTGTTGCGCACGACGTAAAGCCCGGGCTTTGACGGGTCGCCGAACAAAACCGTCGATTCCGGTCCTACTCCCAGCGGGCTCTTGTAATGAAGCTCCTCGGGATCGAGCCGGATAAACCCCTGAGCATCCTGGGCTGCATGCGCCGTTAGGGCGAGATGGAGGGCGCACAAACCCGCTGCGCCCGAAAAGATCAATGCTCTTGCTTTGGTCTTCATGCTCTCTTCCTTTTCCCCGCGATCTCGTGCGCCGACCGCGCGCTCCTAAAAATGCATCCCCCCTTTATCATACTTTTTTAGTATATAACAATCCTCTGACGCTGCGCGCGGAGCACTCCTCAAGCCCGCGTCCGGCCCCGCGCCAGCCGACTTTGGCTGCAGTTTGTCTGGCCGCAGGATTCTCTACAATCCCGATAGACATATTGCCTACGTGTCGTTAATATGACTCAAACAGTAGGAATATCCGCACAGCCGCGAGCGAAGCTCTGCGCTCGAACGCCAACAGGGGCCTTGGAAATGAGAAAGACGATCGGTTTTGGGTTAGCGACGCTCCTGACCACGGCTTCAATCGCAGCCCTTGCGGCGGGCGATGAGAAACTGGCCTCTCCGCCTGCGGCCTCCGTCGTCGAAGCGGCGCCGCAAGCGGACGCTGCCCCTAAGCCCGCCTCCAAGCCCTTATGGTCCTGGCAGCCGGTTCAGGAGCAATTCCTGCCGGTCGTCGCCAAGAAGGAGTGGGTGCGCAAGCCTCTCGACGCCTTCGTGCTCAGCAAGATCGAGACGAAAGGCCTCGCGCCCTCCCCCGAGGCGGATCGCGCGACCTTCATCCGACGCGCGACGCTCGACGTCTGGGGTGTCATCCCATCGCCCGAGGAGGTCTCGGCCTTTGTGGCCGACGCGTCTCCGGACGCCTATGAGAAGCTCGTGGATCGCCTGCTCGCGTCGTCCCGTTATGGCGAGCGGCAGGCGCGCCTTTGGCTCGACCTCGCCCGCTACGCCGACAGCTCGGGGTTTCAAAACGATAGCACTCGGCCCAATTTATTCCGCTATCGCGATTATGTGATCAACGCCTTCAATGAGGATAAGCCTTATTCGCGCTTCATTCAGGAGCAGATCGCAGGCGATGAAATCGCGCCCAATGATCAAAAGGTGCTCGTCGCGACAGGTTTCCTCGCCGGATACCCCGACAATTCCAATTCCCGCGATCTTGTTCAACGCAAATATCAAATCACAACCGATATGGTCGACACGGTCGGCCAGGCCGTCCTCGGCACAACGGTGGGCTGCGCCCGTTGCCACAACCACAAGACCGACAAGTTCTCGCAGAAGGACTACTATTCGCTGCAGGCCTTCTTCGCCAACACCGCCTTCGACGAGAAGGCGCCCGCCGTAAAGGGCGAGCAGGAAGAGCAGTATCTGAAGGCGCAGGCGATCTACGACGAAGCCACGAAGGACATACGCGACAAGCAGAAGGCGATCATCGACTCGGTCCGCGACGCGGCGCTGAAATATCACAAGGAGCGCTACCTCACAGACAGCCGCGACTCGATCTTCAAGCCCAAAGACCAGTGGAGCGCGCTCGACCGCTGGGTCAATCACCGACTCGAGGTCGTGACTGACGACGTCTCGCTCTCGGCTTTTCTCCGTTACGCGGCCGAGGACAAAGAGGCGCCGGAGCACCGCGACGAAATCGTCAAGAAGTGGGAAGAGTATCAGAAGCTCACCCAGGAGCTGAAAAAATTCACGAATAAAAAGCCGGCTCGCGGCTCCGACACTTTCACGACGGCGACAGAGCTTGGACACTCCGACTCGCCGCGGACCTTCGTCTTCTTCGGGGGCAATCACGAGCGCCCGCTCGATGAGGTGCAGCCCGCCTTCCCCGAAGCGATCACCAGCGAAAAACCCGACATCAAGCCGCTCGAAGGCTCATCGGGACGCCGCACGGCGCTCGCCAACTGGCTCGTCAGCCCGAGCAATCCGCTGACCGCCCGGGTGTTCGCCAACCGCATCTGGAATCAATATTTCGGCAAAGGCATCGTCGCCACGGTCAGCGATTTCGGCAAGGCGGGAGACAAGCCGACAAATCAGGAGCTCCTAGACTACCTGGCCTACGACTTCGTGAAATCGGGCTGGGACGTGAAGGGGCTGCACCGCCAGATCCTGCTCTCCTCCACCTATCGCCAATCCTCGAACTTCCGCGAAGAAGTGGCGAAGGCCGATCCCGACAATAAGCTCCTCGCCGTCTTCCCGCGCAAGCGGCTCGAGGCGGAAGAAATCCGCGACTCGATCCTCGTCGCTTCCGGCAAGCTCAATGAGCAGGTGGGCGGCCCGAGCGTCTTCCCGCCAATCCCGGCAAATCTCACCGGCGGCGGGAATTTCAACGCGGATCCGTCGTGGACCACCTCGAAGGACCCCAAGGACTACACGCGCCGCAGCCTCTACATCTTCACGCGGCGCAGCCTGCCCTATCCGCTGCTCGAAACCTTCGACATGGCGAACGCGCAGCAGATTCACAGCAAGCGCGATGTGACGACGACTCCGCTGCAGGCCCTGACGCTCGTCAACAGCGACATCGTCTTCGGCTGGTCGCAGGCGCTCGCCGGCCGCATCATCAACGAGGTGGGTTGGAACGAGGATGCGCAGCTCGAGCGGCTCTATCAGATCCTCTTCGCGCGCCAACCCAAGGAAGAAGAGAAGGAAGCGCTCAAGATCTTCCTCTCGCAACACCAGAAAACACTCGTCGAAAAAGCCGACGACGGCAAGCTCGCGCTCGCTGTTCCGGTCGGGGTCAAGGTGAAGCCGGATGATCCCTTGAAGGCCTCAGCCTTCGTCGATCTCGTGCACACTGTCTTGAACTCCAACGAGTTCGTCTACCGCTTCTGAACTGACACGCCAACGATCCCAAAGGAATATAGCCATGCTGATCAAAACGTCGCGACGCGAATGGCTGCGGGGCGCAGCCTATGGTGTGAGTGGATACGCCGTGAGCGGGCTCATGCCCGGCGGCGGCTGGTTCGGCGCGCCGATGGCCAACGCCGCGGACTTCGTCGATCCGCTGGCGCCGAAGCCTCCCCATTTCGCGCCCAAGGTGAAATCCGTCATCTGGTTGCATATTGACGGCGCGCCGAGCAGCCTTGATCTCTATGATTACAAGCCGGAGCTCGTCCGTCTTGCGGGCCAGGAGGTCCCCGAGTCGTTCCTAAAGGGCATCAAGACCAGCACGCAGGGCGGCGTCGGCAAGCTCTTCGCCTCGAAGCGCACATGGAAGCAGTACGGCCAAAGCGGCGCCTGGTTCTCCGACTGGCTGCCCAATATCGCTGAGCACGCCGACAAGCTCACCTTCATTAAATCGAGCGTAACGGTCGGCGCCACCCACGACATCTCGATCCTGAAGCTCAACACCGGCGACGTCAGCCCGGGCCGGCCTTCGCTCGGCGCCTGGGTCGTTTATGCGCTCGGCTCCGCCAATCCAGACCTGCCGCCCTATGTCGTGCTCTACGGCGGCCAGCGCGAGCCGCGCGCCGGTTCAGTCAACTGGAGTTCCGGTTTCCTGCCTGCAGTTTATCAGGGCACGGCCTTCCGGCCGACTGCAGAGCCGATCCTCTATCAGGCGCCGCCGGAGCTCATTGCCGCTAAGCAGCAGCGCGACAGTCTCGACCTCTTGAAGAAACTCAACGACATCGGCGCAGCGGCGCATCCCGAGGACAGCGAGCTCGCCGCGCGCACGCGCTCCTATGATCTCGCCTATCGCATGGAGTCGACGGCCCCCGAGGCGGTCGATCTCTCCAAGGAAAGCGACGCCACCAAGGCGCTCTACGGCCTCAACGACGACGCCTCGAAAGAGATGGGAACGGTGCTGTTGCGCGCACGCCGTCTCGTCGAGCGCAATGTGCGATTCGTCCATGTCGTGACGGGTCCGATCAATATTCTGGGCCAAGGGGACGACGCGAGCTGGGACGCGCACCGCGCTCTCGAGAAGAACCACGAAGCCCACACCAAGGCGATCGACAAGCCCGTTGCGGGATTGCTCGCGGATCTCGCGCAGCGCGGCCTGCTCGACCAAACGCTCGTCGTTTGGACCTCTGAGTTCGGCCGCACGCCCTACGGTCAAAGCGGCGATGGACGCGATCACAACCCCTGGGGCTACACGCAGTGGCTCGCGGGCGGCGGCCTGAAACACGGCCTGACCTATGGCTCGACCGACGAGATCGGCTTGAAGACGGCGGAGAACCCCGTGGACACCTATGACGTCCACGCCACTGTTCTGCAGCTCCTCGGCCTTGATCATCTCAAGACGATTTACTTGCGGGCGGGCCGCTCGGAGCGCCCCACCGTGGTCTACGGCAAGGTGGTCAAGGATATTCTGGCGTAGCTCGCAGGAAAGCGATGCCCACCAGATTGTGGCTCTCGGCTGCGACGATCGCGTTGGCGATCGTCGCTCTGCCTGGCGGAGCAGTCGCGGCGAAGTCGATGGCGATCGAGAAATTCGCTTTCGACCCGCCGACGCTCACAGCGTCGATCGGAGAGCGCGTGAGCTTCGTCAATCGCGACGAGCTTCCGCATTCGGTCGTCGGCATCCGCGACGGAACTGAGATTTTTCGCTCGAACGAACAGATGGATCAGGACGAAGCCTACTCCATCGTCATGGATCGAGCGGGCGAGATCGTCATTCGTTGCGGCCTCCATGGGTCGATGAGCGCAAGGATCGTCGTGAAGCCATAAGCGCTCCGCGCTTAAGACATGGGTTGGTTGAAGGAATGCAAAGGCGCAAAATGGCATGGGCTTTCGGCATGAGTCTCCTCGCCAGCGCGGCGACCGCTACGCCGCTCTCCGACTATCGAGACTATGACGACGATCTGATGCGCGATCTCGAACGCACAGTGAAATTTTTCGAGCCCGACATCACGGCGCAAAACGCCGACGCCGCGCTGGAGGACGCCGAGGTGCTCGCCGGCGGCTTCCGATACACGGAAGACTATTTCCGCAGGAAGCCCGGAACCGAAGACGCAGTTGAAATCTCGCGCAAGGGAGGCAAGCTCATTGCCGAGGCGCGCGCCTCGATCGGCAAGGCCGATTTCGAGGCCGCTGCGGCGACCGCACGGGAAGCAACCACCGTCTGCAAATCTTGTCACGACATCTACAAGCCGCGCCTCGCGCGCTAACCGGCTTCCTTGTCGCCGAAGGAGACAGCAAAAATGAGCCGCAAAACCATCGCGGATTTTCCACCTGACGTGCTGAAGCTCTTCGATCTTTTCGTGCATGGATACATCGATCGGCGCGGCTTTTTCGAGGGTGCGAAGAACCTCGCCATCGGCGCAGCTGGCAGCGCGGCTTTTCTCGAGGCGCTTTCGCCTCGCTTCGCCGAGGCTCAGCAGGTCAAGCCCGACGATCCGCGCATCAAGGGCAAGACGCTGGAGACCGCGTCTCCCGACGGTTACGGGACTGTCAAAGGCTATTTCGTTCAGCCGGCGAATGCGTCCGGCAAGCTGCCGACGATCCTCGTCATCCACGAGAACCGTGGGCTCAATCCGCACATCGAGGACATCGCACGGCGCCTCGCGCTCGACAATTTCATCGTGTTCGCGCCGGACGCTCTCGCGCCGCTGGGCGGCTATCCCGGCGATGAGGACAAGGCGCGCGAGCTCTTCTCCAAGCTCGACCAGCAGAAGACGCGCAACGATTTTCTCACGGCCTTCAATGTGCTGAAGACTTGCCCGATCGGCAACGGCAAGGTCGGCGCCGTGGGTTTCTGCTATGGCGGCGGCGTCGTGAATTTCCTTGCGACGAAGCGCCCCGATCTCGCCGCGGGCGTTCCCTTCTATGGCGCCGCGCCGCCAGCAGAGGAGGTCGCTAACATCAAGGCGCCGCTGCTCCTGCAATTCGCCGGCGCGGACGATCGCGTCAACGCCGGTTGGCCCGCCTATGAAGCAGCGCTCAAGGCCGCCAAGATCGACTACGAAGCCTTCGTTTATCCGGGCGTGCAGCACGGTTTCAACAACGATACGACGCCTCGATACGACGAAAACGCCGCAAAGCTCGCGTGGGGCCGCACCGTCGATTTCTTCAACAGGCATTTGCGCGGCTGAGCATGCGCAACAACGTCTCACCGGAGTCACCGCTCATGAGAACCGCTTCGATCCTTCTCGCCGCTTTCCTTGCTGCGTCGGCTTCGTCGACGCTCGCACAGCAGGCGAGCGCTCCCTCCGCCGGCGCCGCCCCTGCCCCCGCCGTCACGCCGGCAAATGATCCTGCCTACACCTATAAAACGCTCCGGCTCAATCGCGCCGCCTTCGACGCCTTGAACGCACGGCCCGAGCAACTGCTGGTCATTGATCTGCGTCGCCCCGACGAGCTCACCAAGAATGGCGGCTTTCCCGTCTATTTCAGCCTGCAGCCCTCCGACGTGCAGAGGAGCCTATCGCTGATTCCGCGCGACCGCTTGATCGTCACCGTCTCCAATCGCGCGCATCGCGCCGGCGCGGTCGGCGACATTCTCACCGGCTTGGGCTTCCATGTCGTCGGCGCCATCGGCGTGCTCGACTATCAGGACGAAGGCGGCGTGCTCACCAAGCTGCAGCCGCCCCCGCCGAGGGTCGCCGCAAATGCGGAAGGCGCGCAGACGCCCCAAGCCGCAGCGCCTGCCGCTTCGCCGACCAAACCCTGATCTCTTTTCCCCGCACTTTGAGGAGCGCACGCCATGCGCAGAATAATATGGAGCGGAGCAGTGCTCGCCGCGATGCTCTGCCTATCAACGAATGGCGCGCTGGCGACGCTAAAGATTGGCGACGCTGCGCCCAATTTCTCCCTTCCGGCCGCGCTCGGGGGGAAGGAATTCGATTTCTCTTTGGCCAAACAGCTCGAGAAAGGACCCGTCGTCCTTTACTTCTATCCGAAATCCTTCACGCGCGGCTGCACGATCGAGGCGCATGAATTCGCCGACCATCAGGATGATTTCCAGGCGGCGGGCGCGGCCGTTCTCGGCGTTTCGAGCGACCCGATCGAGGTCCAGAAGGAGTTTTCCTCGAAGGAGTGCCGAGACAAATTCCCTGTCGGCGCCGACCCCTCGCTCTCGACAATCAAGGCTTATGACGCGCGCCGCGACAAGCCAAGCCCCAGCGGCGGCGAGGTCGCCGATCGCATTTCTTATGTCATCGCCGACGGCAAGATCGTTTTCGCTCTCGTCGACGCCAATCCCGTCAATCATGTTCAAAGCGCGCTCGCCTTCGTCCAAAAATGGAAGACTGAGCACTCGCATTGACCTGACGCCTTTGGCGCGGCGCGCCAAATCTCTCACATGGAGCAAGGAAGAATGAAGGGTAACTCTCGTATTCAACGCCGCGTTCGCCGTATCGGCGCGGTCACAGTCTTCAGCCTGCTTCCGCTCGCGAGCGCCTGGACGCAAAATGCGCCTCCCGCCGCCGATAAGGCGCCGGCCGCGCCGCCCTCGCCTACGCGCATCGCGGTGGAAAACCGGCGCGCCGCCTATCAGCTCATCGGCAATTCCTTCCGCTATTTTGGCGCCATCGCGAAGGGCGCTGCTGCGTACGACGAAGCGGAGGCGACGAAGCGCGCCGCCCGAATCGCTTTGTTGGCAAAGGTGCCCGCCGAGAGTTTTCCCGAAGGATCCAATGTCGGAGAGCCGGAGAGCAAGGCGAAGGCGGAGATTTGGAGCGATCGCGCCGATTTCGACAAGAAGCTGAAGACCTTTGAAGCCGACGCCGCCAATCTCGCCGAAGTCAACGCCAGGGAGAAAGGCGCCACCGACGCCTGGAAGGCCGCCGTCGCCTCGCTGGCTCAGGACTGCAAGGGCTGCCACGATCTTTACAAGCTTAAATAGAGACGCGTCTCCCCGTGACGCGCCGTGGCGGAGCGTCCCGTTCACTCTGCATCGTGAAATGCGACGCTCCGCCTTTGAGATCTCAACCTGAATGAGGAAAGCCCATGACCGCCGTGGAACGCGATCGTCCAGCCGCTTCGCGACACGAGCCCGCTCTCGCCTCGCGCCGGCGCGTGTGGGATTGGCCGGTCCGCTTCGTTCACTGGAGCCTCGTCGCCTCCCTCCTCGGCGCCTTCATGACGAACAAGCTCGGCGTCAAATATTTCGCCTATCACGCCTTTTTTGGCTATGCGGTCATCGTTCTCGTCGTCTTCCGCGTGTGGTGGGGCTTCGTAGGACCCAAACATGCGCGCTTTGTGAATTTCGTCAGAGGCCCCAAAGGCGTGCTGCGCTACCTGCATGCAACCGGCCGCGGATGGAAGACGCGCCACGCCGGCCATAATCCTCTGGGGGCGTTGATGGTGCTGCTGTTGCTCGCGCTGCTCGGAACGCAGGCGGGTTTCGGCCTCTTCGCGAATGACGAGATCTTCAACACCGGCCCCCTCGCCGGGCTTGTGTCAAAGAGCCTTAGCCTCAATTTGACGTCGCTTCATCGCAAACTTTTTTATGTGATCGTCGCAGCGGTGATCCTGCATGTCGGGGCCGTTCTCGCGCATTGGCGCCTGAAGGGCGATAATCTCGTGAGCGCGATGATCACCGGCAACAAACCGGGCCATCTTGTCGAGGCGCATGAGGAAATCAGATCATCGCGCGGGGTTCTCGCTGTAGCGCTCTTCATCGCCATCAGCCTTGGCCTCGCGACCCTCCTACATTTCGCGCCCGCCGCCGACTTCGACACTGCAGGCTTGTGAAGCCGCGCCACGGCGCTTGGGCTCACAATTCAGCGTCGCAGCGCATCATCGGTCATGCCGACGCGCTCTCCCCAAGATTGCTAGAGCGCGACGCGAAAATGTGGAAGCCGACCTTTCGCACATATCGCGCCCAAAACTCCCGGAATCGATCAGGTTTTCTGCGTTCAGGCGACCCCGTCTGAACGCAGCGTGATCTAGAGCGCCTCACGATCGCGTGGAATTACGCGGTCGGGACGCGCTCCAAATCAAAAACCCGCAAGGCTTGGGATCAGCCACAGCCTTCGCGAGATCGCGCGATATTCCTACTGTTGCACTTCTGCAACACGCGAGAGGATTCCGACATGAAACCGCTAAATAGCGATTCTATCGCGCCTCGGAAGCTTGACCATCGCTCATTTTCCTACTTAGTTTGTAGCTATACAAAGACCAGTAGCGCAGTCGATGCGACGTCCGGTCGGAGGAGATCAGCCGATGAGTCGGCAAGAATCGTAAGGAGTTTGAAATGCCTGGTCATCTGCCGTCTCTTCGTTCGCGTCTCATGCGCGGCTCGAGGCTCGCCTCGGTCACGTTGATAGGAAGCATAGCAGTTGTCGGCTTAGACGCAGCGCAAAGCTTCGCGCAGTATCAAGGCGCCAGCCCGCCCGCACAGAGCGCGCCGGCGGCCGCTCCCACGCAAAAACCCAAGGCGGCGCCTGCGAAGCCGAAGCCTGCCGCGTCGAAACCCAAGCCGCAGGAAGCGGCCGCGCAAGCACAATCTCAGCCTACTCAGCCGCAGGCTGCGGCCGCAGTCGTTGCTGCATCCAGCGGCCCCTCGAGCGCGACGGTGGAGGAGGTGAAGGTGACCGCACGACTGCGCGAAGAGAAGGCGCAAGACGTGCCGCTTCCGGTCAGCGTCGTCGGCGGAAAGACAGCCGAGGTGCAACTCCTCGACCGTCTGCAGGACCTCGCTACGAAAGTTCCGAACTTCGTGCCCTACATCACCAATCCGCGCACCTCCGCCATCGCGATCCGCGGCATCACGGGCATATCTGGCGGCGCTGACGGCTCAGAATCCGCAACGGGCATGATCGTCGACAATGTGTTCTTCACGCATGTCGGCTTCCAATGGGCAAATTACGTCGATCTCCAATCCTTTGAGGTGGCGCGCGGCCCCCAGGGCACGCTGCTCGGCAAAAATACGACCGTCGGCGCCGTGATCATTCACACGCAGCTTCCGTCCTTCGAGCCGTCTGCCACGGTAGACACATCCTTCGGCAATTATAATCATTTCATCGAGCGGCTGAACGTGACGGGACCCATCATCCCTGAGACGCTCGCGGCGCGCGCCACCTTCTACCTGGAAAAGAGCGACCGCTGGATCCATAACTATGGAACCGGCGAGCCCGGCGTCTTGGACAATAACCGCTGGGGCGTGCGCGGGCAGCTTTATTATACGGGCGACTTGCTCACCGATCGGCTGATTTTCGATCGGTTGCGCTCGGACGAGACCAACAATTTCGGGGCACCTGCCTTCAACTCTTTCCCCTTCTATGCGAATGGCGCGGTCGATACTCCCTTTTCGACGACTCTCGCCAAGCGGCTGAATCTGCCGACGACGAGCCTGAACCCTTACTATCCTCAGTTGACGAAACTCGGCAATCTCGATCAGCGCACGACGGGCGTTTCAAACGAGATCAACCACCCGGTTGGCGAGGACACCTTCACCTCGGTCGCGGCATGGCGAGAGTTCACCCTGCATCCGCGCAACACGTCTTCAGGCTCCATCTCGTCCTCGGGCGGCGGCAGCACGCTGGGGCAGAACACGGACATCGCCGCGACAGGCTATGACGTTTACGTCGATCAATATTCGCTCGAAAACCGTCTAGCTTCGCCAAAGGACGAAACGCTGGAATGGACCATTGGAACCTATCTGCTGCGAGAGACCGTCTTGTCGCAGAATCGGCAATTCTATGGCCCCGAGGCGTCGGCGTGGTTTTCTGGCAATCCCTCAGCGAGCCCCTTTCTTCTCTGGGGCGACACGAGCCATCAAAACGGCATCGCGCGCACCTTCAGCGCCGCGGGCTTCGCCCAAACCTCATGGCACCTCGACGAGCAGTGGACGCTCACCACGGGCCTGCGCAATACTTATGAAATCCGAGAGGGCTCGGACTTTGGTTGGGTCAACGGCAACACGACCGCCGCCGGCATCGGCGCCGTGCAGACGGCGCTCGGCGGATACAGCTTCTTCGATACCGGCGGTCAGACGCAGCGCACCGACTCGCTCTCAGGGCTCATCAACCCGTCCTATCGCTACAATGAGAACATACTCGCCTACACCTCCGTGGCGCGCGGCGAGAAATCGGGAGCGATTAATACGAACGCGCTGCCTCTTTTGAACAGCTCCGGCCAATTTCTGGGCTTTCAGCGCCTCATCACCCATCCGGAAGTCTCTTGGGATTATGAGCTCGGCGTCAAGACGAATTGGCTCGACAACAGGCTCATCGTGAACCTCAACGTCTTCTGGAACGACATCTATGACTTCCAATCGATCCTGGTGGACACGCGATTCCTTGACGTGACCGGCACGCCGCTGCGCAAGCAATATCTGAGCAACATCCCGCAGGTGCGCTCGCGCGGTTTCGAGTTCGACACGCGCTGGAGCCCGATCGACCGCTTGTGGATCAACTTCTCGGGCCAGGCCACGGATTTGCGCTACGTCAGCTTTCCGCAGGCCGCGCCCTCGCCGGACTGGCTCTGGCCGGCGGGGTCCAACGTCAATGGGATCGCCGCTCCGCTCTTCGTCAATCTGTCTGGTCAACGCGTCACTTCGGGCGTGAGCGGCAATGCGCCCTTCTCGCCCTACTCCTTCAACCTCGGCGCCAATTACGAGCAGCCCCTCGGCGCGGCGCTGCGGGATTATGGCTATGCTTTGCCGGTTTCCGCATTCGGCTACGCCAACCTCTCCTGGTTTTATCGTAGCCAGCTTTCCGAGCCGCTTTCACTCTATTATCTCGGGCAGCCGTCCTACTCGCTGATCAATGCAGGAATCGGTTTGAAAACCGACGACGGAAGATACAGCGCCAATCTCTGGGTCAAGAATCTGGCGGACGCGCGTTATCTCATTGGCGGGACGATCGGGAGCAACACCTCTCCCGGCACCGTCACATTCGGCCCGAACACGCCCCGCACCTTCGGCGGCACGCTGAGCGTCAAGCTCTACTGATCAAACAAAAGAACGCGCGCCTCTTCGTGCTTCCGCGTCCCGCAAACTCATCGTCGAGCGAAGGTCTCGCGCCGCTCCATCGCGTGCCGCGCTGGCGACCATGTTTTGCGGGCCGACTCTTCGCGACAGCAACTGTGTCCTCGCTGCAACAGCGACGCAAAAAAGCGCGCGATAGCACAGTTTCCTAGTAGAGATAGTTGATTCAATCGCGAAAGCGCGAGAAGGTGAAAAGACGAGAACTCGAACAACCCCGCGCCGGGCGGCGCAAGATGTAACTGTAACGAGGTGTCCAAATGAAAAAGCTTCTCATCACCACCGCCGCCGTCGTGGCGTCAATCTCGACTTTTGCGCGTGCAGCGGATCTTCCATCCGTGAAGGCGCCGCCGGAACCACCTCCGCCGCCGTCGTGGACTGGGTTCTATCTCGGCGCGAACGCCGGTTATGACTGGTCCATCACCAATACGATTCAGCAGACCTATCTCGAAACGCTGTCAGGCGGCTTCGCCACCCAGGCGGCCTTGGGCAATATCCCTGTCCTACAGTCGGTCAAAACCAGTGAATTCATTGGCGGCGGACAAGTGGGATGGAATTATCAGTGGGGCAAGCATCTGCTGATCGGCGTCGAAGCCGACATCCAGGGGCTCGCGGGCGGCGCCGGCACGGCCAATCTCGTCTCGACCAACTCAGCGACTTCCTTCTCTAAAAGCCAGGGATCTCTTGGGACGGTGAGAGCCCGCCTGGGCTACCTCGTTAACCCGGTGTTTCTTGTTTATGGCACGGGGGGGTTAGCCTATGGGCAAGGAACGCTCTCGGCCAATTATTTCGGCATCTGGAAGGCCGCGTCGCTGCAGCTCAACGACTATCAGACCTCCACGCTCACCGGCTTTTCGGTTGGCGGCGGCGCCGAATGGCAGTTCCTGCCGAAGTGGAGCGTCAAGGCCGAATATTTCTATTACAATCTCGGCTCGATACAGACGTCGGGCGTCCAGCTCAACTACAAGTCTGGCGGCGTGGCCGCCATCACGACGGCGCGATCCAACACGCGCTTCGACGGCAGTGTCGTTCGCATCGGCGTGAACTATCACATCAAATGGGGCGGCGCGCCTAAGCTCTTCGACGTCGAAAAAATCGATAAGCTGATCGACTGACAGCGTGAGCGCCTCAAGCCGCATCATCAGCCTTCGGCCGCCTTTGCGGCGCGCCGAAGGAGCGGCAAATTATCTATTGCTTCTATAGGATTTGTTATGTTACCGTTCCTTCACGCACTCCCCAAGAGAGACGCCAACAGATGACGCTAGCCGCCGCGCCGTTCGATGCGCCCCTTCAAGAGCCCGAACCGTTTGACGACTCGACAAGGGCCGGCGCGCAGTCGCTACTTCGCATCCCCGCTCCGCCGCCAAATCACTTCGCGCGCGTCGGCGCGATCGTCGCTTATTTGGCGATGCTCGCGGCCTTTTTGACCGTCGGCTTCCGCGCCAATGAAGCGCCGGTCGAAGAGCTGCAAGTTGTCGAGCTGGCGCCCTTGCCCGCTGAAGAAGAGGCGCCGCCGGAGGATGTTCCGCCGCCGCCGGAGACGATGACTCTCGACGACCTCCCCCCGCCGCCGGCCTTGCAGCCCATCGCGCCGATCGAGCAAAAGCCGATCGAGAAGCCGAAGCCGCTCAAGAAGGTGGAAAAAGTGGAAAAGCCCCGGGAGCGTAAGCCGGCTCCCGCCCATGAGGCGCGACCCAATCACGAAAGATCAAGAGATCACGAGAACGCCGAGCGAAAGCCCGCCGCCGTGGGGCCTCGCACGGTCTCGGAAGCGAAGCCCGGCGCGACCATGTCGCAGGCTGCAAACGCCCTGCATTCTTGTCTGCAGCGCGCCGCCTCGAACATCGACGCTCCCCGTTCCGGACGCGTCACCTATCACGCGTCGATCAGCGCCTCCGGCTCGGTCACCTCCTTCTCGATCTCCTCCTCCGGAAACGCGGCTCTCGACGGCATCGCCAACCGCATCGGAGCGCGATGCAGCTCCGTTCCGGCGCCCGGCAAACCCGGATCGCTCTCCGGCGCGATCAGCTTCAGCGGCCCCTGATCCTCTCATCAAGAAACGAAAGGTTATCGCATGAGTGACGCAGCAAACACCGCCTCGGCGGCCCTGGCGCATACATTGACGCCAATCGAGCTCTTCTTGCAGGCTGATTCGATCGTGAAATCGGTCGTGGTCATCCTGATCCTTGCGGCAGCCTGGGGCCTGGGCGTCACCGCGGAGAAGCTCGTTCGCCTAAGCATTCTGCATCGCCGCGCGGACCGTCTGTTTGAGAGCATCCGGAATGGATTGCCCGTGTCGAGCATCGCCGAAGGCTTCACCTCAGCGCCGAAGGGCGATCCGCTCGTGGAGATCTACAGGGCGATGGTCGAGGAATATCAGCGCTCGCAAGATTTCGCGCATACGGAGGCTCAGCGGGACGGCCTGCAGGAGCGCGTGCATCGCGTGGCGCAGCTCGCAAGCTCCGCTTCCCTCCATCATCTGCAGGATCGGCTGCCGAGCCTCGCGACGATCGGCGCGGTCGCCCCCTTCGTCGGGCTCTTCGGCACGGTCTGGGGCATCATGAACTCCTTCCAGGGCATCGCCGCCTCCAACAACACGAGCCTCTCCGTCGTCGCGCCGGGCATCGCCGAGGCCCTGTTCGCGACCGCGCTCGGACTCGTCGCGGCCATTCCGGCGGTCATCTTTTACAACCGCATCAGCGGAGACATCTCTGCCTACGGCAGAAGACTCACCTCCTTCATCGGCGTGTTCGAGGTGGAGCTTTCCCGCCAACTTTCCAAGAAAGGGGACCGCAATGGCCTTCGCGCTGCGTAAGAACGACTCCGAATTCGATTCGGCGCCCATCGCCGACATCAATGTGACGCCGCTCGTCGATGTGATGCTCGTTCTGCTGATCGTCTTCATGGTCGCCGCGCCTTTGATGACCGCGGGCGTCCCGGTCGATCTGCCAAAGACAGCTGCAAAGCAGCTCAACGATCAGCAACCGCCGATCGTCGTGAGCGTGGACGCCGGCGGCGGCTTCTTCGTCGACAAGACTGGGGCGGACGACGTTCAGGGCCTGCTCGCCGCACTGCAGCAGCGAAGCGAGAACGATCGCGACCGGCGAGTGCATGTCCGCGCGGACAAGTCGGTTTCCTATGGCAGAGTCGCGGAGGCGATGGGCGCGATCAATGCAGCCGGCTATGCCAAGGTGGCGCTCGTCTCGGAGGCAAAAGGCGGCGGCGGGCCGAGCCGCTAGGGCGTCTCACTGTTCGATCGCGTGATCCCAACCGGTGGGGCGCGCTCTAAAGCGCGATCGAGACGAATCGCGACCCGAATGACCTCCCCGTTGACCGCGTCCTCGGTTCGGCTCCCCCAACCGCCCCGCCCCGCCGACCTCGGCGGGGCGGGGAGATTTCTTTCTCGATAGGAAAGAAAGCCAATTCCCGTTAGACTCCCCGCTCCTGAAAGTCATTCCCCGCGATTCGTCGCGGCTGGGAACCCGCGGGGAGCCTTCCCTTCGATGCTATCCAACAAGGCGAAATATGGCCTCAAGGCGCTGATCCATCTTGCTGCCGCGGAGGACCAATGCCTTGCGAGCGACATCGCAAAGGACAATAATATCCCGCGCAAGTTCCTCGACGCCATCATGGTGGAGCTGCGCAACGCCGGCATCGTGAACAGCCGCAAGGGCAAGGGCGGCGGCCACCGGCTGGCGCGGCCGCCGGAGAACATCACGGTCGGACAGATCATCCGCATCCTCGACGGGCCGCTGGCGCCGATTCCCTGCGCGAGCAAGACCGCCTATCAGCGGTGCGCCGATTGTCCGGATGAGGACGCCTGCGCGATTCGCGACATCATGCTGGACGTGCGCGAGTCGATCGCGCTGATCCTCGACCGCACGAGCATCGCCTCGCTGCGTGGTCGCGGAAACCGGGAAGCTCGCGGATTGCGTTGAGGTCGCCCCTCCCGCCAAGGACCTTGCGCGTCAGCGCACCAGGGGATCAGGGAAAGTCGCATTCAAGCGTCCAGCTCGAGCAGATGACCCGCCCGGTCCCGCTTGGCGGCGAGATAGCGGCGATTATGCGCATTGCGCCTCCCCAAAACGCGATGCGCGGAAACAACCTCGAGCCCCGCCTCCTCCAAGGCGGCGATCTTGACCGGATTGTTTGTCATCAGACGCACGCGCGTCACGCCAAGCGCCTGCAGCATGTCGGCGGCGAAGGCGAAGTCGCGCTGATCATGGCCATAACCGAGCGCTTCATCCGCCTCGAACGTGTCCAATCCGAGCGCTTGCAGGTCATAGGCGCGGATCTTCGTCGAGATTCCATTGCCGCGTCCTTCTTGATCCAGATACAGCAGCACGCCGACGCCTTCTTGCGCCATGACGCGCACAGTGTGACGCAACTGATCGCCGCAATCGCATTTGAGGCTGCCAAAGAGATCGCCGGTCAAGCAGGCCGAGTGCAGGCGCACAGGGACTGGCTGCGAGCAGTCCGGCCTCCCCACGACGATCGCAATCTGGTCTCGTAGGCCTTCGCCGCCGCGGAACACGACGAACTCGCAAGCGCTCGCGCCTTCGAGCGGAACGTTGGCGCGGCTCACAATGCGGAGAGTCGCGCGCCGCGAAGCGCGATAGCCCAAGAGATGGGGAAGCGACACAGAAAGAAGATTCGGCAACAGCGCTTCGGCGCCGGAGGCCGCGAGAACCACAACGGCGGGCAGAAGTTGCGCGAGTCGCATCAACTCCAGAGCGCCTTCGTAAAGGGGCGTCAGCGGAGCAACCGGCGCGTCGACGCGGGCGTCGAGGCCGAAGGCGAGCGCGCGAAGGCGCGCCAATTCAATGTGCGGCAGCGCGACAAAACCGGCTTCCCCGCGGCTGAGACCCAAGTGTCGCAGGCGCGAAGCCGAGAGCACCAGTCGAGCCGCGCCAGGCGCCGAGAACTCGAATTCTCTCACGAGCGTCTCATCGAAGGCCTCGGCCGCCGCGACGACCAGGCGTTCGGCGCCGTCGCGCAGCACCGCGGGCCGGCCTGCGCGGACTTCGGCGATGACTCGCTCGACGTCGACCTGGCCTACGGAAGGGAGTCGTCGATAGGACACGGGTAGAGCCTCGTTTCTTCGAATTCAATCACTGCTGCATATAATTTATAATTCCTACTGCGTAAATATCTTTAATGAGAGCACCTGGCTGTTCAGAATGTCAGGAGCCACGACGTCGGCGCAGAGCCAGGCTTCTTCAGACCGCATCCTATATCGCCATAATAAGATACATTTCCGTATGTTGCAGCCTCCGCCAGGGAGCAATGACACGCAGCCATGGCCGCTTTTCCACAGCGCTGAATTTTTCGCTTTATCATACTAATTTGATATGCTTATAATGCCAAAGAGATCGGCGAGGCAGCCGACGGAGAGAGAGGAGAGACAGATGGGCGTGTGGTCTTTCTTGCGTCGCAAAAGGTCGTCTCGCTCGCGAGCGAGGCGCATCCTTATCTCGGCCGCAACCCTTTGCGCCGCGACGGCGGCCTGCGCGGAGCCGAGCGTCTTTCCCACGGGGACGACGATCTACGATCCCGCTCGCGCCTTCAACTCCTTCGTTTTCTTCGCTGGTGGCGACGGCGTCTCACGGCTGATCGATCTCAACGGAAACGTCGCCCATGAGTGGAAGTTCACGGGGCAACCGTCGGTCTTCATCGATCCCGCACTGAATGGCGGCGCGCGCGGACATGTTTTCGTGACGCTCGAAAGCGAGGAAGGCAAAGGGACGGATTTGGTCCCCGGCCGCGTTCTGACCCGCATCGTGAAGACGGTCGGAGAGGTCGATTGGGACGGCGCCACGGTCTGGCGTTTCGGCCCCACGGCGCCCGGCGGTCGTGCGCAACAGCATCACGACATCGCGCGCCTGCCAAATGGAAACACGCTGGTGCTCTCCAATATCGTTTACCCTCTTCCAGGCTTCGCCGCGCCGCAAGTGCTCGACGACCTTGCTTACGAGGTCAATCCGGAGGGCGAGATCGTTTGGACCTGGGCCGCCTCGGACCACATAGACGAGATCGGCTTCACGCCGGAAGAGCTCAAACTCGTGAAGGGATCGAAAAACGCGGATTATCTCCATGTGAACAATCTGAAGCCCGTCGGGCCGAACCATTGGTTCGACGAGGGAGATGAGCGCTTTGCGCCCGAGAATCTGATCTTCGACTCGCGCAACGCCAATTTCATCGCGATCATCGACCGCAAGACCCGCAAGATCGTTTGGACGCTGGGCCCGCATTTCCCGCCCATCGCAGCGGACGGCGGCGGCGCGTCGCGCAAGCTTCCGCGCCCCATCGATCAAATCTCCGGTCAGCATGACGCCCAGATCATTCCCAAAGGCGTTCCAGGCGCCGGCAACCTTCTCGTTTTCGACAATCAAGGCGCCGCGGGCTATCCGTCCGTTGCAACAACGCTTACTGGCGGATCGCGCGTAATCGAGATCAATCCCGTCACGCAGCAGATTGTCTGGCAATATTCGGCGGCAGACACGGGAGGCGCGGGCTGGAGCTTCCGAAGCACGCACATCAGCAACGCCCGACGGCTTCCCAACGGCAACACCTTCATCGACGAGGGCCAGATCGGGCGGTTCTTTCAGGTAACCCCCTCGGGCGAGATCGTCTGGGAATATGTGAACCCCTACCCGCGCCGCGGAAAGGATGCGGAGACCGGAAAGGCGACAATCAATTACGGCGTCTATCGAGCGCAACCCGTTCCCTATGAATGGGCGCCCGCAGGAACGTCGCACGGCGAGAGCGCGGTCGTTCCGCCGGAAAACACCGCCTACCACTTGCCGGTCAAGGAGAAGTGACGTGATAGCCAATAAGGCTCAACAAACCGCGCTGTTTTACGCTCATCCCGTTGCGATCGGCCAGAGCCTGATCGGCGTCGTCACGCAAAATGGAGATGGGTATCGCTTCCACGCTTTCGACAACGCTTTCGCTAGGCTCGAAGACGATCGCTTTCGTGGCGCCGACGAGGCGCGCAACGCGGCGATCGAGCTGAGCGTGAGAAAGGGCGTCGTCGGTGAGAAGTGAGTCCGTGAGCCCGCATTCCAACCCGCAGCCCAACGCAATGTCTGGAGTCATGATGAAACCACGCTTCCGTCAAATCGGCCTTTCGGCTCTAATTCTTTTCGCAAGCGCTGAGCTCGCGAGTGGACAGACCGCCGCTCCACAGCAAAACCCTCCGCCGCCGCCAGCGCGTGGACCCGCTCTCGACCTCGCGCTCGAAGCGGCGCAGGCTGCGCTCGACGCCAGCAAGGCAGGCGAGCAAAAGGTCGCGGTAAGCGTCATCGACTCGGCCGGCGTGCTAAAGGCCGTGCTGGTTTCAGACGGCGTCGGCCCGCGCGCCGTGCAAAATAGCAATTTCAAGGCGCAAGCAGCGCTCGCGTTCAAGGAGTCTTCGGGACAGCTCGCCGAGCAGGTCAAGACCGACAAGGATCTCGCCGAAAAGGTCGCCGCAAATCCGACCTATGTCGCTCGCGCGGGCGCGCTCCTCCTCAAGGTCAATGACGAGATCGTCGGCGCGATCGGTGTTGGCGGCGCGCGCGGCTCGGAGAAGGACGAGCAATATGCGCTGGCCGGAGTGCAGAAGATCCAATCGCGATTGAAATAAGATAGCGAGGCTTTCTCCCCGGCCCGACTTGTCACCCTACTAACCCCTGTCCTCTTCCTCCGACTTGGCGGCCGCTCCCGCGGCCGCTCCTTTTTTTGCGGGGACCGGCGCGTTGACAGCGATTTGATACGATCCTCAGTTAGGGACCCGCGCATTTCGTTGGCGCTGCCTGGGCAACTTGCAACGACGAGCGAGGACCGGCCTCCAGCGCAACGATCTCTGAAAGTTGAAGACCGTCGCCAACCAGAGAAAAGAAACAGCTATGCTCGCTATCATAGAGAGATTCCTTTCATGCGCGCCGGGCCCTGGCGCCGGACTGGGCTTTGACCGTCATTTTCCCTCGCCCCATTTCTGAAAGTTTTGGCGCGCGTCGCCCCTATCAAGGAGAAACCTGCTGCGTCGTGCTCGGCGCCGCGGAAGTTTTTGTGACTCTGGCGATCCTTGGAATCGGAAAGCGCGCGGTGACCGGCCGAACGCTTCGCCGCAGTCTCCGCCAACCGAGCACCAGCGCGCTGAGGCTGAGCACGATCACGCTGCCAATGCATGTCCCGATCCAGACGCTCCACACTCCGGCATTACGGAACCAGCCGAAATCCCAATGGTGAGCCGCAGAATACAGCCAGCGACGCCAGCGGAGGCTGTCATCGAGCTTCGCGACGAGCCGCCCTTGCAGCGGATCGAGATAGAACGACGAATGTTTTGCATCCGCGAGATCTACGCGCAGCGCTGGGAGTGGCTTGTCCTCAGCCGTCTGCCGATGATTGGGGTAATAATAGGCGTCGTAGCTGTCGATGAGCTCATGCGCCGCGATCTTCGTCTCTCCGGCGACACGGCCGGCTGCGGCAAGGAGCTCCGCCTCACTGTAAGAACCGATTGTGCCCTGGAGATCGACACGTCGCCGCTCGCCGCGGCGCGTGAGCGCAAAAAGCTTCGCAGCGTCGCCGAGGCGACTCCATTGCAGCTCGAGGACGTCCTCGCTGATCGCAAGCGGCGCGCCAGGCTTCCACTCCCAGATGATCGCCGCCGGTCGCTCACCGCGAAAATGCGAAAGCTCCGCAGGGCTCGTATTGGCGGATGAGAAAATCTGACCGGGATTGGTCGAGAGGAAGCCGCTCGCCGCCCATGACAGAGCAAATGTTCCCCCGAGGAGTCCCGCCCAGAAATGATATTTGAGCCAGAATTCCCGGAACGGCTGCACACGTCCGCCGAGATAGGTTGGCCGGCCGAATAGGCCTGGGCGCCAACGAATCCAGCCGACGACGAGGCCGGTGAGAGCGGCCGTCGCAGCGAGGAAGCCAGCACAACTTAGCGCGCCACGCCGATAATCCGCCGCGCCGATCGAGTCGAGCCAGCGAAAGAGATGCAGCCAGTTCCCAGCATAAGCGACCGCGCGCTGTGTACGCGTGAGCTTCTGCACGACCTCGCCGGTGCGCGCGGAAACGATCACCTGCGTCCCCAAGCCGTCGTCGACAGCGAAGCGATGAAAGGGTTTTAGCGCCTCAGCGTTGCGAAGCCCGATCGGCGCATCGATCGTGCCGATGTAGGAAATATCCGGAGCTTCCTCCGCTTCGACCTCCAACCAAGCGCTAGCGATTCTTTCCGCCTTTTGCGGCGTCACCTCGATCAAGCCGCCATCGATAGCTGAAATCGCGAAACGCTGGCCGCGACCATCCTCTATGATCCAAGCCGGCGTCCCGTCGAGTCGACGCAAACGCGCGTCAGCGAAGCCTGCGTCGTTTCCCGGCTCGCCGCGACGTGCGACGGCGCTCCGCGCGAGCGCTTCGCCAAGCGAAAGCCACCCCTCGCGAGGCTCCAAAGCTTGCGTTCGCAACAACCTGAGCCCAGGGCTGATCGAAGGAGCCTCGACGAAGGCGATGAGCGTCCCGGATGAGATCCATGTCAGCATGAAAAGCGCCAGCGCGACGCCAATCCAACGATGCGCAAAAATGAGCATGACGTTCATGAGCCGATTTTCTTTCGGATGGAGGAGCCGTCCTTGTCGCTCAAAGGAGCATCGGCGAACGGGGCCTCGGCGGCGCTTCCGCGCAGTCCAGTGAGCAGGTCGATGTGCGCGACGTCATCGCCCTCGCCGATCAGCCTGTCGCCGGCGAGCTGTTTGTTCATCTACCTCCATGGACCTTCTTGCCTCCTGCGAGCGCAATCGGGGGAGGTCGATTGCGCTCGCAATGAGCGAAAGCTTCGGGCGAAGCTGGCGGCATTATTCATACATATATACTATGAATATGCAAGCGATAGCCGCAGATTTTAGCTAAATTAGAAGAGCGACAGACTCGCAGTTTGCCATAAATCTATCGGTAACATATATTTACGAGAGCGACGCCCCTGATGCTCCGGTCATCGCCTACGCAACGCGCGCAGAGACTGCGGCCATAGCTCTGCGGCGCATCCGCATGTCCCGCCGCGCTTTTCGCCGACACGGGTTTCGCCCCGCAGCGGGACCGCTACTTCTGCCCGTAAGAGACGCGCCAAATGGCGCCATTGCCGTCTTCTGTCACAAGCAGCGAACCATCGGGCGCAACGGCCGAGTCGACGGGACGGCCCCAAACCTTGGAGTCGTCCTCCGCGAGGACGAAGCCGGTTAGAAAGTCCTCATATTCGCCCGTCGGCGCGCCCTCCTTAAAACGTAGCCGAACGACCTTGTAGCCGGTGCGTTTGGAGCGGTTCCAGGAGCCGTGCAGCGTGACAAAGGCGTCGCCATTGAAGCCTGCCGGAAATTGCGCGCCCTCATAGAAGGTCAACCCGAGCGGCGCGGAATGCGCCTGAATCAGGATGTCCGGCGTGATGACCTTGTCCGCGAGGTCCGGCCGCTCGCCCGCATGGCGTGGATCCTCATGCGCGCCGATGTAATACCAAGGCCAGCCGTAAAAGCCGCCCGGCTTGACGCGCGTCGCATAGTCAGGCGGCAGGTTGTCGCCCAGCATGTCGCGTTCGTTGACGACGCACCAGAGCTCCTCAGTGCCGGGACGCAACCCGAGCCCCGCACAATTGCGAAGGCCCGTGGCGAAGACCCGTCTGTGTCCGCCGTCAGGATCGAAGGCGAGGACGTCGGCGCGGTGATGTTCGGGGCCAAAGCCGGCGCCGAGGCCGTCGGCCTTCTCCAAGACGGCGACTTCTTCGGGAGAGGGACGAACATGTCCTTCGGCGACATTGCTCTTGGAGCCGACGGCGACGTAAAGCGTCTTGCCGTCTCGGGAAAATAGAAGGTCCCGCGTCCAATGGCCTGCGTCGGCCGGAAGATCGTTGATGACGATCTCGCCCTCACCCCCGGCCTTCAGCTGGCCGGCCTGATAGGGGTAGCGGCGCACCTGCGAGGACGTCGAGACATAGAGCCATCGTGGATCGGGGCCAGGAGGATAGAAGGCGAGCCCATAGGGGCGCTCGAGACCGGAAACGAAGACCTCGCTCTGCGGCGCCTCGCCAGAGCGTCTCGCAGGCAAGACGCGCACTTGGCCGCCGTGGCTTTCCGTCACGAAGACGTCGCCGTTCGGAGCCACGCGGATCACCCGAGGGCCGTTGAGCCCAGATGCGAAGAGCTCGACCGAAAAACCGTCCGGGGCCTTGAGCGAGGCGCCCTCGGGGCGCCCGACCACTTGCGAGCGGGAGGCCGCGAGTTCTCCGGCATAAGGAGCGGGAAGATCGGTCGGCGATATCCTGCGCCCCACGCCTGGCGCGTCGGAGCGCCAATCGCCGAGCGCGGCGGCGCCCTCCAGAGCGGATCTGGAGTCGGCTGACGACAATCGAACCGCCGCCAAGCTCAATGCGGCCGAGGCCGCGACCGCCAAAACTCTCAAAGCCGCTCTATCCATAACGCCCCCTCAGCATGAAGATTTTTATATCTATTTAAGAGATATGTAAATAGCACTCCCAAACCGTCAACTCAGACAATGCCTTAGCAAGCTGCCCGTCTGGAGATTCGCCGGCGGCGTCATTTTGCAGTTTATCATATCTTTTAAGTATGATTTAATCGAGACGTCCTAAAACGCAATAGGAGCTCATATGCGACGCCAAGCCATCGTTTCCGCCGTCACCCTTCTCATCGCCGGCGCCCTTCACGCCGACGCCGCCAACGCCGCCTCGCTTCACGAGGCCGCCGCTCTCCTTTCCGCGACAAACGCCAAGACGCTGGAGTTTTCGGGCGCCGGCCATTGGTGGCAATTCGGACAGGCGCCCGTTCCAGGGGGCGCCTGGCCAAAATTCGACGTGACATCATACTCTGCGACGATCAATTTCGACTCCAACGCAGAGCATGTTCAATTCGCCCGCATTCAGGTCCTGGACGGACGTCCGCGCCCGACGCCCACGGAGCAGAAGGCGGACTGGTATGTTTCTGGCGACAAGTCCTGGAATGTCGCGCCCCCGCCGGGCGCTGCGCCCGACGCCGCGCCCGTGGCGATCCCCGCCTTTATCCAGCGCGACGAGCGTGCAGCCGACATCGTGTCGACTCCCCAGGGTTTCCTGAAGGCCGCGCTGGCGAACAACGCGGAATCGAAGGCCTCGGGCGACGGCGTGGAAGTCAGTTTCTCGATCGGCAAGAACCGTTATGTCGGCGTGATTGGCGCCGATAATCACGTCTCCTCGATCAAGACCTGGGTCGACACGCCAGTGCTTGGCGACACGCTGATCGAGACGAGCTTCTCCGGCTATAAGGACTTCGGCGGCCTTGCCTTCCCCAGCGAAATTTCGCGAAACGAGGGCGGTTTCCCAGTGCTGCACATCAATGTCGCGTCCGCGAAGCTGAACGGGCCGGCGGATATTCCCGTTCCGGCTAACATCGCCAGCCTCACAGCCAACCCCGTAACGGTGGCGTCGGAGAAGATCGGCGACGGCGTCTATTATCTGACCGGCGGCACGCATCACAGCGTCGCGGTCGAGGAGAAGGATCACGTCGTGCTCATCGAGGCGCCGCTCAACGAAGACCGTTCGGAGGCGCTGATCAAGAAGATCGGCGAGATCATCCCAGGCAAGCCGATCAAATATGTGATCAACAGCCATGTGCATTTCGATCATTCCGGCGGCTTGCGCACTTTCGCCGACGCCGGCGCGACCATCGTCACGCAGGATCTCAGCAAGGCCTATTATGAGAAGGCCTGGGCGCAACCGAGAACGCTGCGTCCGGATCGACTTGCGCTCTCGAAGAAGGCGGCGAAGTTCGAGACCTACGAACATAATCATACGCTGGGCGACGCCGAGAGGCCGATCGAAATTCGCCACATTGCCGGCAGTGGCCACAGCGACGATCTCGCTTTGGTCTATCTGCCCAAGGAAAAGCTGATCGTTGAAGCGGACGCCTATACCCCCGCAGCCCCGGGCGCTTCGGCGCCGAAGAGTCCCAACCCCTTCTCGGTCAACCTCTATGAGACGATCGAGAAGCTCGGGCTCAATGTCGAGCGCATAGCCGGTCTGCACGGGCGCGTAGCGACGATCGACGAATTACGCGCTGTGATCGGCAAGAAGCAGGCGAGCGTAAACTAGAGCGCGCCCCGATCGCGTGGAATCACGCGATCGAAAAGGACTAGTTTTAGAGCGCGTGCGAAAAGCCGGTTTCCGCCTTCTCGCATCGCGCTCTAGAGCCCCGGACTATATTGGCTCGGTCATCGACTCTCGCCGGCGCTCACCAGCCCCAGCCCGGATAGCCGTAATAGGCCGGGTAGCCGTAGTAGTAATGCGGCTGGCTCGCGGCCGCGATCCCCGCCGCCATCAAGCCCATCGCCGCGCCTGCGAAGATTGCTCCGCTCGGATCGTAACGATAGCCATAGCGATAGGGATAGCGCCGATAGTAGCGGCGATAGACAGAGTCGATAGGATCGGGAAGCCTCAGGCCCGCCTGGCTCGGGACGCTCGCGGGCATGGCGAGAACATCGACAGGAACCGCGGAAATCGAAGTCGCCAGAGCGAGCGCTCCACAAAGGGTCGATTTGAGTTTTGCGTGCATCTTGGCCCCTCCTTCGGGTCAAAGCATCCGGGGCGCCGCCGGTCTGAACGTCGACGCCTTGAGCGCCACGATTAGGATCTAGCGCGCCTAGAGCCGACGTCGAGTCTGCGGCGAGGAAGGGAGCGGGAGGCGAGAGGAAAGAGGAGAGAAGGGAAGCGGCCGCGGCGGGGGCCAAGTCTCGCGCGCGGCGGCTCACGGGGCTCACCGGCAGCGCGTCGAGCCCTTAGATCACGCTGCGTTCAGGCAGTATCGCCTGAACGCAGAAAGCGTGATCGATTCTTACGATTGGAGCGGGTCCTTCGCGCGTCCCCTAAGCGGCCTTTGCTCGCTCGGCGTCAGGCGTCTCCATTGCCCTGAGATAGAGGTCGAGCAAGGACTCATGCTCGTCGCGCTCATCCTTGTCCTGCTTACGCAGACGAATGATCTCCTTGAGCACCTTCACATCGAAACCATCGCCTTTCGCTTCCGCGAAGATTTCCTTCTTGCCCTCGTTGAGGGCCTTAATCTCTTCCTCGACATGCTCAATGCGCTCGACGAATGAGCGAATGCGGTCGCCCGCGATTCCCACGGTATCCATTTTGCGTGACCTCCTGGGTTGGTGCGGGAGGAGGCTATGGCTCCTGGGGTAAGAGAGTCGTTAACTCGCTTCTTGGTCGCGTTTTTCATGGCGAGAGCTTGCATGAATTCCCGATGAACGCCTCATTCACGCGTGGTTCAAGGCGCTCGCGGCACTTTAGGCGCGTCGATCGAAACACGGGTTTCGACAAATGGAGTGCCCAATATGATCCGCGCCGCTCTCTTCACCGTTGCGATTTTGTCGGCCGTCCCGGCCTTCGCGCAAACCGCTGGCGTCGCGCCCGCGAGCAAGCCCGCCGCGCCGATGGCGGCTCCCGCCCATCCGGCCGCGCATGGCGTGGTCGCGCCGCTCGACGTCAACTCCGCGACGCCCGAGCAGCTCGCCAGCGTTAAAGGCCTCGATAAGAGCATGGTCGAGGCGATCGTGAAGGGCCGTCCCTTCAAGAGCCTGGACGAGTTGACCAAGAATAAGATCATTCCCGAGGACGCCTTCGCCAAGGTCAAGGAGCATCTGACCGTCGGCGCGAGCGGGACGATCGCGCACTGATCGAGGAAATTTCGCATCGATCGCAAACGCCGCGACCGCGCGGCGTTTGCTCAACTGCACTCGCTGCGGCGTCGTTCTGGCGGCCCAACGAGAGCTTGAACGTCGCGCCGCCGACAGGGGTGTCCTCAACCCATATCCGGCCCTTCTGCCGCAGGGTCGGATTGAAGCGTATCGCTCGCTATCACGACGACGATGCGCAGGACGGGTTGCAGCGCGCGAAACCTTCGGATCGCCGACACGCTATCTCCATCCGGAAGGCGGCGATCGAGCAGCATGAGCTCGCGAAGCCTTCCTGCTCAAACGATTGCGTTCGAGCGGGAAGCGCGCCGCGGGCTGGCGCGACGATTTCGGCGCAAGGACGTTTCATGGAGAATCTCAATGCCCTCGTTCTCCAGCTTTCCGCGCTCAGGCGAGACTTTCAAACTCCGCGCGCCCGAAGAATCGCACAAAGCGCCAGTAAATTTAGCGCCGCCTGCGGATGATCCTTTCCCAGGTTCTGAATATCGAGGCGGAGCGCTTCCCTTTGGCAATGTTCAGCGCGCCTTAGGTTTTTGTCCCCGCCAAGCTGCAAGAGGATCGCCGCCAGATTCGACAGGTGCTTGGCGTGCTCCGGGTCCGCTTCGTCGATCGTGCGTCCATCGATGACGAGCGCGCGTTCGAGACACATCGCCGCAAGGTCGAGATTATCGCCCCCGCCGATCTCTTTCAGCACGAGCGCGAGATTGGATAGACGGATCGCGACGTGAGGATGATCGGACCCGTTCGCTGCTTCCTCAATCTTCAGCGCGCGAACGAGGCAGGCGGCCGCGAGACCAAGATTCTCGGCTCCGCCCAGCCTCTTGAGGGTCCAAGCGAGGCTCGAGAGGCGCAAGGCGACATAGGGATGCGCTTCTCCTAAAGCCGCTTCCTCGATGCGTAGCGCGCGCTCGAGCAGCGCCCGAGATTGGATGAGGTTGTCGCGCTCGCCGATTTCTTCCCGAGCGGCCGCGAGATTGGCGAGTCTGATCGCGACGATGGGCGCGCCTGCGCCGTGGCGGGCCTCTTCGATCTCCAGCGCTTGGCCATAGAACTCGACGGCTCTTTCGAGATTTTCCCGTCCTCCGAGCCGTCGCAGCGCGAGGGCGAGATCGGACAGGCGCAAAGGCAGTGCGGAACCATCGCCGCGCCCCGCCTGCTCTACCGTCAAGGCTTTTGCAAAGAGCGCAACGGCGCGCGCATTCTCAGCGTCACCGCCTTTATCGGCGTAAAGCGCGGCGATCTCCGCGAGGAGCGACGAAAGCTTCTCGCTTTCGGCGCCGGGGCGGAGCTCGGCGAGAGTGATCGCCTTCTCGAATAGCGCGATCGGAACGGAGACCGCGCTGCCGGCGTCGCGAAAGCTGCGCGCCAGTTCCGCGTGCAGGGAAATGGCTTCTTCCTGCAATCCGCCTGTCGCCGCCGACGCGTCGAGCAGCGCTGTCGCCATCGTCCTCAGGCTTCGCGCTTTTTTCGACAAGGGGTCGCCGGATTGCGCTTCCCTTGCGAGGAGCCTTTGCAGCGCATCCAACAGCGGCTCGACCGCTTCTCGATCTGCGCCTGCGAGGATAATCCTTCGCAACCGCGGATGGATTTCAAAGGCGCTCCTACGAGCCGCCGCCGCATCACCGGCTGAGCGCGCGTCTGAAGCGACGAGCCCGAAGGACTCCAAGATCGCGACCGCTTCATTGAGCTCGTCTTTCGAGAGAGGACGCCATCCCGTCAGTTCGCGCGCGCCAACGTCTTCTGTCCGGCATTTGGGTCGTCGGGCTAAGGCAGTGAAAGCGGTAGCCACGGAGCGCAGAGTCGGCGAAGAGGCCCGCGCTCTGCGGGTTCGAGGCATGAGCGGCAGATAGCTCTCATAAAAAAAAGCTAGCGGCAGAGACCCAGCTCCCAGAAGGGCGGCGCTCTCCATTAGCCTCCCGGCCGCGGGATGGAACTGCTTTGCGGCGCGGATGCTCAGCGCATAGGCGCTCGCGACGACGTCGTCCTTTTCGCCCGCGTCGGCCCTGCCCGCTTCGAGACGGTTGCGATACTCCCCGAAGCCTATCTTCGTCTGCGCGCAATATGCGGCCGCAAGCGCATGCGCCAAAGGGAGGCCTCCGAGAACGTCGCTAAGCGCCTCGGCTTCGCGCCGCTCCTTGAGGAGGCCGCCACAGGCCAGGAGAAAATCGACGCTGGCGTCGCTTGGCCAAGGCTGGATTTCGATGCGCTCTCCGCGTTGCGGCTCACTGTCGAGCGACGTGATCGTCAGGACTCGCGCCGCGCCCGATTGAGGCCAGTAGCGCTCGATGAGCTCGCTCTCGTCGGCGTGATCGAAAATAAAGAGGCAGTCGGCTCCCGCATTGTTGATGAAATCAAGCGCCGACTCGACCAGCTGTTCCTCGGACGCCGGTCGCGCGAGCCCGCTCGTCTCCAAAGCGAGATCCAGGAGATCGGCCCGTAACGTCGCCTCGCTATCCGCGCGCAACCTCCAGATGAGGCGATAGTCGGCGCGTGTGTGTTCAGCATAGGCCGACGCCAGCCAGCTATTGCCGCAGCCGGGGGGACCCCGCAAGACCACGGCGACGACACGATGCGCGTCTCGCTGAAGCACGCGCTCGATCCGATCGATCTGATCGCGGCGCTCGACGCGAAATTTCTGCGTCGATCGGGCGAGATTGGTTCGCGGGCCAGGGCGCGAGGGCGCTGCATGATCTGACGAACGGCTCATGTGCGGCGCAGCGCAACCATCACATCCCATGCGAATTATGCAGCGCTTTCCCTCTCGCGCGATGAGCTGTGGCCTGGCATCGCCGATGCCAAAGAAGTGCGACGGACATCAGCTGTGGCAAATTTGCAACATATCGTCGAGGCTTGGAAGCTAAATCACGCTGTTTGGAATTGGAAGAGTTTCAATTTTCCCGTCTGTTTCAGCCTTTCTATCATTGAATCCCGCAGTTCTTCTATGAGTCTGCATTAATTGTAAAGGTTCCAGCGTAACCGGCGCGGCAATTGATCTCTCCTCATGCTGAACTTAGCATTCACACAGTCGCCATTTTCGGAAACGCAAACGCGATCTGATCTCGAACATGAGGTAGTCCAATGTCTGCCGCCAAGCGTCCCTTGTCCTTACGGTCGTTCAATCGGGATGAACGACGGGTGTTCCGAGCGCCCCTCGATAGACCCAAAAAGGTCGCGGGCGTCGCCGCCGTTCTCGCGTCAGGGGTTGGCGCGGTGGCGGTCGCGGAAAATGCGACCACGACTCTACCGCCTGTGAAAGTCGATGCGCCGAGCGAAAAGCCGCGTCCGCTCGCCGCTCCCAAGGCGAAGCCCGTCGCCATAGCAGCCGCGAAGCCGCGCCGCGCGCACGCGCCGAGTCAGCACGCAACGCATGTCGCGCGTGGCGGCGCCTCGGGACCCGCGAGCGCTTCGACGTCGACGCTCGCCGGCGCGGGGGGCGAGGGGACCGGAGCCGCCGCTACAGGGCCCGTGGGGCCGGCCGACGGCGACCCTTACGCCGATCCGGCCGCGCCCTATAAGGCGAACCGCGTCGCATCGCTGAAGTTCACCGAGCCAATCCTCAACACGCCGCGCACGATCACCGTGCTGACGCAGGAAGTGCTTCAGGACAAGAATGCGACGTCGTTACGTGAAATCGCGCGCAGCACCGCCGGCGTGACGCTTGGCACGGGCGAAGGTGGAAACGCCTTCGGCGACCGCTTCTTCATTCGCGGCTTCGACGCCCGCAACGATGTTTTCGTCGACGGCATCCGCGACCCCGCCGTCAGCGTGCGCGAAACCTTTTACGCCGAGCAGGTCGAAATCCTGCGCGGCCCCGGGTCGACCTTCGCCGGACGCGGCACGGCGGGCGGCGCGGTAAACATCGTCACGAAGCAGGCGACCGATCGGGGAGACTTCTACGACGGGGTCGTGCAGGGCTCGCCCTCCGACGGGACGAAGCGCGTCACGCTCGACGTCAACAAGGTGATCAATCCTGTCCTCGCCGTGCGCCTCAATGGACTGTTTCAGGACGCCAATGTCGCCGGTCGCGGCTATGTCGTGGACGACCGCAATGGCGTCGCGGGCTCCGTAGTCTTCAAGCCCTTCGATAATTTCAAGCTCTCGGCCGAATACAACCATGTGCGGCTGTCCGGGCTTCCAGACTTCGGCGTGCCATACAACCGCATCACCAATCGGCCCTTCACCGAAGGGGTTATCCCGCGCGCCAGCTATTTCGGGCTCGTGAACCGCGACTTCCAGAGAGCCGGGCAGGACTTCGGAACGCTGACCGCCGAATATCGCGTCAACGACGCCGTCCTGCTCACCAATAAGACTCGGCAGGAGCGCGCCGTCCTGAATTATGTCGGAACGCTCGCCGAGTCGCCGACGATCACACCAAATATCATTGGCTCGACCGTCAGCCTCAACCCGCAGAGCCGCTATCAGGTGGCGAATGTGACGGCCAACCAGACCGAGGGCTTGCTCAAATTCGACACCGGCCCAGTCAAGCACGCGGTCGTGCCGGGCGTCGAGATCTCGCGGGAGTTCGTCACCCGCGACACCTACTCGGGGCTGAACTCGGAAGGCTCGGCCGGGGGCTTTAGCGGCTCGGGAAGCCTCACCGCTAATTTGTTCCTGCCGCCCAACGAGCTCCCGGTGCTCATCCAACCCTATCGATCCCTCAACCCGACCTATATCGGCGTCGATACGAAATCCGGCTATCTCATCGAGACCGCCAACTACCAGGACGTCGTGCTGGTCAACGGCGGCGTGCGCTACGACGACTACCACATCACGTCGCGCTCGGCGTCGACCTGGGCGGAGAACAATTCGGGTCTCATCAACTACAATGGGGGCCTCGTCCTCAAGCCGCTTCCCTATGCGAGCCTCTATGCCGCCTATGCGACTTCCGCCAATCCGGTCGGCGCCGAACTCGACGGAAGCGCCGCGAATTACGGAGGCCTCAACGCTGCGGATCAGATCTTTCCGCCGCAATATAATCGGGCCTCCGAGATCGGGACCAAGTGGGAGCTGTTCGACCGGCGCCTGCTCGCGACGGCGGCGCTCTTCAAGACGACCGTCAGCGGCGCGCGCGAGGTGATCGGCGGCGTGACGACGGCCGAGGCAGCCTACCGCATTCAGGGTCTCGATCTCGAAGCCGCCGGAAAGGTCACCGACAAATGGAGCCTCATCGGCGGTCTAGTGCTCATGGATTCTCGCGTGACGAAATCCTACGCCCCGACCAATGTCGGCCTGCAGCTCGCGAACATTGCGCATCAATCCTTCAGCCTGCTCTCGAAATATGAGCTGACCGACATGATCGAAGTCGGCGGCCAGGCGGTCTATGCGTCGAGGATTTACGGGGGCTCCAATTTGGCGGCGAACGGCGCGACGTCGCTGAACGCATCCGGGCTGCCGGCGCCCACGAAGGCCAATCCCTTCATCAATGTTCCGACCGAGCTGCCGTCGCACTGGCGCTTCGACGTCTTCGCCGAAGCCAAGGTCGGGCCGAACATCACCATGAAACTCTTCGTCGCGAACCTCTTCGATCGCACCTACTACGACGCCTTTTATCAGTCGGCCGCGCCCTTCGCGCTAATCGCGCCAGGGCGCAGCGTGACCATCGAAGCGCGCATGCGCTTTTAGAGGGGGCGGCCATTCTCATTCTCGTCCCCAAGGCGCTCGAGCGCGAAGACTTGTCGACCTTCCGCGGCGTCCTGGACGCCGCGGAATGGGAGGATGGCGCCTCAACCGCCGGCGCCAATTCGGCGCGCGTGAAAAGCAACCGTCAGCTTCCAACGGATGGAGAGGCCTCCCGCAGACTCGGTGCGCGTGTCGTCTCGGCGCTGCTCGCCAATCCCGCCTTCGTTTCGGCGGCCATCCCGCTGCGCATCTTCCCCCCGCTCTTCAACCGTTACGACGAGGGCGATCATTTCGATCCGCATGTCGACAACGCCCTTCGGGGCGACGCCATGACCGGCGCGCGCCTTCGCGCCGATCTAGCGGCGACGCTCTTCCTGTCGGAAGCCGAGGAATATGACGGCGGCGAGCTCATCGTCGAGGACCTCTACGGTTCTCGCCGGTTCAAGCCCGCCGCGGGCGACCTCGTGCTTTTCTCCGCCGGCAGCCTGCACATGGTGACGCCGGTCACCCGCGGCGCGCGCTTCGCCGCGTTCCTCTGGCTGCAAAGCATGATCCGCGGCGACGAAGCGCGGGGGCTCGTCCACGATCTCGATCTCTCCATTCAGGATCTGGCGCCGCGCCTGGGCAGAGACGATCTCGACATCCGACGACTTTCGATCGTCTATCACAATCTCATTCGCAGCTGGGGAGAGGCTTGAGCATGCTGCCGCCGCGCTCAAACGCCATAAAGAGGCGCGCATGCTGATCTGCATACCGCAGGTTCTCGGAAAGCCGGAGGTCATCGCGTTTCGCGAGGTCATGGCGAAGGCCGATTGGGAGGACGGCGGAGGGACGGCGGGCCCGCAGTCGATGCTTGTCAAGAACAACGCGCAGTTGCCGCAGGCGAGCGCCGCGGCGCACAAGCTCGGCGAAGGCGTCTTGCAGGCGCTCTCTCGATCCCCGGTTTTCATCTCGGCCGCATTGCCCAAACGCATATTTCCGCCGCTCTTCAATCGCTATGGCGTCGGACAGGGCTTCGGTCTGCACGTCGACAACGCGATACGCGCCACGCCGAACAGCGAGATTCGGATCCGCACCGATCTCTCGGTGACGCTGTTTCTCTCGGAGCCAGAAGACTACGACGGCGGAGAATTGGTGATCGAGGATCGCGTCGGTCAGCAGGAGGTGAAGCTCGGCGCTGGCGATCTTGTCCTTTATCCCTCAACGAGCTTGCATCTCGTGCGCGAGGTCACGCGAGGCGAACGCGTCGCGTCTTTTTTCTGGCTACAAAGCCTGATCCGCGACAATGCGGCGCGCGCTTTGCTTTTCGATCTCGACCGCACAATCCAGTCTCTGACGCAACGATTGGGCGGCGGAGACCCCGCCTGCGTCAAACTCACCGCGACTTACCACAACCTCATCCGGACATGGGCTGAAATATGAAACATCCTGCCGCTCTCTTCATGCTCGCCGCCGCATTTCCGCATGCCGCATTGGCGCAGGCGCCGTCGCGCGCGCTCGACGCAGCCGTTGCGTCCGGCAAGCCGCACGATCTGTCTCTCCTGACGATGTTCGTCAACGCTGACTTCGTCGTGAAGATCGTGATCCTGAGCTTGCTGATCGCGTCGATTGTTACTTGGACCGTGCTCGTCGCCAAGACGATCGAGCTCAAACGCGCGCGCAAGAGCGCGCTCGACGCCATCGCCGCGCTCTCCGCCGCGCGCGGACTGCCTGAAGCGCGTCTTGCGTTGGGCGCCGGCGACAAGCTCCCCAAGGCCTTGCTCGGCGAAGCGACGCGCGAGCTGAAGCTCTCTTCCGACATTCCTTCCGGACCTGGCGTCAAGGAGCGCGTCGCGTCCTGCTTTGGGGAGATCGAACGCGCCGAGGCCCTGTCGATCAAGCGAGGCACGGGGATACTCGCGTCAGTTGGCTCGACAGGGCCGTTCGTCGGTCTGTTTGGCACCGTATGGGGCATCATGGACAGCTTTATCGGCATCTCCAAAGCGCAAACCACCAATCTCGCGGTGGTCGCGCCGGGCATCGCCGAAGCGTTGCTCGCGACCGCGATCGGCCTCTTCGCCGCCATCCCCGCCGTGCTGATCTACAACCACCTTGCGCGCGAGACCGGCGCCTATCTGGAGCTCGTGTCCAATCTATCAGGCGAGCTGCTGCGCATCGTGTCGCGCGATCTCGATCGCAACGAGGCTCGCGCCTCTGGGCAAATTCACGCAGCGGAGTAAGCCGGTGGCCGGACATCTTGCCAAAAACGATCTTCAAGAAACTCACGAGATCAACGTCACGCCTTTCATCGACGTCATGCTCGTGCTGCTCATCATCTTCATGGTCGCGGCGCCGCTTGCGACCGTCGATCTTCCCGTGGAGCTGCCGGCGTCCAACGCTGCGCCGCACGAGAAGCCCGATAAGCCGCTCTATGTCACGATCCAGTCCGATCTCGCGCTCGCGCTCGGCGAGACGCCCGTCAAGCGCGCCGATTTGATCTCCGCGCTGGAGGCGCGCGGCGGCGACAAGAGCAGGCGCATCTATTTGCGCGCCGATACCGCCGTGCCCTATGGCGAGATGATGGCTGTTCTCGAGCGTCTCCGCGCCGGCGGCTATCTCAAGGTGGCCTTGGTGGCGCTCGACGCCGGCGGCGCGAAGGGGCCGTGATGAGCGCGGCGCCCCGTTTTCTCGACGCGCATCAGCCGAGCGGCCGCCTGTGGGGCCTCGCGGCGGCGACGGCCCTTGCGCTGCATCTGACCGCCTTCGCGGCGATGACCGTTAAGCTTCGCGAGGACATCGACGAAGAGGGCGGCGCGCCCGCCATTGAGCTCGCGCTCGAGCCTTCCGCGCCGCGCGACCAGGAGACGCCCGACGCTCCGCCCGGGCCGGAGACGGACGAGTCCGTCGCCGCGACCTCGTCCGTCGCTTCCTCCGAAGCGAAGGAGAGCAAGGAAGAGAAGATCACGCAGACCCAAGCGGAGGATGCGGAGATCACTCGCGAGGAGAAAGCGCTCAAGCCCAACGAGAACGAGAAGGCGCAGCGCGCGCAGCAAGTCCTCTCCAACGAGTCGCAGGCCTCCGAAGCCACCGCTCCGCCGAAGTCGGACGCGCAGGCCGTCTCGGAACGGCCGGCCGCGCCTGTCCATGGCGTCGACGCCAAGGCCAATGCGGCCGTGCTGAGCTGGCAAAAACAACTCGTGGCGCATCTCAACCGCGCCAAGCGATATCCCGCCGGGGGCGCACGCCGCGCGGCCGAGGTCGCGATCTTCTTTTCCATCGATCGCCGCGGCCATGTTCTCGATTATCGCGTGCAGAAGTCGTCGGGCGAAAGCGTCTTCGACGACGCGGCGCTCGCCATGATGAAACGCGCAGACCCTGTTCCACCGCCGCCGCCGGTCATAGCCGACGAGGGACTGACCTTCGAGGTCCCGGTGCAATTTCGCACGGGAAAACATTGAGTAATCGGGTTCGGTGACGCGCGCGAGCTGTCGCCTGACCCGATCGAGGCCGCGTCATAGCGCCATATCGCTTCACCCCATCATGATTGGCGCGCCACATACAGCAGAGTTGCGGCTTCACCGATTGCGCCGTACCATGTTTGCGTGCGCGAAGCGCTTTGGAGAGCATGGCCATGAAAATGTCCAGTCGCCGTTTGTTTCAATTGATCACCGGATTTTTCACGACGCCGCGGGGCGAGACGCCAAGCGTCGCAACCAAAGCGCCGCCGCCCGAGGCCGAGCCGCAGAGCGGGGCGCTGTCTATGGCGGCCTTTTTCATGCGGCTTCGGCAAGAAGAGACATTGCGCGCGCGCTTTGTGCGCGATCCGCGCGGAGTTTTGCGCGAGCACGGTATCGATCCACCGCCGTTCCAATTGGCGGATCGGCTTGACGAAACGGAGTTCAAGCACTTGCTCGCGACCTGGACCGCGAGCGCGCTTGCAGCCGTCAACCTCGCGAGATCGGCGACGATGACAAAGTCGCTACCGAATTCATTGACGGCTTCGAGGGTGCGATTGCCTTTTTCGAAGGCGGGCTTGAGATGCTGAGGATTGCTGAAGCCCGCATCCTCTGCGCCGCTTCAGTCCTGGAAGTCGAGGAACGCGAAGCACCCGCGGCCGCTCTTGCGCTTGCGGAGCGCGGCCGATAAACGCCCGCAAAAGCTCGATCACGGTGACGCCTGATCCGGAACCGGCCAGCCACAGGGGCGCCTGGCTTTTGGAACGATGCGCGGCCCGCGCCCTGGCCGGGAACGAGGCGGCAATGAGTCTCATGGAGACGTTCGCCAAGAGCGCCGAACGCCTGGGCGGACAACACATCATCGACGACTATCGCGCCAAGTTGAGGCGCCGCTTCAATTAGGCGCAGCAGGATCCTGTCTTCGCCGAATCAGTCACTTACAATGCAAACAAGACGGCGTGTCACCTTCGCCGCCCGCAAAGACGCCGCGACCCCGGATTACGGGCGCGGCGTTTTTTATCCGCGGGCGCTTCGGCTGGCGCCGCATCGTTTCTCGGCCCTGTTACCAGCCCCAGCCGCCATAGACGGGATAGCCGTAATACCCTGGATATCCGTAGTAGTAGCGCGGTTGACTTGCGGCTGCGACGCCCGCCGCCATGAGGCCCATCGCCGCGCCTGCGAAGATCGCGCCGCTCGGGTCATAGCCATAACGATAGTAGCGCCTGTGGTAGCGTCGATAATGCACATAGTCGACCGGAGCAGGCTGCCGCAGGCTCGCTTGGTCCGCGAGGCTCGCTGGACCGGCGAGAGCCTCGACCGGGGCCCCAAAAACAGCTGTCGCCACGCACAGCACCCCGCAAAGAGCGGAATTAAATTTCCCACGCATTTTGGCGCCTCCTCCGGCTAATGGGGTTCGCGTTACTGCCCGCACACAGTGCCCCTTTGTGATCCACTGCATCTGTCAACTTCCCGTCGTTTCGAAGGCAAAATCCAGGGCGGCAGCCACGCGCCTAGTAGTAGTGCCGCACAGGAGCGGTCGCCGCTCCAATGACTGCGCCTGTCGCAGCTCCTAGTGCCGAATAGGCCAAGACCGGTGCGGCAAGGCCGCCGGTAGCCACGGTGCCGATTGCCGCACCGCCGAGGCCGCCAATCACAGCGCCGCCCGCCGCCCGTTCGCCGGGCGTGTAGCAGCCGACAAGCGGCAGCGTAACCATCAGCATCGCGGCGACAAGAAGTGGCTTTTTCAGCGATCCAGTGAAAGCGAGACTGGTCATTGGCGCTCCTATGTTTGTTGTAGTTTCGACCGTCGCAGAGCGGGACCTCGCTTAGGACAAACCAAGCAGTTTTGCGGGAATGGCACTGGGCGGCGGTTCCTCTACAAACGGTTTATGATACACCATGTATCTCAATGGGCGGTTGGTCAAGCGTTATGATACATCAGGTATCGCGATGAAAGATCGCCGCGCCTCTGGCCTCCGAAATTATCCTTGCCGGCAGAGTGCTTCTCCGCTCGCATGCGCAGCCTCGGCGTGCGCTCAGTCTTCGCGACCTGCGACTGCGGCCGGGCCGGTGGCGAGCCACTCCGATGCCGTGACGGTCCCCTCCTGCGCTGGCGCCTCCGCTGCTCGAGCTGTGGCGCTCAGCCCAACGACGTGTGGCCGGACTGGCGCGAGCATCGGGCGTATCGGACTTCGCGCGCTATCTGCGCAAGATGCGCGGTTCTAACCCCGTGGCGAAGGGCATGCGTGCGCCGTTAGCAAGCCCTGTCCTCCAGACAGACAAGACGATGATTTTACCTCGAAGGCCCGATATTCGCCGAAGGCCGCTCAACTCCTTGAGGTGAAGGGGCTGGGGCTGCAGAAGGCGCCGGTGGAGGCGATGCAACGGGTGGCGCAATATGGGCTGTAGGGCTTTCGCTGCTGTCCACCGTTCCCGGATTCGCGTCCTCCGCCTGGGTTCCCTTAGCGGCGTTTTCGGCCGCAGTGGGAGCCGGCGGGGGGGCGCTCGAGGTCGTCGCGGCGGGTTGCGCCCGTCGAGTCGCTTCAATTAAGCGAATCTTGGCTTTTTCGGTCTGCGCCCGGAGGGATTGCAGGGCGGAGGCGACCTGCTCCTCGAGCGCTTCGCGTACTTGCACGACCGGTTCGGTCGGCCCCGTATAGACGCCGAGCGCGAAACAGAACGTCCCGACGAGGAGCAGGGTGACGATCCTGACAAATCTGCGGATCATTCTGGGCCTCCTTCGCGACAACAAGCTGTTCGCGACTAAAGGGGACCCTGTTTGTGGGGCGGAAGTTGGGCGCGAGGCTTAACCTCGATGTTCTGGGGGCAGCCTCATCGTTCAGCGTCGGGCTTGGGGTCGGGAAGGAGGCAAGAGCGTCGCGCTCCGCCGTCAAAATTCGCAGGAGTTCGGGGGCAGCTTTTCCGTAAAATTTCCGTATAGAGCCCTGGGCCGGCCCGATTTGCAATCTAACGCATTGAAATTTTTGGCGCTCCCTAGGGGACTCGAACCCCTGTTTTCGCCGTGAGAGGGCGACGTCCTAGACCGCTAGACGAAGGGAGCGGAGGGAGGCTCTATAGCGGCTAGGCCCCGGCGGAGCAAGCACAGAGGCGAAAACGTTTGTCGAGCGATTTTGGGAGCGTCTGAAGGAGCCGCGAACCCATAGCGAGATTTTCGTTTTCGCGCCGTTGCTTCTGGCGATTGCTGAGCAATATAGGGCCAAAAGAGAGACGCGGCGAAAGCGCCCAAGGCGCGGCAAGGGAGGAAGCTCATGCAACGACGCCAGTTTATGATCGGCGCGATGGCTCTCGCGTTCAGCCAGGGGATGGCCGTTCCGGTCGCGTTCGCCGCCGGCGACCATGTCGCCCAGGCCATAGATCAGATCGCCAAGGCGATACCTTACGGAGAGCAGCCGCATCATAGCTCCTCTTTCGTCCAGCACATCGACAATGCGATTGATCACGCGGTAATGGCGCAAAGGACGCGCCCGAGCGCGAACGTCAAGCGAGCGATCGCTCTGCTGCGCCGCGCGCGCAGGACGGCCTATGGGACGCATATGCTGAGCTATTCGCGTCGGGCCGCCCGCTACGCGCAGAAAGCGCTCGCCGACTTGCAAAAGGGCTAGCAAGGCCCGCGGGCGAGTTCTCCAGGAGCGCAATGGCTCGGCTCACGTGCGACTCCCAGGATCCTCGCCATGATGTCGTTGCCCGCTGACGTGGGTTGAAGCCCGTGGCGCGCCGGATGCGCCGCGGAGCATCTCAGTCCAGATGAGCAACCACGACGACACGTTTGATTTCGCCTTTCAGGAAGGCTTGCAGAAAGCTGTTATAGTCCCTGAAGACGATGCATCCGTGCGACTCGCCTCCCGACCCGAGCATATAGGTGTGCGCGAGGAACCCGTCCCTCCCAAATTCCGGGGCGTCGCCGATGGGCGTGAGACGCAAAGCCCGCACGCCATAGAACAGCTCCCCGAGGAGTGAAAGCTGGTAAACATTGGGCGGCGTCGCGCCGCGATTTCGCTGATTCACGTAACGCGGGTTATCGCGCAGAGCGCCCAGCCCGGAGTGGGCCTCCAGCGTTTTTCCACTCGGCAAATAAACCCTGTGCGCCGCGATGTCGTAAACCGCGGTCCGAGGACCATAGCGATCCTTCGGGGCCAGCGGGGGCATTTCCGGCAGGACGATCTTCTCGCGGGGCGGCTCCCAGAGACTGACCGGGAAGCGGATAGGCCCAAACAGGCCGAGCATGACCCCGATCGTGACGACCGGGAGACTAAGAAGAAGGACCGTTTCCGCGACTTTGAAGGCGGGAGCGGCGTCGCGAACGCAAATCCATAGGGCTCCCGCCAGCAGAACTCCCCCAGAGATCAGCAGGCTGAGGTGCTGCCCATCCATGAGACTCTCCACCACGCGTCATGATCTCGGCAAAGCTAGAGCAACCGGCTCTCCCAGGGAAGCCCAGCAGTTCATTTTTCCTGTAGTGTCTATCGGAAAAAACAGCAGCTGCCGAGCCGGATCCCCGGCATCTCCTCAGTTGGGACACGCTCTCCCACCAAATCCGCCGCCATCGAAAGCGTCGCCCGCGGATCTGCGTTATGTTTAATTTTATTTATATTTATCAATGTATTATAGACAATCAGCCGCACCCTCGGTCGAAGTCGAAATTGCATTCGCCGCGTGGCGCGACGGCTTGGCGTCGAGATACACCCATTTGTCAGTCGTGGCCCGCCGCCTGTTCCGTTTGCGCTGAAGGAAAGGAGTTTCCTATCCAGAGCGTATATTACGACGAATCGCATCTCCGATGATCATCGGCGTCGCCCCTTTCGCAGCGCGAGCCGCGTCCAATCGATTCATCATGTCACAACGGACGCTCCTATCTCGTCTTGGGCAGAGAAACACAATCTTCGAAAGTGAGAGAGCCATGCAGCCCCGCCTGAACCCATACGAGATCGCGCCGCAGACCATGCAGCCCATGCTCGACCTCGAAGCTCAAGTGAAGAAGAGCGGACTCGAGCTCGGCCTGATCGAGCTCGTGAAGACGCGCGCTTCGCAGATCAACGGCTGCGCATACTGCATTCATATGCACACCAGGGACGCCCGAGCGAAGGGCGAAAGTGAGGAGCGTCTTTATCTCCTCGACGCCTGGCGCGAGTCGCCGCTCTACAGCCCGCGCGAGCGCGCGGCGCTCGCCTGGACGGAAGCGCTGACCCTGGTGTCGCAGACCCACGCGCCGGACGAGGACTACGAACAATTGAGCGCGCAGTTTTCGGTCCAGGAGCGGGTCAAGCTCACGCTCCTGATCGCCACCATCAATGCCTGGAACCGGATCGCTATCGGCTTTCGCTCCCTCCACCCGGTCGGAACCGGCCATGCCGGCGCCTGAGCCGACGCCAGCATCCGCAGCCGCCGAGGGGGTCGCGATCGACCCCGCGACCTCCTTCCGCCCCCTGCGTTCGCGGCTCATGGGGATCGCCTATCGGATGCTCGGCTCCGTCGCTGACGCCGAAGACATCGTCCAGGACGCCTATGTGCGTTGGCACGCGGCAGAGCGCAGCGAAATCCGCGTTCCGGCCTCCTATCTCGCCCGCGTCGTAACGCGTCTCTGCCTCGATCATTTGAAATCTGCGCGCGTGCGGCGCGAAAGCTATGTCGGCCCCTGGCTGCCGGAACCGCTGATCGCCTCGCCTGAGCAAGAGGGCGCCGACACGCAGGAGGTGTCGCTCCTGCTCATGCTGGTGTTGGAGCGGCTGTCGCCGCTGGAGCGCGCGGCTTTCCTCCTGCACGACCTGTTCGACCTTTCCTTCAACGAGATCGCCGAGACGCTCGAGCGCGAAGCGAGCGCATGCCGCCAGCTTGCGGCGCGCGCCCGCAAGCGCGTCCGCGACACGCGGCCGCGTTTCGCCTTGAACTCTGACGAAGGCCCGCGCATCGCCGACGCCTTCTTCGAAGCCTCGCGCACCGGCAATGCCGACGCGCTGCGACAACTCCTTGCCGAGGCGGTCGTCGCCTACACCGACGGCGGTGGGCGAAGGCCCGCGGCCCTCAACCCAATCCTGGGCCGGGACCGGGTCGCGCGGATGTTCCTCGGCCTTGCGCGAAAATCCGCTTATCTGCAGCCGCCGATCCTGCGCCGCGGTTTCATCAACGCGCTGCCGGGGTTCGTCACGGTCGAACGCGGCGGCGTGCTGCAGACGACGGCGCTCCTGATCGAGAACGCGCTTATCGCCAGAATCTACATCGTCCGGAATCCGGACAAGCTCCGGCATTTATCGACAGGCGAGCCGCTCAGTGGAACGTAGCAAGATTCTCTCACGCGGCGTTCGCCGCGGCCTAACTGTCAGCCCTTGAGGAGCCGCCATCACCTCGAAGAAAAGGAGCACGCACTTGAAGAGCCGACTCTTGATCGCGACAGCGGCGGCGTTGACGCTGGCGGCCACCGGCGCTCCCCACGCGGGAGATCATGCCGCCGAGCACGACGCGGCCGTCGACGCGAAGCCAGACTTTGCCGGGCTGATCCCGAATATCCCCGGCAAGTCGCTGAAGACCGTGATCGTCAATTATGGCCCTGGCGGCGCCTCCGCCCCCCACCGGCATGCAAGCTCCGCCTTTATTCTCGCCTATGTCCTGGAAGGCGAGGTTCGTAGCTCCGTGAATGGCGAGCCTCCGCGCATCTTTAGGGCTGGGGAACATTGGACCGAGAATCCCGGCGACGTCCACGGCGTCAGCGAGAATGCGAGCAAGACCAAGCCGGCTAAGCTGCTCGCGATCTTCGTCCTAGACAGCGACGACAATGATCTCACCAGGCCTGATGTGCAAAGAGAGCCGCCATGACGCTAGTCGACGGCTTGTTCGGGGGCGGCCACGCCTATGGCTCTCTTTTCGATCAGGCTGGCCGATCGGAAACATTTGCGCGCGATCTCGCTCATCGCGCGTTTCTCTGCGGCCTTTCGAGAACTGCTTTGCCACTGTGGCGCAAATGCCACATATGATAAGAAATCGTCATTGAGCGAGAGGGAGATCTAGACCGAATTGCAGTGATTTGCGCCTCGCGGCGTCAGGAGGAGAATGCGCCGCCGCCTCGTTGAAACAATCTGTGGCCGGGCGCGCGCCTCAAACCCAGATCCCTCTATAATATGTTGAATTTACTATGTTACGTCCGCACATCGGCTAGGACTCCAACGCCGGCTCTGCACCGAGGGCTGCACAGCCCCGGCGTTTCCATCGGGACTTTTTCCCGATTTTTGCGGGAATTACTCCTTTTTCAGCTTCTTTTCGTCCCGTAGAGGCGGGATTAGATGAAGAAGACAAATGAGAATTCTTGAGTAGAAAAACGGGCGCCCTGTCCGCTTCGGTGACGCGGAGGGTAACGGAGAAACGCATGCGCCCGATGAGCCGTCTCGCCTCGATATCCCTGGCAACCTTGGCCGGCGCGCTAACCCAGGCGGCTCAGGCTCAGACCGCGCTGCCCGACATCAACGTCTCCTCGCCGCTGAGAGCGCACCCGAGGCCGGCGCCGGCGGCGCAGCCGGTCGTCTCCACGCCGCATCCGGCGGCCGCCGCATCTCCGACAGCTCCCGTCACTCGGCGCGCCGTCGCGAGGGCGCCCGCGCCGACGCCGGCTCAGTCCCCCTCGGCGCAGCAGACCTCGGCCGCCTCCCCGGCTCCGTTCGTCGCGGCGACGACGCCTGCGGCCATCAACATCACCAGCGCGAAGGAAATCGAGCAGACGCACCAATTCGATGTGGCGAAGGCGTTGGAGCGCGCCGCGACAAACGTGATTATCGAGGACGTGCAAGGCAATCCCTTCTCGCCTCAGGTCGATTTCCGCGGCTTCGCCGCTTCGCCGGTCAGCGGCACGCCCCAAGGCCTCGCCGTCTATATGAACGGCATCCGCATCAACGAGGCCTGGGGCGACACGGTCAATTGGGATCTGATTCCGACCGTCGCGATCGATCGCACCGCCATCGTCACCGGCAATCCGCTCTTCGGCCTCAATGCGATCGGCGGCGCCGTCGTGATGGATATGAAGAACGGCTTCACCTATCACGGCTTCGAGCTCGACGGCCGCGGCGGCAGCTTCGGCCGGCGCCAGGGCGCGATGCAAGCCGGCGTCGAGCAGGACGGCGTCGCCGCCTATGTCGCGATCGAGGCCGCTGGCGACAAAGGCTATCGCAAATTCTCAGGCTCCCAGATCCACCGGCTCTATGGCGATCTCGGCTGGCGCGGCGATCAAGCCGAAATCCACCTATCGACGAATATCGCCGCCAACAAGTTCGGCGTCTCAGCCTCGGCGCCCAATGATCTCGTAAATAACGCCACGGATGCAGTCTATACGACTCCGCAGACGACGAAGAACACGCTCTCGCAGTTCGACCTGAACGGCGTCTTCACGCCGCAGCAGAACTGGAAGATCCTCGCCGACGCGCATTATCGCGCCTTCGACCAGGCGCATGTCGACGGCAACACGACCGACTTCGCATCTTGCGGCGGCCCGACGCTCTGCGACAACAACGGCAATTCGACCTACATGCCCGACTTCTTCGGGCCGAACGCGGCGCTCGCCGCCATCGACCGCACCTGGACGACCTCGCGCACGGTGGGCGGGACCGTGCAGATCGAGAACACGGACAAGCTCGGCTTCAGCGAGTTGCCCAACAAGATCGTCTTCGGCGTCAACCTCGAGCACGGCTGGACCCATTTCGCCGCCAGCGAGGAGTTGGGCCTGCTGAATCCTTATGATTTGAGCGTGCCGGGGCTGGGGGTCATCAATTTAGATCCGGCAGGCGACGTGAGCCCCGTAAAGCTCAACGCCGCCAACACCTATCTCGGCGTCTATGCGCTCGACACATTCGAGGCGACCGACAAGCTCACCTTCACGGCCGGCGCGCGCTACAATCTGGCGACGATCTCGCTTTACGACCTTTACAGCACGCAGCTCAACGGCTCGTCGAGCTACGACCATCTCAATCCGGTCGTCGGCGCGACCTACAAAATCACGCAGGAAGTCGCGGCCTACGCCAGCTATTCAGAGTCGAACCGCGCGCCGACGCCGCTCGAGCTCGGCTGCGCCGATCCGAACCACCCCTGCCTCATCGACAATTTCCTCGTCTCCGATCCGCATCTCTCCCAAGTCGTCGCCCATTCGATCGAAACCGGTCTGCGCGGAGGGTTTCACCCGGCCTCTTACCTCCCGGCCGAAGCCGGCGCGCTTCTCCCCGGACGCGTCGACTGGTCGGCAGGCGTCTACCGCACGACGAGCTTCAACGACATATTGAGCGTGCCGAGCCAGGTTACGGGTCAGGGCTATTTCACCAATGCCGGCGTCACGCAACGTCAGGGCATAGAGACACAAGTCCGCTACACGGACGAAAAGCTCTCGGCCTATGTGAATTACGCGCTGACGGACGCGACCTTCCGCTCGATGCTCGAGCTTGGCTCGCCGAACAATCCCTTGGTCGTGGCCTATAATACGGCCACGGGCCTCTCCGCCTCGTCGATCCTGGTCATGCCCGGCTCGCATATGACATCGATCCCGAAGCACCGGCTGAAGGGCGGTTTCGACTATGCGCTCACCAAGGAATGGAAGGTCGGCATGGACGTCGTCTATACGGCCGGCAATTGGGTGCGCGGCGACGAGATCAACGCCTTCGGCACGCTGCCTTCCTACGCGACCGTCAATCTACGCAGTTCCTATCAGCTGACGAAGAACTTTCAGGTCTATGGCCTGATCGACAATGTCGGCGGCGCGCGCGGGCGAAGCTTTGGAACCTTCTTCAACACGACGCAGATCCCCTTTCTCTCCTTCTCCGATCCGCGCCAGGTCTCGATCACAGCGCCGACCGGTTTTTACGCCGGCGCAAAGATGACGTTCTGAAACGGTTTGAGGAGGGAGGCGGTCTAGATCACGCTGAGTTCAGGCGGAATCGCCTGAACTCAGAAAAGGTGATCGATTCTAAGAGTTTTGAGCGCGATTCGCGCGAAAGACCGGTTCCAGTGTTTCGCATCGCGCTCTAAGGCTGGGAGCGCGGCGCGCCGCGCTTTCGCCGGTTCATGGGCTGCAGGAAACGAGATCCTTCTCCTCGATCGAGAAGACGGACGCCGCCTCGATCTTCAGTCCCATCACATTGCAGGCGCGACCGCCCTTGAAGCCGATCGAGGCGTCATAAGTTCCTGGCGCGAGACTCTTGATCGCCAGGCGCTCGTCGTGATCGACCGCGCCATCGGAATCGCCCTTGGTCAAATCCGCCCCGAAGTCCTTCGTTCCAGTCGGCGCCAGTCGCAAGGAGGTCACGGTCTCGCTCGTCAAATTCCAGAAGCGTGCGGGCTTTTCGGCTGCAGCAGCGACGCTCGTTGCGAGCAAGAACGCCAGTCCGCCAATGCGCGCCCTCATTTGCTAACTCCGCATCCCAATTGCTTCGAGAGCGCTCCGCTTCGGCCAAGCGCTCTGCCGCAGGCGCCTTCGAAGACTCCGACTCGTCTTAGCTCTGCTGCCGACGGACGTCAGCAGAGCCTGGTCACAAAAGATTATCGCGCCGCTTAGTGGATCAAACGCAGAAGCTCGCGCCCGGCCTTCGAATTCAGCTCCTTGGCGTCAAGCGTGCCGTCGTTCTCCGTATCCGCTTCCTTGAAGAGCTTCATTGCAACCGCGACATACTCTTCTTTCGAGAGAGTTTTGTCATTGTCAGGATCGGCGGCGGCGAACTCCTTGGTGCTAAGACGCGAGCCGATTTCCTTTGGGTCGAGCGTGTCGTCCTGATCCTTCTGCAGGCGATCGAAGACGGTCTGCGCCGCCTTGGTCACCTCATCCAGGTCCAAGGTCCCATCATTATCCGTGTCGAGCGCTTTGACCGCCGACCGTTCGGCGCGCGCCGGGGCGGACGCGATAAACGCTCCGCCAATGAAGAACCCTGTGGCGACCAGACCGGTCGCAAACATTTTGCCGAGCGCCATCTCTCTTCTCCTTCTTACGCCAGGGACGTGCTCGGCTCGAATTAAAACGCCGTGAATTCGCTCGAGCAGACTGGGCATTCCACAGCCATTGAGCAGCTCTCTCTAAATAGCGGAAAATTTTCCCAACGCTAGCGGGAGTATATGGAGGCGACTCGGGCTGCGGCCTTTGCCATAAACGCATTCCCGCATCCGCCTTCACGCGAGCGGAAGTCCGGAGAGCAACAGCTTGACCGCCGACCAGCAACGCTTTGACAATCTCCCCCATCACGGAAGGAAACGCCCTCGACTGCGGCGCCTAAGCGCGCTCTACTGGTTGCTGCTTTGCGACGTCGCCCATTCGGCCTCCCTTCTCGATCGCGGGCAATACCTCGTCGAAGCGCTCATGGCGTGCGACAATTGTCACACCCCGCGCTCGACCGAGGGATATGACTACTCCCGAAGGTTCTCCGGGGGATCCCAGGTCTTTACCGACAAAGACTACTCCGTGCGGGGATCGAATATCTCGCCCGATCTGGAGAGCGGAGTCGGGCCATGGTCCGACGCCGAGCTTAAAGCGGCGATCGTGAGCGGCGTCAGCCCAAAGGGTCGGCTGGCGCCCGTCATGCCCTCGGAGTCCTATCGGGCGCTAACCCCCAACGATCTCAACGCCGTCGTCGCCTTCCTACGCGCGAAGCGCCCTATTAAATCGGACGCGCCTCCACAGGAGCGACACGGAGCGCTTGAGCCGCGGCGAGCCATTCCCGGCGCGGAGACTCCCCTCTCCGACGCCGGACTTGCGGATCCGCTTCAACAGGGTCTTTACGTCGCTTCGCTCGCCCGATGCATGAGTTGTCACAGCGGAGAGACGGATGGCGCGCCGGACCCGGAAAGGCGCCTGGGACAGGGAGGGCGGATTTTCCGCACGCCTGCCGGCGCCACGGTGGCGTCGAACATCACCTCCCATCCGACGAAAGGGGTCGGCGCGTGGACGGACCAGGAGCTGAAGCGCGCGATAATCGAGGGCACAGGTCGCGATGGCAAGCCGCTCGCGCCGACGATGGCCAATCTCTCCAAGGCGCATTTCTCCAAGATGGCGGAGAGGGATATCGAGGCGCTGATCGCCTGGCTGCGCACAACGCCGCCCAAAGAGTGAAGCGGCTAGAGCATGACACGGAAAAGTGCGAAGCGGTTTGCTGGTCAAGACATGCTCCAACCTTTTGATTTAGCGCGATTCTTTATCGCTCGAACGATTCCGTTCGAGCGGGAAGCGCGCTAGAGCATGACGCGCTCTAATGCGAAGGGAAGGCGGCTTCTTGCTTTATCGCCTCAACGAGCGCGCCTTCGAAGAGCAAGGCCGAGCCATAATGCGTCTCGATGTCGAACGGCCGTTTGGCGTTCATCTCGAGCGAGGCGCTGTGCATCGCGATCAGCCGGCCATCCTCGGTGAAGAGACCAGAACCTGATCCGCCATAGCCGTCGTTGCAATCGTGACGCACGCGTCTAATGCGCGCTTCACTCGGCGCGTCGACAGTTTGGATTGAGCACTCTTCCAACGACGCCTCCAAACGCGAGTTCGAATGGCCCGCTGGAGACACCATGACGACCTTCATATTCGTTCCCGTCGCGATGAAGGATGCGTCCGGCGTCGGTTGCGGCTCGATATCGTCCGGAACAGGCTCAGTGAGGCGCAGCAGCGCCCAATCGTCCGTAATGTGCAACGACTTTGAATTCCCGTCCACGCCGAGCTTGAGGCTGCCCGGATCGAAATAGCGATCCACACCCCTAATCCGAAAGAAACAGTTCTCGACGGGATGACTGGGCAGCAAGGAGCGATCCACGAAATTATGTGCGTTCAGCACCACAAGCTGGCGAGCGCCAATCAACCAAGCCGCCGCCGCACGCTCCAAAGTCCCCATGTCCGTGAAGCACATGAGCACACCGGCGCCGCGATATCTCTCCTCGTCGGTTTTCTGCATCGGCTTTCGCCCATCGCGCGGATAAAGAGCGGCTTTCACCACGGCGGAGAATGGGGCGCAAAATGCGCCAATAGTCGCGGCGACACCAATTGCCGCAAAAAGCGCAAGGGCAATTCCCAAGCCGGCGCGAGGTAGCCGATGACCGTCATTCTGGCTTTCAAAGGCGAAGCTGCGAGGATCTAGCTTGAGCATTCTTCCAATCTTGTACTCCCTTCCCGGATTTTGCCAGAGGCTCGCCGACCTCCATCAACGCGGATGCTCCATGCGTCGCCTCGGCGATTCTTGCGAGCAGACCGACGTGCAAGCGCAATCGGAAGCTTCCGTTTGTCTTCCCGCATTCATCGTTTCCGGGAATGCTTTTCCCGGAATTGCCTGAGTTTCCCGGCGCAACTTACCGATAAATCATGAAGACACCGATTGATCGACCAACATATATGAACTCGGATCGCTTTTCTCCTGAAGAGCCGCACAAGTGCTGCGCTGGAGAGCCGACCATCAAAAACAAGGTGGCTTGCCGCTCGACGGCACAATGCCATCGCTTTCAGGGGCGACGGGGCGTTCGCAACAACTGCCGCAAAGGCGCGCGCGCTCGTCGCAGGAGGACTCGTCCATGAGAAAGCTGGTGAATTCCGTTTCGTTGTTGTGTCTCTGCCTAGCCGCGCCACTCGCGATATCCCCGGCCCGGGCTGAAGATAAGCTCGAGGCCCTGGCCAAAAGCGAAGACAACTGGGCGATGCAAGGCAAGAACTACAGCGCAAATCATTATAGCACGCTGACGCAGATCAATGCCGGCAATGTCAAGAATCTGAAGGTCAGCTGGTCCTTCTCCACCGGCCTGCTCAGCGGTCATGAAGGCGCTCCGCTCGTCGTCGACGGCAAAATGTTTATTCATACATCATTCCCCAACAACACCTTTGCGCTGAGCCTCGACGATCCGACTCGCATTCTCTGGCAGGACAAGCCGAAGCAGAACGCCGCCGCGCGCGCTGTCGCCTGTTGCGATATCGTGAACCGAGGCTTGGCCTATTGGGCCGGAGACGACAAGACGCCGTCGCTCATCATCAAGACTCTGCTCGACGGAAACGTCGTCGCGCTGAACGCCGAAACCGGCAAGCTTTACTGGAAGGTCGAAAACTCCGACTACAAGGTCGGCTCGACGCTGACCGTCGCCCCGCATGTGTTCAAGGATGTCGTCCTGGTCGGCAGCTCGGGCGCCGAGCTTGGCGTTCGTGGCTATATGACAGCCTATGACGTCCGCACCGGCGAGCAGAAGTGGCGCGCTTACGCGACGGGACCGGACTCCGACGTTCTCATCGGCGACGACTTTAACAAGGCCAATCCGCACTACGGACAGAGAGGCCTGGGAACCTCCACCTGGGAAGGCGACGCCTGGAAGATCGGCGGCGGCACCAACTGGGGCTGGTTCGCCTATGACCCGGACACGAATCTCGTCTACTACGGCAGCGGCAATCCAGCGCCGTGGAACGAGACGATGCGTCCCGGCGACAATAAATGGACCATGACCATCTGGGGTCGCGACCTCGAGACCGGCGCGGCAAAGTTCGGCTACCAAAAGACTCCGCACGACGAGTGGGACTTCGCCGGCATCAATTTCATGATGCTTTCCGAGCAGAAGGACAAGGACGGCAAGCTGCGCAAGCTGCTGACGCATCCTGATCGCAACGGCATTATTTATACCCTCGACCGCACCGATGGAACGCTGGTCTCCGCGGACAAGATCGACGACACGGTCAATGTGTTCAAGAAGGTCGACATCAAGTCCGGCCTGCCGGTGCGCGATCCCGAATATGGCACTCGAATGGACCATCTGGGCAAGGACATCTGCCCGTCGGCGATGGGCTATCACAATCAAGGGCTCGACTCATACGATCCCACGAAGGAGCTGTTCTTCCTCGGCGCGAACCACATCTGCATGGATTGGGAGCCCTTCATGCTGCCCTATCGCGCGGGTCAGTTCTTCGTCGGCGCGACGCTGAACATGTATCCGGGTCCAAAGGGCGATCGTCAGAAGGGTGAAGGTCTCGGCCAGATCAAGGCCTACAACGCCATCACCGGCCAGTTCAAATGGGAGAAGATGGAGCGCTTCGCCGTTTGGGGCGGCACCGCCGCCACCGCCGGCAATGTGGTGTTCTACGGAACGCTCGACGGCTTCATCAAGGCCCGCAACAGCGACAGCGGCGAGCTCTTGTGGAAATTCAAGCTGCCGTCCGGCGTGATCGGCCATCCGATCGTCTTTCAGCACAAGGGCGTCGAATATGTGGCGATCCTGTATGGCGTCGGCGGATGGCCGGGAGTGGGTCTCGTGTTTGACCTCCAGGATCCGACCGCCGGACTCGGAGCCGTCGGCGCCTTCAAGCAGCTCGCCAATTACACGCAAATGGGCGGCGGCGTGATGGTGTTCTCTCTCAACGGTCAGGGTCCCTACGACGATCTGAACCTGGGCGAGTACAAGCCAAACTGACGCGCTCGGCTGGCTCGATACAGTCGCCGCCTCACAAGACCCCTCCCCGACGCGGCGACTCCTTCGCCGGCCCAGATAGGCGACATGCCTGTCCGGGCCGGCAAGCCCCTCGCGTCAGCGCTCGCCGAACAGAACTTCAGAAGGTCATCCATGCTGCGTAGCCTCAAAATCCCGGCTGGGATCACCATCGCCGCGATCGCCGCTTCTTGGAGCGCCGTTGCTTTCACCGCCTCCCTCGGTCTTCCTTCGGAGCCTCAGGGCGCTGAGTCCGAAGCGCCGGCCAATGCTCGACAAGCGAGCGACTCGAAGTCATTGCGAATTTGCGCGGCAAGGAAGCAGCCGCCGCTGTCTCTGGAGGACGGCTCCGGCCTCGAGAACAAGATCGGCGCAGCGCTCGCCGAGGCCATGGCGCTCAAGCCGCAATTCGTTTGGAGCGATCGTCCGGCGATCTACATCGTTCGGGATTACCTCGACAAAAAGCTCTGCGACGTCGTCATCGGCTTGGACACGGGCGACCCGCGCGTTGCGACCTCAATGCCCTATTATCGATCTGGCTACGTCTTCATCACGCGCGCCGACAGCGATCTCGACATGAAGTCCTGGTCCGATCCGCGCATCGCGCATCTTGGACACGTCGTTGTTCCCTTCGGATCGCCCGCCGAGGTCTTGTTGAAGGACAAGGGCCTCTATGAAGAGGACATGGCCTATCTCTATTCGCTGGTGAATTTCCGCTCTGCACGGAACGAATACACGCAGATTGAGCCCTCGCGCCTGGTCTCCGAGGTGGCCTCTGGCTCGGCTGGAGCGGCCGTGGGTTTCGCGCCCGATGTCGCCCGCTATGTGAAGTCGTCGCCGACCCCGCTGCGAATGACTCTCATCGAGGATGACGCCGTCAAGTCGAGCGGCGAGAAAGTTGCGCAACGCTTCGATCAATCGGTCGGCGTGAGGCGGGAGGACGCCTCCTTGCTGCAGCAGGTCAACACGGCGCTGACCAGAGCCAAGCCGAAAATCGACGCGATTCTGCAAGCAGACGGCGTGCCGCTCTTGCCGGTCGCCAACTGACGCAATCGACGAACCGCTTTAAGCAGAAAGAAACTGTCGTGAAGAAAAGCATCAGGCCTCTGGTCTCTGGCCTCGCCGGCTTAACCGCCATCTTAGTGTGCGCCGCTTATGCGCAGACTTCAGGAGTTACATTTCACAACACCGTCACCGGCGAAACTCTGAACTTCGATGACGCCCTGCCGGAAGGTCGCGATACGGATGGCGTGAAGAAGTTCATGCAGACCGGCGCCAACCCCTACAATGAAGATCCGAGCTGCCTGAAGAAGGGCGAGCAGATCTTCCTTTCCGCCTGCTCAGGCTGTCACGGTCACCTCGGCGAAGGCAAGATCGGACCGGGGCTCAACGACGACTACTGGACCTATCCCGAGAATGAGACGGACGTCGGCCTGTTCTCGACGATCTTCGGCGGCGCCAAGGCGTCGATGGGACCGCAATATCAGAATCTGAAGCTCGACGAGATGCTTTTGGTCATGGCCTGGGTGCGTCATCTCTACAAGGATGACGTGAAACACGCGACCTGGCTGACCGAGGCGCAAAAGACGGCCTACAAGCCTTACAAGCACGACGAAACCTTCCCCGATAACTCGCCCGGCCTCTGCGCGGGGAAATAGACTGAGTTCGACGCTCGCCTGCAACTACACCTAACCAGGAAATGGGAGGAACAAGCATGAAGAACAGCACAATCGGTCTCCTCGTGCTCGCCGCGCTGATCGGCGCGCCGACGGCTTCCGCGCTCGCTTACGATGGCACCAACTGCAAAGCGCCAGGCAACTGCTGGGAGCCGAAACCGGGCTTCCCCGCAAAGATCGAAGGCTCGAAATACGACCCCAAGCACGATCCCAAAGAGCTCGCTAAACAGCAGACGTCGATCCAGGCCATGGAGGAGCGCAACAGGAAACGCGTCGCCAATTTTAAGAAGACCGGCAAATGGATCTATGAGGTCGATAAGATTCCTGCCGACGTCGCTGAGCCAGCTCCCAAGCCTTCAAGTGAAGCTTCCAGCAGCTCCACTCCCGCTGGATGGACGTCGCCGACAAAGTAGCCGATTTGACGAAATGCGCGGCCGCGGTCGGGAATGATGTTCACGCCATGAGCTCATCCCTCCGCAACCCAAGATCGCGGCCGCTTAGAGCATGTCACGGAAATGTGCGAAGCGGTTTTCCGATCATGCCATGCTCTAACTATTTGACCTGGCGCGCTTTTCCTTGACATGCTCCAGACTCCTCCGCGCAGGTGCGAATTGATCGACCCCCGAAACCGCGACGCCGCCCTCGCGGAGTGGCGAGAGCAGGCGCTCGCCTTTGAGCAGGAGATCGCGAAAGCGGTCGTTGGACAGGCTCAGGCCATCCGCCTTCTCACCATTTCCGTTTTTGCCCGAGGGCACGTGCTGCTCGAAGGCGATGTCGGCGTAGGAAAAACGACACTCCTGCGTGCGGCCTCGCGCGCGCTCGGCGGCGAGTTCAACCGCCTCGAGGGCACGGTCGACATGATGCCGACCGACATCATCTATCACACCTATCTTGCGGAGGACGGCCGACCGCGCGTCGAGCCGACTGCCGTGCTCGATTGCTCTGATCGCTTATCCGTTTTCTTTTTCAATGAGATCAACCGGGCTCGCCCCCAGGTGCATTCGCTTCTGTTGCGCCTCATGGCCGAGAGAACGCTCTCCGCCTTCAATCGAGAATATTGGTTTCCCTATCTTCAGGTCTTCGCCGATCGCAACATGATCGAGCGAGAAGAGACCTTCGAGTTGCCGGCCGCCGCGCGCGATCGTTTCCTGATGGAGATCACGATCGCCGCGCCAAAGGACCCGGCCATCCGCAAGCAGCTCATCTTCGATCCGAAATTTCAGGACGTGGATGCGCTGATCGAGCAGGTTCGCCCGGGAACGATCGATTTTCGCGAGATCCCCATGATCTCGCAAATCCTTCAAGAGAGCGTCTCCGCAAGCGACGCGCTTAAGGACTATGTGGTGAGGCTTTGGCAAGCGCTGGTGGACCCGGCCTCGGCCGGCATATCGCTGGCCGACCTCGACGTCGCCCATCTGGTCAGAGGCGGCGCGAGTCCGCGCGGGCTGGCCTATCTGATCCGCGCGGCGCGGGTGAGGGCGTGGCTCGAAGGACGCTGCTACCTCACGCCGGACGACGTCCGCGCGGTCTTTCTCGAAGTGGTCGCGCATCGGATCTTCGTTGATCCGATCCACGCACTTCGTGGCGACGATCCCGTGAAGAGGCTCTGTCTCGCGGCCTTCGAGGCGACACCTGCGCCATGAACGCTCCCCGCGAAATCCTCTATCACCCGCGCGGTCGATTTCGTTCGAATCATCTGGGGCCGCACGCTTCCACCGAGGTCGGCGGCTTCGGCGTGTTTCGCGACCAGGCTCCGTTCCTGCGCTATCCCGACGCCCGACGTATCGACATCAGGGCCAGCTTGCGCGATCCATTCGAGCAAGTCTACGTCAGACGCTTCGAGCAACGACAATCCATCGACGTCGTCGCGATCGTCGATGCGTCGGCTTCCATGGGATTTACGGGAGCCGGCGACAGCTTCGCGCTCGCCTGTCGTACAGTCGAGTCTCTTGCTTATTCCGCGACGAAGATTGGAGACCGCTTCGGTCTGATCAGCTGCGACGAGCGCGTCAGGAACAATATGCTGCTTCCTCCAACACGGTCGAGAAGCCTTGCGCTCCGCGCCGCCTGGCGACTTCGAGAGGAGCGACCCGACGGCAGAAACGCTGAAGGGTTCCTGGCCGCTGCGAAGGCGCTGGGCGTCACCCGCAAGCTTGTGTTTCTGATCTCGGATTTCAGATGGCCGCGGCGCCTTCTCGAACGCGTCTTCGACGCCTTCGCCCTCCATGACGCATCCCCGCTTGTCATTCTCGATTCGGCGGAAGAATCGCCGCCTGCCTGGGGTCTGCTAGAGCTTATCGATTCCGAAAGCGGCGCCAGAAGGCTATGGGCCATGCGTCCTAGCCTCCGCGCACGCTGGATCGAACAGGAGAAAGGGCGACAAGCGTTCTTGACGCAGCTTGCGGCGGATCGTTGCCGCGCTCCCATTTTTATGCGCGACAGTTTCGACCCGGAGGTTCTCAGCCTTCAGCTCATGGCCGCGTGAGCTCGCGAATGCGCCTCTCGATCCTTCTTCTTGTCTGGATTGTCTTCTCGCCGTCGGCGAGGGCGAACGAGTTTGCGATCGAAATCAGGTCGGAACGCTCCTTCGGCTATTTCGTCGGCGACCTCGTGAAGACTGTCGTCGACATCCGAGGGCCGTCGAACGCCGAGCTCATACGTGGGTCGCTGCCCGATCCCGTTCCCTTGACGGTCTCACTCGACCTTCGAGATGTCTCTGTCGAAGAATTCAAGCAAGGCGATCAGCGATTGTGGCGAATACGCCTAGCCTATCAGAATCTCTATGCAGCGCTGGACGTGAGAAACATCGAGGTTCCCGCTTTCACGGTCAGCTATCAGCTAATGGGAGAGCAAAGCCAGGTCACCGTGCCCGCGTGGCGTTTCGGCGTAGCGCCTCTTCGTGAGATTGCGCCGGAGCCAAAAGAGCGCGGAGAAGACTATCTGCGACCCGACCCCGGTCCGGCGTTCGTCGACCAAGAGGAAAGCCTTCGGCTAACGGCTCTCTTCGCCGCGCTCACCGTCTTGCTCACCATCGCGGTCGCCTGGGACCATGGGTGGCCGCCCTTCCATCGCCGGGCTGCGCGCGAGTTTTCAGTCTTGGTGCGCCGTCTCGAGGCCCTCGCGCGTCGTGACCAAAGCATGGAAGGATTGCGCAAGGCCGCCTGCGAGCTGCACCGCGCCTTCAACGCCGTTGGCGGAAAAAGCCTATTGCGCTCCGATCTGGACGAGTTCTTCCGTCACCGCGCGGAGTTTGCAAGCGTGCAACCGACGACGGAGCGCTTTTTCGAGGCTTCGGAAAGACTCTTTTTCGACCCGGAGCAGGCGTCGAGCGCCTTCACCATGGCGGAGCTCGTCGGTTTCGCCAAGGCGCTCGCCGCGCAAGAGAGGTCGCGATGATCGACTTCGATTATCCGCTGGCCTTGTGGTTCACGCCATTGGCTCTCAGCCCGCTTTTTCGACTGCCGTTTCGCGGCGCAATTGCGCCGTCGATCATGGAGGGCCCCGTCGATCCGCTCTCGCGCTGGATCGCGACCGCGCTGAAGATCTGCGGCGTTTTGGCGATTTCCTCCTTCATTCTCGCTGCCGCAAGTCCGCATCAGTTCGGCGGCGGCGTCGAGCGCGTCGGAGAAGGGGCCGAGATCGTCTTTCTGATCGACCGCAGCGGCAGCATGAACGAGACTTTCGCGGGACGCAGCCCCAGCGGTGGAGAGGAATCGAAAGCTTCCGCAGCGAAGAGGCTGCTCCAAAACTTCATTGCGGGCGATCGTCACGATTTCGTGGGCATCGCGGCTTTCTCGACAGCCCCGATGCTGGTGACGCCGCTCACCGATCGCCGCGCCGCGATCAAGGCGGGCATCGACGCCGTGGACAGACCCGGGCTCGACTACACCAATATTGGCCGCGGTCTCGCGATGGCGCTGTCGATGTTTCCACCCGGGCTTTCGGATAGCTCGCGGGCGATCATTCTCGTCTCCGACGGCGCCGGCGTCATCGACCCACGCATTCAGGAGGACCTGCGCGCTGACTTCAAGAAGGCCAACATTCATCTCTATTGGCTTTTCCTGCGCACCAGCGGAAGTCCAGGGATTTACCAAATCCCCGATGCCGGCTCCGATACGCCGCAGGCGGCGCCCGAGCGTCATCTGGATATCTTCTTCAAGTCGCTCGGCGTCTCCTATCGCGCCTTCGAAGCCGAAGGCGCCGAGCAGATCGGGGCGGCCGTCCAACAGATCGAGCGACTGGAGCGTCATCCCGTTCGCTATGTTGAAGCTCAGCCGCGCGAAGACCTTTCCCCGGGACTCTTCGTCATCGCCGCTGTAGCTGTGCTCATTCTGCTTCTCGCCAAGCTCGCGGAAGTCCGCATGTTTCGTCCCCGAGGCGCCGCATGATCGATCGTAACGCTGCGGCGAAGCTTGGCGCCCCACAGGACCGCAAGCGGTTCCCCCTATGGCAAGAGGCCGGCCGATGGTGGCGACGCTCACGATCGACCCTGCTCGTCCTGGCTGCGATTTTCAGCGCCGCGGCTACGCTCCACGCGGCTTGGCTCAGGCGCGTAATGGAGATGACGAATAGAGAGATCGCGGCGCTACACGCTGGCCATGACAGGCCTGTGGCTAATGACGCCGCGCCGGAGCTCCTCCTGGCGAGGATCGAGTTCCTTGCAAAGCGCGATGATGTCGACAACGCCCGCCCCCTCCTGGTGACGCTCGATGCAACGGCGCAGGATGACCTCGCGGCAAAAGCTCATTATGCGCTCGGCAACGCTCTCCTACGCAGGGCTTTCGAACTGATCGAGCGCGGAGATCTCGATGAAGCGGGGCCTTTTGTTAATTTGTCCAAGCGCGAGTATCGACGCGCTCTTCAGCTGTGGCCGTCATATTGGGACGCCAAGTTCAATTTCGATGTCGCCGCGCGACTGATCCGCGACTATCCGGCGTTCGAGCAAGAGAACGGCGACGTTCTCGAGGCCGAGCCCAAGAAGCTTTGGACCGACGTGCCCGGCGTTCCCAAGGGGCTGCCCTGATGCGCCACTGGGACATGCGCGACCCGCGCTTGCTGCTTCTGGCGCTCGCCCTATCACTGTCGCTCGTCGCGCTGATCGCGCCGACCGCCGAAACGATGCGGAAGAGCTTCGACACGCTGGTCATCGTCGATATCACCGGAAGCATGAACACGCGTGATTACACAGCGAGAGGCAAGCCTGTCTCCCGGCTCGAGCACGTCAAGGGAGTCCTGCGAGATTTCATTGCTGACCTGCCTTGCGGTTCTCGATTTGCGCTCGGCGTCTTTACCGAGCGACGTCCCTTTCTGCTGTTCGAACCGATCGAGGTCTGCGACAATTATGCGCCGCTCACGCACACGATCGAAGCGCTCGACTGGCGCATGGCGTGGGAGGGAGACAGCCGCATTGCCGCCGGTCTCTTTCGCGCCATCGAGATGGCGCGCGACCTCAATACGGACCTCGTCTTCGTAAGCGACGGACAAGAAGCGCCGCCCTTACCCTTCTCAGGTCCGCCGCCGTTCGAAGGACGCAGCGGCGAAGTCCGCGGATTGATCGTCGGCGCTGGCGGCTACGAGCTCTCTCCAATCCCGAAATTCAATGACGAGGGCCGCGAAATCGGTTTCTACGGCGTCGAGGACGTTCCTCACGACAATCGCTTTGGTCTTCCGCCTCCCGGCGCCGACCAAAGAGAGGGATACAACGCTCGCAACGCGCCATTCGGAGCCGCGCTCACGGTCGGCGAAGAGCATCTTTCTTCTGTGCGTGAGCCCTATCTCCAATCTCTCGCGGGAAAGACGGGGCTGTCCTACGCGCATCTCGTCGGTGCGTCGGATCTGCTCCACGATTTCAAGCAGGCGGCCTCCCCGCAATACCGGGCGGTCGCGCTCGATCTCCGTCCCATGCTCGGCGCGACCGCAGCCACGGCGCTGATTGCGATTTTCCTTCTCCTTCCCGCGCTCGAACGGCTCGTCGACAGTCGGGCGCGGCGCATTCAAATCGCCAAACCTCAAAAAATGGGAGACAGAAATGAGAATCATCTGGGCGGCAATCGCTACCCTGCTCGCGGCCCCGGCGCTGGCGCATGGCCCGACGCCCATCAAGGTCGATGAGTCGATCGTCATCGCCGCCGACCCCAAGGTCGTATGGGCGGTGGCCGGCAAGTTCGACAGCATCGCCACTTGGCATCCAGAGGTCGCGAGCGTGAAAGCCAAGGGCGGCGACGCCGTGGGCGCGGAGCGCGAGATCACTTTTCGTAAAGGCGGGGCGCTGAAAGAAGGTCTCGACGAATATGAGCCGTCGTCCTTCAAATACTCCTACCGTATGTCAGATCCCAATCTCGACGTGCTGCCGATCAGCTCCTACTCGACCACCTTCGCGATCACGCCGGCGGCGGGCGGCGGCAGCGAGGTCCACTGGTATGGACGGCTCTACCGCGGCGACACCGGCAATGAGCCCCCGGAGAATCTCAACGATGACGCGGCGCGAACCGCCATGTCAGGGTTTCTTCGCACGGGGCTGGAAGGACTGAAGAAGAGAGTCGAGGGAAAATAGCCGGTGGCCGTGCGCTGGCGAGACTGGGCCGTTCTGTGCCTGATGGCCTTCGGCGCTCAAGCTGCAAGCGCGGAGGATCTATACATCGTCTGTCAGGACGATGCGGCGCTCCTTCACTTCGACACGGAGCGCGCAGAGGTGAGCGGCCGGGTTGGCCTCTCGCCCAAGCCTGCAATGATCGCCGCTTCGCTGGAAAACCAACTGCTCTTTGTTTCTCATCCCGAGTCGGGACGAATTTCTCGACTCGAGATGTCACGCCTCGACGCGCCTAAAAGCCTTGAGATCGGGGGGACTCCTTTCGGGCTCGCCGTAAGCGCCGACGGTCGATTTCTCTATGTCGGCGATTGGAAACGCAATGTTGTGCGCAAGCTCGACGCGGAAACTGGAAAGCCGCTCGCGGAAGCTTCGGTCGGTCGTGAGCCGGCTGGCCTCGCTTTGGACTCGCGGGAGGAGCATCTCTATGTCGCCAACCGCGAAAGCCGATCGGTAACGGTCGTCGAGCTTGCGTCAATGCGCGCTGTGAAGACCATCGAGGTTGGAGAAGGACCTTTCGCTCTGGGCTTCGACAGCGCCAATAATCGCTTGTTCGTCGCCTCCGTCCGGAGCGGCGAGGTCACGGCGATCGACGGCGCAACGCAGGTCGTTACAGCAAAGATCGCAGTAGGAGGCGCGCCTTATGGCGTCGCGATCGACAGCGAAGGCGGACGCGTTCTCGTCACCAATCAGCATGCCAATCGCGTTTCCATCATTGACCCAAGCCACCTTCGTCTGATCGGGAGCATCGGCGTCGGACGCTATCCCGAGGCGGTCGCGACATGGCGCGGTAAGGCCTATGTCGCGAATTGGTTCTCCGGCGACATTTCGGTCGTTGATCTCGCCACGGGTGATCGCCTCGCAACCGTCAGGCTCGGAGAGGGTCCGCGCTCCATGATTCTCTCCGGAGCGAGGGAAGCTCGGTGAATGGTCGGCGCGCCGCGCTCATCGGGCTTGCTTGCCTGGCCCTCTCGTCGCGAGAGCATGGCAAGCCTGAAAGCGCACCAGCGCTGTTTCCCCGCGATCGGGACGCTCTAACGGATTTTAACGCCCTCTCCGCGCCGCGCGATTCTCGACGGCCATGCGGATTAGATCAGCCCGGGAGCGAGCGCCGAGCTTCGCCTTGAGCAGTGTGCAATTATTCGCCACGGTCTTATAAGACACCTTGAGGAGATGCGCGATCTCGACCATGTCTTTCCCCTCGGCGAGGTTGTGCAGGATCTCGATTTCGCGCCCGCTCAGGCTCTCGAAGGGATTGCTTCCAATTTTCTGCTCGGCGAAAGCGAGCTTGAGAGCCAGGCCGCTGGAGAGATAACGTTCGCCGTTTGCGACCGAGCGAATCGCCTGAATGAAAGCCTTGGGATTCTCGTTCTTGGTGATGTAGCCTCTTGCGCCCTGCTCGATGGATCGCGCGGCGAAGGCCGGGTCCTCGTTCATTGTGAAGATGATGATCTTCGAGCCGGGTTGGCGCTTAAGCATCCTGCGCAACGCCTCAAAGCCGGAAACGGCCGGTAGATTCAAATCGAGCACGACGACGTCGGGAAGTTGGGACGCATGCATCTCCAACGCCTCCTCGGCGTTGTGCGCCTCTAATACCTCCATGTCCGCCTGCCCGGAGAGCATCGCGCGGCAGCCCGCGATCACCATAGGATGGTCGTCGACGATCAGGATCCGCATTGGCCTTTCCGCGTTTAAGATTCTTGACCAGACTATGTTGAACGAAGCTCGTTGCTGTCAATCATGCCGTACTTTCCCGACTGTATCGGGAAATTTTGGAGAATGAGCGGCGAAATCGAGATTCTTCTAAAGGCGCCGCTCCTCGCTCTGATAGAGCCGTTGAATCTTCCCCTTGCATCGATTTGGCGGCGCCGTAGGAAGCCTCATCAGGCGCGTCTTTCGCCCCAAAGCCTTCCGGCTTCCACTCCGCAGCTCTTTCTGCGCTCATACTCCAGGAGGCGAATCTTCATGCGCTGCCTGTCTCTAAAATCCGAGCTGAGTTGGCTCATCGGCCTTGTCATGGTCGTCACTTTAGCCATCAACCTGTGCGTTCTGGTCGTGCATGCCGGCCCTCGCATCCGCGCCGAGGACGAAACCAGTGTGCATCTGACGCGTGAGCTGGTGGTCACCGCCATTGGCAGCCTGCAAGAGACCAGCGATCCGCTGCCGGCGCTCAATCGGTTTTATGAGAGCCTGGGAAAGCTTCGCCATGTCGACGTCAAGGTCATGAGTAGCGGCGACACGGGGGTTCCGGCTCCCGGACACGCGGGCGCAAGAAACCAAGGCTCGGTTCCCGGCTGGTTCGTCGATCTCGTTCACACGCCAGCTCGAACTCTGATCGTTCCCGTTATCATTAAAGGAATCGACTACGGCCGCATCGCTATCGTCTCCAATCCGGTTGATGAGCTCGAGGAGGTCTGGTCGGACGTTTCCTGGCTCGCGCTGATGAGCCTCCTCATCACGTCGGTGATCATGGGAGCAGTGCTGCTGCTCGTGCGACAATCGTTGAAGCCGTTCGAGGGCTTGAAGCGCGGTCTGGCCGATCTGGAGGCGGGCAAAAGCAATGTGCGAATTGAACAGCGTGGCGCGAGTGAATTCAGAGCCATCTCGGCTGCGTTGAATTCGCTGGCTCAAACGCTGGATCACGTTAAGACCGAGAATCGCTCCCTGGTGGATAGGCTCATCCGCGTTCAAGATGACGAGCGGAAGGAAATTGCTCGCGACCTCCATGACGAAGCGGGTCCCTGTCTCTTTTCCATCCGCGCCGGCGTGGTCGCTCTCATCGAATTGTCGGCTGACGCGAATCTCGACGCCGAGAAGATCCAGAAGACTTGCAACAGCGTGAACCAGGCCAGCGAAGTTCTACAAAACCTGTTTCGAGCGTTGCTCGGCCGGCTTGCGCCCCGGGAACTGACAGAATTTGGATTACGTGAGGGGCTCATGGGGCTGATCAAGTCGTGGCAGGTCAGTCGATCAGACGTGACCCTTTCCCTGGCCTGTCCTCATGATCTGTCGATCCTCGACGAGCCAACTGCGCTTACGGCCTTTCGCGTGGTGCAGGAGTCACTCACCAATGTATTCCGCCATGCGCATGCCGCCGCGGCCAGGGTTCGTGTCGAGTTCGGCTCGATGCCGGCCGTATCACCAGATCACGCTGTGTTTGAGCGGAATCGCTCAAACGCAGATAACGTGATCGACTCAAAATTAGAGCGCGATTCGCGCGAAAAACCGACTTCCACTTTTTCGCATCGCGCTCTACCGGACCAAGAAGCCGAAGACACGCCTGCGCTGTTGATCGAGATCGAGGACGACGGCGTCGGCATTTCCGAGCACCCCAAGCTCAGCCTCGGCCTCCTCGGCATGAGGGAGCGGGTGCAGGCCTTGGAAGGCACGATCTCTATCGGCAAGCGCCCTGAAGGAGGCACTTGCGTCGCCGCCGCTTTGCCGCTGCCAAAAGACAATGAGGTCGACCCATGAGCACCCGGCAAAAGCGAGCACGGGCATTCGAATAAGCCAGAGACGGCGCCCGCAATCGAAGAAATCGGGAAATTTTCCCAGCCGTTCGGAGACTAATTCAAGATGCGCGAGAAGCGGAGCGCTTCTATGATGCTGTTTATCGGAGCGCTGCGCTCTTCGCGAAGCCTCCATTATAAGGAGCCTAAAACATGACTTGGACGCACCCGGAAATCATCGAAATCTGCGTTGGGATGGAGATCACGAGCTACGAATCCGCTGAAATCTGATTTGCCTATGAACGCCAGTCCGCGGCGCAGTGCGAAAGCGGCCGGTCGTCATCCGACGCCCGCGGACTGGACGTTAGATCACGCTGCGTTCAGGCGGACACGCCTGAACGCAGAAAACGTGATCGATTCTAAAAGCTTAGAGCGCGATTTGTGCGAAGAACCGGTTTCCACTTTTTCGCATCGCGCTCTATGGTGAGCAGCAAAGTCATCGGAACCCCGATCAGCCGGCTATTGGGATTCCGGCGTATTGTCGCGCTGATTGGGGCCCTGGCCATCTCTGCGCCGGCGCCCGCCCAATCTGTTTCGAGCCCCTCCGACTCCTTGCCCATTCGAAGACCGGGATTATGGAGGATATCGACCCTCTCTCCCGCCACAGGCCTTCACGTCAGCGTGACATGTCTTCGGCCGGAAGACAGTATCGTCGGGGAAAGAGATGCTGCATGCGCCGCCCCGCGGGTCATCGCAGCAGGAGCTCAAGTGGTGGTCACGATCGCCTGCGAGGAGAATGGACAGCGCATTGTCAGCAGCCTGCTTTTCACCGGAGACTTCACCACTTGGTACCGGGCGCAGGGAAAGATCACGTCGCAAGGGCCGACGAAAGACTCAGAACGCCATTCCGGCTTCACGATCGACGCAAAGTTCGTGCAATCTGACTGCTCCGAATGACCTTTCGGCCCCGCGATCGGCGCGCGAGCGCGCCAGGAATGGGAAGCGGCTGCCCGCGGCTTACGCATGCTGGGTCACATCTTCCTTGCCTTGCGTGTGATCCGCCTGCCGCCCCATAACGAACAGCAGATCGCTTAGCCGATTGAGATAGGCCAGAACGCTCTTTGGCGGCGCAGGCTCGGCGAGAGCGGCGACGGCGCGCTCGGCGCGGCGAGCGACTGCCCGGGTCATGTGAAGGCGGCAGCTCGGCTCCGCGTCGCCGGGAAGGATGAATTCGCTCAGCTCGGGCAGTTCTGCGGTGAGACGATCAATCTCGACCTCCAGGGCTTCGACTTCGGCCGCGTCGAATTTGACGTCGATGGACCTCAGCTCGGCGCTCACAATGGCGCTGATGACGTAGAGAGCGCGCTGAATCGACCGCAGCAGATCGTTCGACGGCGGATAGGCGATGCGCGCCAATCCGATGCTTGCGGACAATTCGTCAAGGTCGCCGACCGCGGCGACGCGCGGATCGAATTTTTCCGCGCGGCGTCCGGAGAACAGACTCGTTTTTCCGCCGTCGCCCTTCCTCGTGTAAAGCTTTGCCTTCATAGCGCTCCTCGCGTCCTCTGAACTGCCGGGTGCGGCGTCGCTTCCACCCACCACTGAGTCGCGCCCGCGAAGATCGCGTCATAGACGGCGGCGCCGATCGCCTCGCCGATATCGGTGTGAAGCCCCGCGCAATCTGCAGGCCTGCCGCCCTTCGGAGCGGCGATGATGATGCAGTCGGTTCCTGTGCCGGTGACAGGGCGCACTTGCTGCACGGGACTCGTCTCCATGACGGCAGCGGTGCGAGCCTGCGCTGCGATGGAGACCGCCTCGATGAAGGCGCCCAACGCGAGCGGACAGGACACATGCACGAGCGTGTTGATGGTCCCGAAGGCTCCTCGGCACTTGCTCGCACGTCGCGAGCCCACTCTCTCCGCATTGGAGAGGCCCACTGTGGCGACGCATGTCGCTGCAACCGCGCCGACGCCGCAGTGCTTCACGTAATGGCGCCGTATGTCGCGAGACGTCATGAAAGCGGCAGCCTCAACGAGGCTCTCCGCTGCGAGCTTCTCCTTCAAGAAGGCGACGGCATCGACATGGATCGGCAAATCGCCGTCGTGGACCTCCAGCCAGACGATCTCGCGCGCCGAGGCGAAGCCGGGCTTGAGCACCGGCCAACCCAGCGTCTGCATCGGCTCGTCGAAGCGAACGACCAGCAAGGGAGGTTCGCAGGAGAGTCTGAAAAGAGGACGCGTCGGCATGCTGTCACCGGCTTCCCGCGAAGAGCGAAGAGCCGGCTGCCAGCTCCTCGACTGCTTCGAGCTTCGTTCACGCGTGGCGCGCAGAGAGCCCCGCCGTGAGCTTGCGTCCGACGCTCGTGGAGGAAGCGATCGTCTTCAGCGCCCAAAAGCCGCCGAAGGCGCAGGCGTTGATGAGGAAGATGCGCAGCGTGCCGAGGGCGTCGACGCGCTCGAGCAAGCCGATCGCCGCGTCGATGAGGAGCAGCGAGCCCTCATAGGCGACGAAGGCGGCGAGGAAAGCCGCGACGGCGCCGGCGACGCCGGTAAGGCGGCGACTCGCAAGACGCGCCGCCTCGCAGGAGAGCAACGCGATCACGCCGAGCGCGCCGCCCCAGGCGAGCGTTTCGCCCTCGAGCGGATAATGCATGAAGCCGAAGCCGATAGCCTGATTGGCGAGCCACACGGCGCCCGTCGCGACGAGCGCATTTCGCCGGTCGAAGGAGATGGCGGAGATCGCCGCGAAGGCGGCGAGCGGAACCGCGCAGGCGAAGCCGAGCGTGAAGAGCAGGCTGAAGACGGCAAGCGCGCCGATCGACAGTGTCGATCGGGACGCGGGAGAAGAAAGCGCGAAAACGGTCATGGCAGGTCTCCTTCAGTAAGATAGATGGCGGCGCCATCGCTTGGGCCCGTCGTCACGTCGACGACGGGGATTGATGTGGGCTGCGATCAGGGGCTTAGGAATCTTGTCGCTGAGCGGTCGATCGGATCGGGTTCGGTCATTCCGAACCAGCGCTCCCGCAGCCTGTCCCAAAGCGCGAGACGCGACCAGTCGGGCTCCGGGAGGAAGTGGTCGGTGTCGCGGTCGAGGAACGGATTGGGGAGGAACACGGTCATCCTGCGCCGTTGAAGAGCCGCAGTCCCCAGGACATCGGCACGCAGGCGCGTCGCATGCGTCGGTAGAACTCGGCGCGCGCGGTGCGCCGGCGCTGCGCGAGCTCAGGTGGCGTGGGATTGTTGGGGAATCCCTTCGTCTCACCGATGCAGATGTGGAAATGCGGGACACCAAAAGCCACGGTGATGTAACCGTCGAGCACGCCAATCTTCGACGGCGGGCCGTCGGCGCGCATCTCCCAGGCCGCGCCTTCGATGAGCGTGCCGAAGACGATGTCGCGCCAGTGGTTCTCGAAGAGATCGCGAATGAGCTCTTCGAGACTCGCGGGGTCGGTCGGGAGCGGGAACACGTCGAGCGGCGTTCCATCGGGCTCCGAGACGCGTTTCGGGAGAACCTCAGTCGACAGCGTCATCGCCACTCCCTTTCGGTTGATCGGCGCATCGCATCAGAACGCCAGCTTGATCGAGCCGCGCAACGTGCGCGGCGCGCCGATCACGTTGAAGTTATATGTGTTCGTTTGCCACCCCGGCGTCAGCGGGCCGAAAATCTGGCCGTAGCCATTCGGATTGAAGGCGTTGAAAGGCGCAGGCCCTAATCCGCCCGTCACGAAGTAGCTATGGTCGAGAAGATTGTCGACATTGAGCTGAGTGGTGATCTTGCATCCGTTGTAGTTGAACTCATAATCACCGAAGACGCCGACGAGCCCGTAACTCGGGGTCGGCGCGGTGTAGATGTAACTGCCGTCATTGGCGTAGGGAAGGAAGGGCAGATAGCCGGCATAGTCGTAGCGCGCACCAAGCTTCAGGCCTTTGAGATCGCCTTGCTTGAACTCATAGCTCGTGGAGAGCGTCGCGACATTGCGCGGAGAGAAGGGGATCGGCGAGCCCACCGGCAGAATGCTGAGGTTCAGCGGAATCGACTTCGTTGTGATGGCGTCGGTGTTGGCGTAGGCGAGGTTGACGTTCCAGCCGGGCAGCAGCTCGCCCTGAATGTCGAGCTCGGGTCCTTCTGAGCGCCCTTCGCCGATGAGCAGCACCTTATTGAAGTTATGAGGAATGCCCACGGGAATGTTGGTCTTCACCAAATGATACCAGTCGGCGGTGATCTGCAGCTTGTCGTTTAGCAAAGACAGCTTGACGCCTCCCTCGACCTGCTTGCCGAAGCTCGGCGGCGTCGGCTGGTTCGTGCCGTAAACCAGCTGGCCATTGTAGTTCGGGCTATAGGACTCGGTGAAGTTCCCATAGAAGCTGATCCATTCGAGCGGCCACCACAAGAGACCGAAGCGCGGCGTGACCCTCTGATCGATGAATTGGCCTCGCGTGGTGATCGTGTCGAAGTTGCAGGGAATGCCGGTCCAAGGATAAGCAAAGGCTCCACAGACCGTCGAGTCGGTGGCTCCCGTCCGGTTGTTGATATATTGATAGCGCGCGCCCGCCAGCACATTGAAGCCGTAGGGCAGCTTGATCTGATCCTGGATGTAGAGGCCGACGTTATCGGCGTATTGTTCGTTGGCGATAGATGGCACCAGGCCGTAGGCGGCTGTAGGAAGCTGAGCCTGCCCCAGCAGCGTGAGCGTCGAAGGATAGTATGCGGACTGGTCGATACCCCTGAAATTGTATCGATAGTAGTCTCCGCCAAACAGCAAGGTATGCTTGACCGGCTCGGTGGTGTCGAAATGCCCGACGAGGTTGACCTCCGTCGCATATTCCGCCTGCCTGTCGTCGATGGGCAAGGAGGTTTGGGTGAGGACGACGCTGCTCGAATAGGGAAAGGCGCTCGGAAAACAGGCGCCCGGAACGGCGTAGGCCGCGTTAGTGATGCAGTCGGATATATAGCTGGAGCCGCCGACGTTCTGCGAGTCATTGCGCAAGTTCATCATGAAGGCGGTCTGCTGGATAGACCAGTCCTTGTTGAAGTCGTGATGCCAGGTGATCTCGCTGAAATTCTGCTGCTGGTTGTAAGGCGACTTCGCCCCGAAGTTGTAGCTGCGTCCCAGCCAGAGCGGGAGGACGTTGTTGTAGTAGGGGATGAAATACTGGTCCTGGTTGAAGCTGTTCTGCTGATACTGGTCCGAGACTCTGACCCAGCTGCCGGCGTCGACGTTCCATTTCACGACCGGGTTGAACATCAAATTTCGGTTGTAATCGAAGGTGCGGAACGAGCCGTCGTTCTCATAGGACATGGTGAAGCGATAGAGCAGTTCCTTGTTCTGGGTGAGCGGCCCCGTGGCGTCGACCGATGTGCGGTAATTGGCGTAGCTGCCGATCTGCTGCTGGATCTCATAGGCCGGCTTGTCGAGTGGCTGCTTCGTATTGATGTTGACGATGCCGCCGGGCTCCACCGCGCCATAGAGGATGGCGGCGGGGCCTTTCAGCACCTCGACGCTCTCCACATTGGCCATTTCGACGCTGCCCGGCCCCGCGAAGTTGAAGCCGAAGCTGTCGATGCGGAAACCGTCGCGGAAATAGTTCTGCGTCGGGAAGCCGCGGATCATGATCCTCGAGAAGGAATTGCCAACGGCTGCGTTGCCGCCTCCCGAGGTGGTGACGCCGCTGACGTTGCGCAGCGCCTGATCGAGCGTGACGACCTGCTGGTCCTCGAGCATCTGATGCGTGACGGTCGTGGTCGTGACCGGCGTGTCCATGACCGCCGTGTTGACCTTGGTTCCGACCGATTGGATGGGTGCGGCATAGGATTTCGGATCGTTGCAGACCCCGCCAGCGCAGAGCTGGCCGTTGGCGCCCGGCCCTATCTCCGTCCCGTTGTCGCCGACGCCCCCGGCGCTTCCCTGACCGGCGACGCCGGCTCCTTCGCCTGACGCGCCCTGGGCAGGCTGAACGGGCCCTGCGCCCACGTCTCGCTGAGCAGCGTGGCGAAAGGGCTTCGGCTTGCGAAGGAAGATCGTAGGCAGCGTCTCTTGCGCGAGAGCCGGGACCGGGAGAACGGTGCTCGAGAGAGCGCAGAGGACAACAGGGGATGCGCGCCGCAGCAGCGCGCGGAAGCCGCCTGTGGCGGCTCTTGAGGACGGGGATGGCATGAGCCTGGACTCGCAGCAACGTGGGCCGTCACTGCGAAAGGTCTCGCTCCGTTATTGGCGCAACGCGCTCAACAACCGGTCTTGACCGCCTCGGTGCACCCCGCCCGACGCTCTCGCGCGTGACCACGAATGATGGCAGGTCTCCTGGCTCGCGGGTCACCGTCTTGGACCGCCTTCCCAGGGATGCACCCCAGTGGCTTCATGGCCCTAAGACTCACCGCTTACAGTTGCGGGGGCAGCCCCGGCATTGCGCAATTCTGCGCGCACCGGCTTCCCTTTTGATCCCCGAAGGGAACCATCGATTGAAATGTGCGCTCGATGGTTCAGTCTTGTCAAGCTCCAGGGATCGCGCCCCGCTCGCTCCGCTTCTCCAGCGCTCTATTCGCTCAGAACGCGGGCGCGAGTGCTGGGACCGTCCGCTATCGCTTATTGTTCGATCGCGCCGCCGCTGTTCTTCCAGCCGCCCGTGCCCAGCGCATAGTGACAGATGTCTCGGCAACCGGCGTCCAGCGCCTGCTGCAGCGCCTTCGCCGAGCGGCCCCCCGCCTGACAGATCAGCACGACGGGCTTGCCCTTCGGCAAAGCGGCTGGCGAAAATTTCGACAGCGGCATGTTGACGGCGCCCGGAACATGGCCCGCCGCATATTCATGCGGCTCGCGCACGTCGACGATCGCGGCTGTCTTTTGCGAGACCGCTTGCGTGAAGGCGCCGTGCTCGATCGTCGGCAGCGCGCCGCCTCCTTGCAGCTTCGAGAGTAGTCCTCCGAACATCGTCTCCTCCTTGGGAATTTAGACCTCCGCCTTGGCGGCGGCGAACTGCGAATAGGCTGCGAGCGCATGGCTCGCATACATGGCGGAGGGGCCCGCGCCCATGTAGATCGCCATGCCGAGCGTCTCTAAGATTTCATCGCGAGTCGCGCCGCGGTCCACGGCCGCCTTCACATGGAAGGCGATGCAATCGTCGCATCGCGTCGAAACCGCCACCGCGATGGCGATCAGCTCTTTCGTCTTCGCGTCGAGGGCCTTCGCCGCGCTCGCTGTCACGGCGAGGGAACCGAAGGCCTTCATCACCTCGGGCGCGCCCATGCGCAGCTCCCGCAAATCGGCGCTGAGAGATTTCGTCAGCTCCGGCCAATCCTGAATTTGAACCATGGTTTGTCCTCCTTGCCAGGCGGGGGTAGTTCATCGTCGCGCAGCACGACATAGATCGCTGGGATCACCAGCAGCGTCAGCGCCGTGGACGATGCGAGACCGAACACGAGAGAGATCGCCAATCCCTGAAAAATGGGATCGGTGAGGATGAAGGCGGCGCCGATGATCGCGGCGGCCGCCGTCAGGAAGATCGGCTTGAAGCGCACCGCGCCAGCCTCGATCAAGGCGGCCCGCAGGGGCATGCCTTTCTCGCGCAGATGTCGAATGAAATCGACAAGCAGGATGGAGTTGCGCACGACGATGCCGGCAAGCGCAATGAAGCCGATCATCGACGTAGCGGTGAAGGCGGCGCCGAAAATCCAGTGCCCGAACATGATGCCGACCAGCGTCAGCGGCACCGGCGCCAGAATGACCAGCGGCAGCTTGAAGGAGCCGAATTGCGCGACCACCAGGAGATAAATGCCGAGGAGCGCCACCATGAACGCCGCGCCCATATCGCGGAAAGTCACATAGGTCACTTCCCACTCTCCGTCCCACAGCAGCGTAGGCTTCGAATCGTCGAGCGGCTGCCCGTGATATTTGATCGTCGGCGGGCCTTCCTTGCCCCAATCCATCGCCTTGATCTGATCCTCGACGGCGAACATCCCGTAGATCGGCGCCTCGAAACGCCCTGCAAGCTCGCCTGTGATCATCTCCGCAAATCTTCCGTCGCGACGGAAGATCGGATAGGAGCTGAGCTCACGCGTCACTCTGACGACGTCGCCCAACTCCACATTGGCGCCTTGGCGGACGGTGCCTCCCGCGGGCAAGGGGGTTGAGAGGATACGCTCGTTTTCGGCCATCGCTGAACGTGGCAGCGCGACCGTGATGTCGACAGGTTTTGCTCCGCCGCCGCGCTGCGAGTAGCCGATCTTCACCCCGCCCACGAGCGCGGCAATCGTGTCATAGACCGCCTGCTGCTCCACGCCGTGAAATTCGAGCGACTCTTGATCGATGGAATAGCGCAGCCGCTCTTGCCGAACGCCGAAACTGTCGTCGACGTCGACGATGAAGTCGACCGCCTCAAAAGCTTGGCGTACCCTCGTCGCGATCTCGCGACGCGCCTCCGCCGTAGGTCCGTAGATTTCGGCGAGCAGAGTTGAAAGCACCGGCGGTCCCGGCGGGACCTCGACGACCTTGATCGAGGTGCGCGCCGGCCTCTCCAATCCATCGAGACGCTTGCGGATGTCGAGCGCGATCGCGTGGCTTGCCCGCTTTCTCTCGTCCTTGGACAAAAGATTCACCGCGAGATCGCCCATATTGGGCGCATTGCGAAGATAGTAATGGCGCACGAGGCCGTTGAAATTGAACGGCGCCGCTGTGCCGGCGTAGGACTGGATCGAGGTGAGCTCCGGCAAGTCCTTCAATCTTTCCGCCGCGGCCGTGAGCAGCCGGTCCGTCGCTTCGAGCGAAGCGCCACGCGGCAAATCGACGACGACCGCGATTTCCGACTTGTTGTCGAAAGGCAGGAGCTTCACGCGAACGCTCTTGGTCACAAAAAGGCCGAGCGCCGCCAGAGTCGCGAGCCCGACAAAAAGCAGAAAGCGCTTGGAGTTTTCTCGGCCCTTCAACAAACGCGAGGCGACGCCTTTATAGAAGCGCCCCATCACGCCGGGGTCAGGCTCCAAATTCTCCGGCCCCAAGTGCTCATGGGCCTCCATTTTCTCGAAGCGGCTTCGCGCGATCATCATCAAGAGCCATGGCGTGATGGTCATGGCGACGAAGAAGGAGAACACCATTGCGAGCGAGGCGTTTGCCGGGATCGGGCTCATATACGGGCCCATCAGGCCGGAAACGAAGAGCATCGGCAAGAGCGCGGCGACGATCGTGAGCGTCGCAACGATTGTCGGATTGCCAACCTCCGCGACGGCCTCGATTGCCGTCTCGGTCAGGCCGCGGTCGCCTCGCATCTCCCAATGTCGCACAATATTCTCGACCACGACGATGGCGTCGTCGACGAGGATGCCGATCGAGAAGATGAGCGCGAAAAGACTCACGCGATTGATCGTGTAGCCCATCATATAGGAGGCGAAGAGCGTCAGAAGGATCGTCGTCGGGATGATCACGAAGACGACGACGCCCTCGCGCCATCCCACCAAAAATATGATCAACGCGACGATCGAGAGCGTTGCGAGAGCCAGATGGAAAAGCAGCTCGTTAGCCTTCTCGCTCGCCGTCTCGCCGTAGTTGCGGGTAACTTCGACGTCGAGATCCCCCGGCACGATGCGGCCTTTGGTGATCTCCAAGCGATGCAGGATCTCCTCGGCAAGCACGACGGCGTTAGCGCCCTTGCGCTTGGCAATCGCCAAGCTCACGGCGGGGCGCTTCTCCAATTCTCCCTTTGCGCCTTCCCCTTTTGCGCCCTCTCCCTTCTCGCCGCGCGTGAATGTCCAGGCGAAGTGCTCGGGCTGCGCCTCTCCGACGCGCACGGTCGCGACATCCTTGACATAGATGGGACGGCCGTCGCGCGAGGTGAGCAGCAATTGACCAATGTCGGGGACGCCCTGCAGCGTCTGTCCCGCGACGACGGAGATTGATTTATCATTGCCTCGAAAGGCGCCGACCACCAGGGAGCGATTGGCGTTGGTCAGCTTATCGACGAGCTGGTTCAGCGTGATCCCAAAGGCCGACAACCGTTCCGGGTCGGGCTCGACGCGGATCTGGTTGGGGCTGCCGCCAACAATATAGGTCAGGCCAATATTGTCGACCTTGGAGAGCTCGTGCCGCAGCTCCTCGGCGACTTGAAACAGTCCGTTGGCGTTCCAATTGGCGGCGCGTTCGGGCTTCGCCGAAAGAGTTAGGACGACAATCGCCACGTCGTCGATCCCACGCCCTATGATCAGCGGCTCGCCGATTCCTTTCGGTAGTCCCGTGATATTAGCCCGGATCTTGTCGTGCACGCGGAGGACCGCATTGTCCTGGGGAGTGCCGACGAAATATCGCGCCGTGACCACGACATTGTCGTCCTGGGTCTGCGAATAGACATGCTCAACGCCGTTGATGCTCTTGATGAGGTCCTCGAGCGGCCGCGTCACGAGCTCGATCGCATCCTCCGCCTTGTAGCCGTTCGTCGGAACGATGATGTCGACGAGCGGCACGGAGATTTGCGGCTCCTCCTCGCGCGGCAGCGCCTGCAGCGCGAGGAGCCCGACGAGGAGGGAGGCCATGAGCAGAAGAGGAGTGAGCGGCGAACCGATGAAGGTCCGCGTCAGGGCTCCGGATATGCCAAGCTTCATGGCGCCGTCACCACGTCGCCGTCTCTCAGTCCGGAGAGAACTTCGATTTCCTTTCCGCGCGCCTCACCCGTCTGCACGACGATCTCGGCCCCGTCTTTGAGGCGCACGAAGTCCACGCCCGCGCGCCGATAAACCGCTGCGCGCGGGACGAAGATCGCCTTGCGCTTGCCCGTGGGGACATAGATGCGCGTGCGCTCGCCGACGAAGTAGTCGCCGAGGCCATTCACCTCTACGTCGGCGACGACGCGCCCGCCTTGAATCTGGGGATAGACGAGGAGCACACGGCCCGAAGTCCGCGCGTCCTGGCCGCTCTCCTCGACACCGCGCCCGCCGATTTGGACCGTATCGCCTGCACGGATGAAGCGGGCGTGTCGCTCAGGGAGCTGCAAGCGCAGAATATACTTGTCTTCGGTGACCGTTGCGATGGTTTCTCCGGGCATGACGGCGCGCCCGACCGAGACGGGAACAGTCAAAACCCGTCCCGCGCCCGCGGCCAAAACCTTCCCTTCGCTCGCTTGCTGCTCGACGACTCCGCGGTCGCTGCGCATGGCCGCCAGGCTTTTTTCGGCGACATCGAAGGCAGTCCTGGCCTGGTCGCGGAGAACCTTTGTCGTTACGCCATGTTGGAGGAGATCTTGCGCGCGATCGAGATCGGCCCTGGCCTTGTCGCGTTGCGCCTGCAGCGATTGGATCCGCTGATCGATCCCCTGGATCTGCAGATAGAGCTTTTGATCCGTGACGAGGGCGACCTCTTCCCCTGCAGCGACGCGATCGCCTTCCTTCACCTTCAGCGCCGAGATCGTGCCGCCAATTCGCGCGCGCAAAGTCTGGACGTGCACGGGCTCGACGGTGGCGATCACCGATTTGAGGTCGTCGACCGGCGCTGCGCGGACCGTGATCTCGCTCGCCAAGCTGGCGCTTCCGCAAATCATCGGCATCGCTGAGAGCAGGCCCAGGATCAATCGCTTTCGCATGGTCGCCGTCACCCCCCGGTCCCCTCTCATTGCGCTATTGACTCATACATTAGCAATATATACATTAGCAAGTATGAATTTTTCTGAACTCGCCCCCAGAGCAGCGGAAGCGGAACAATTCCTGAAGGCGCTGGGCAACCGGCATCGGCTGATGATCCTTTGTGAGCTCCACAATGGAGAGGCGGGCGTCTCTGAGTTGCAGCGGGCTTTAGGCCTCAGCCAATCGTCCCTGTCCCAGCATCTCGCGCGATTGCGGAGAGACAAGCTCGTCAAGACTCGCCGCGAATCGCAAGCCATATACTACTCGCTCGCCACCGCCGACGTGACACGCTTCATAGCGCTGCTTGCCGACCTGTTCTGCGCAGGGGACGCAGAGCGCGTGAAAGTAGCAAAGCTTAAGCGCCGCGGCGAGGCGAAAGCGAGCTGCTCCCTCGCTCCCGTCGCCTCCAGAGGACAAAGAACATGAGCATCGACCGAATCGTCATGGCCTTCGCGGGAGTCGTGATTCTGCTGAGCCTGTCGCTCGCGCATTATTTCAGCGACTGGTGGCTGCTGCTCACGGCCTTCGTGGGGCTCAATCTCCTTCAATCCGCTTTCACGGGAATTTGTCCCCTCGCGATGCTTTTGAAGAGGTTCGGCTACGCTTCAGGCGCCGCATTTTGACGATTGGCATTGCGACATTGTCGCTTTCGATCACGTAGCGAGCGCCTAATGTCGAGATTGCGATGTGTCGCCTCTGGCGATGGATCGACAGACGCCAGGCGCGACTTTACGACCTGGCGAGATCAACAAGGCAGGGACTGCGCGCCGATCGACTCCTTCAATCGGATGGCGCGCGGACATGGCGTTCAAGCGTGAGACGGCTACCGCGCCAGCCCTCTTAGACACCCTCGTCTCAAACAAACGCCCGCGAAGCGAGAAAGCGAGCGCGGCACGGAGAGAGAAACGCCATGACTAAGATTGTCGTGCTGGGCGCGGGCATCGGCGGTGTGCCGCTCGCCTTCGAGCTGAAGGACATGCTGGGAAAGCAGGCCGAAATCACCGTCGTCTCGCAAACCGACTATTTCCAGTTCGTCCCCTCAAATCCTTGGGTCGCCGTCAAATGGCGCAAGCCGACGGATATCAAGGTCAGCCTCACCGAGGTGTTTAAGAGACGCAAGATCGGCTTCACCTCTGTCGGCGCGAAGCGTCTAAAGCCCGTCGAGAACCGCGTGGAGCTCAATGACGGAAGCTCTTTGCCGTACGACTATCTGGTCATCGCGACAGGCCCGCATCTCGCCTTCGACGAGATCGAAGGTCTGGGTCCCAAGGCGAACACCAAATCCATTTGCCAGGTCGAGCACGCGGGGCCGGCGGGCGAGGAATGGGAAGAGTTTTGCAAGAACCCCGGACCGATGGTCATCGGCGCCGTGCAAGGCGCCTCCTGCTTCGGGCCCGCTTATGAATATGCGCTCACCGTCGTATCGGACCTGCGCAAGCGCAAGATCCGCGACCGCGTGCCGATCACCTTCGTGACCTCCGAGCCCTACATCGGCCATCTCGGCCTCGGCGGTGTCGGCGACACCAAAGGCATGCTCGAATCGCTCATGCGCGATCGCGACATCAAATGGGTGACGAACGCCAAGATCGATCGCGTCAACCCCGATTCGGTCGAGGCGACTGAGCTCAACGAAGACGGCTCGGTGAAAAAGACGCATAAGATCGCCACCAATTTCACGATGCTGTTGCCGGCCTTCCGTGGCGTCGATTGCTTGAAGGACGAGGACGGCAAGTGGATCGACGGCCTCACCAATCCGCGTGGATTCATCGCCGTCGATCGCAAGCAGCGCAGCGCCAAATATCCGAATGTCTTCGCCATCGGCGTCTGCGTCGCTTTGCCGCCTTTCGAGGCGACTCCGGTCCCCGTCGGCATGCCCAAAACTGGCTATATGATCGAATCCATGTGCACCGCCACGGCCCACAACATCCGCGATCTCATCGTCGGCAAAGAACCCACGCATGAGGGCACTTGGAATGCGGTCTGCCTTGCGGATTTTGGCGACAGCGGCATCGCCTTCATCGCGCAGCCGCAAATTCCGCCGCGCAACATCAACTGGTCTTCAAAGGGCTACTGGGTGCATCTCGCCAAAGTCGCCTATGAATTCTACTTCCTGCGCAAGGTGCGCAAAGGGCATTGCGAACCCTTCTACGAGCGCATCATCATGAAGTGGCTCGGCATTGTCCGACTGAAGGGAAGACATGCGTAAGACTGCGTCGATTGGCGACGTCCTTCGAATCTTGATAAAGTCCCAAAGACGATCCGCTGGGAAGGCGACCGCCAGGGGCGGTATTGAGGTCGGATGAACATCGCCGCGCAAAAATTCGCATGGTGCTTGCCGGATCGGAGGATGAAACGCCTGCGATCCGGCGTCTTCGCGAGCTCGCGAAGCGGTGCGCGGCCTTCAATCCAATCGGTCGGCGCTCTGTTAATCCTGGCCGCCGCCGCGAGCAGTTCCTTTCCGACCCAAAACGCTTCGGCTGAGACGATCAATTCCGCGCTCATTCGCGCCTACACCACCAATCCCGAGCTCAATCGAGACCGGGCCGGCGTGCGCATCCGCGACGAGGACGTCGCAAAGGCCTGGTCCGGGTTGCGGCCGAGCGCGGGGCTTCAAGGGAACGTCGGGGTGGAAAACTCCGATTGGAAGTTTCCCATTCCGGATCTGCGGGTTCCCTTCATCTGGACCACGAGCATCGCGCCGGTGAGCCCGATCAACGGCAAGCGCCTCGCTGTGCAGCAGGCGTACTCAGGCGTACCGCGCGGGGGAGCCTTCAGCGTCTCGCAAACGCTCTTCGACGGCGGTCGAACCACGAACGCTGTCGGCGAGGCCGAAGCCGGCGTATTCGCGGCGCGCGCCATGGCGGAGCTCAGCGAGCAGATGATTCTGCAAACTGGCGCCGCCGCCTACATGAATGTGCTGCGCGACACCGCAATCCTGTCGCTGCGCAAGAACAACGTTTCAAATCTCGAGTTGCAGCTCCAACAGACACAGCAAAGGCTACGCGTCGGCGAGGTCACCAATACCGATTTGGCCCAGGCCGAGGCGGCCCTAGCCCAGGCCCGCTCGGAATATGCCGCCGCGCAGGCGCAACTGAAGAACAGCGTCGCCGACTACCACCAGGTCATCGGCGTGGATCCAGGCCGATTGGAGCCGGCGTCCTCTGTGGAACGGTTGCTGCCTGGCTCGGTGCAGGCGGGAATTGATATCGCCATACAAGAGCACCCCGCTGTCAGAGCGGCGATGAGCGAGGTGGATGCGGCGGAATTCGCCGTGCACGCCGCCGAAAGCGCCCTGGCGCCGACGCTCTCGCTCGATGGTCAGGTTGCGCACCAGGACGACTTCTGGGGCTATCACGGGGCGCGGCTCTTTACCGCCGACGTGCGCGCTTCTCTGAAGGTTCCCCTGTACCAGCGCGGTGAAGAATACGCTTCGATTCGCCAGTCAAAGGAAAAGCTGGGACGGGCTAGACTCGAGCTGGACGTTCAACGGAGCAAGGTGCGCGCAAATGTCGTTTCGAGCTACAGTCGTCTCGACGCCGCCAAAGCGCAGATCAAATCCGATCAAGCGACCGTGAAAGCCGCGGAGAAGGCCTTGGACGGCGTACGCCGAGAGGCGGAGCTGGGCCAGCGCACGACGCTCGACGTGCTGAACGCCCATCAAGCGCTGCTCAATGCACGTACCAATTTGCTGATTTCGCAATCCGACCGCGTGGTCGCCTCCTATATGACGCTCGGCGCCATCGGAAGGCTGTCGTCTCAAAGTTTGAATCTCGATGTCATACCGCATGATCCCGCCCTCCACTTCGAAGAAGTGAAGTTCAAGAGCTTCGGAGTCGATTCCAGCTCCAGGTGAATCCCGCGAGCGGCCAGCGCGCAGCGAGTCTCGACGCTTCTAATGCTGCGTCATACGAGTTTCGATTTTCTCCGCTTCAGGCAACGACGCACGCTGTTTCGAAGCATCTCTCAGTTGATCGGCGAGGAAGAGACGCAACACAATGAGCTGGTCAGCTGCGAACTGTCGTGCGCCGATCTCGAGATAGCTGCGGAGGTCGTGAACCAGAAGCGCCTGGACCCTGCGGGCATTGCCTCGACACAATCTCAGATAGCCTCGGAGCGTCGAGTGGTGACGCGGTGACGTGCTGACCCCCAACAGGATCTCCCGACCCGAGAGTCCCGTGAGCTTGCGGCACATCTTGATCCCGACCAGCATGTCGGCGCTGTCCAACAGCATCGACTCCCGGCCTTCCTCGGGGAACGATGGCTCCCTGCAGTCGTCCGTCTTGTTTGGCGAAGCCACATCGATCGCGGACCACAAGAAGCGCGAAACCGATTGTTTCGGCTCGAGGGAGAGCACGTTGGTCTTCAAGGCATGTTCCTCCTTGCAACATTGCGCTTTACCGCGGACGTTACATCGCCCGCGATAGCGTGTTTGCCTGGGCTCGCCCTGCACGCATGGTCGACGGCCTTACGAGTGGTCCGTCTCACTGCGATCGCCTTCACCGGAATTCAGACTTTGCGAAGATAGCGCGTCGAACCCGTCGAGATCATTGGCGACTTTTATAACGCGGGGCTCCGCTCCCGATCCGGCCGCATCGGATTCAAACACGGCTTGGCTTCGGACTTTTTGGAACCCGCGCTGAGCGAATTTGGGCCGACTTTCTGCTCTTGAAGAAGGAACTACTTGAAGGAATTGAAATTGTGGAAAGTACCCGCCTCGTTATACGTATTCTGCCGCATAACCGTCGTGAGTCTCCGCCCAACTTAACCAGAAGACGACGCAATGGTCGGAGGAGACGATGATCCGCCTGTTCCTACTCGCAGTCATGGGTGCGGTCGCGCCCGTTCTTATCGTTGGCGCCATTCCGTCTCTGATTGTCTTGATGGCGGCGCCGCCGGCGTTCATCTACATATTCGCCTTTATCGCTTTGACGCCCATGTGCGGGGCCGTGGTTTGGCGCGTTCTTCCGCCCGTGCGCAACTCAGAGACTTTTGGAGAGCTCATCAATAGGGTGGCCAATGCCGGCGACTGGATTTTCGTCGCTAGAATGGTGCGCCGGTCGAACCGCGTCACCTCGCTCCCTCGCGCTCCCTCTCTGCCCTCCGACTGGCAATGACGCCATCGCTCTTGCATGCTCCTCGCTCGCCCCGACTCGCCGAGATCGAAAGATCTCGGCAAATCTTCCCGACAGCCGTGGGCGTGGATCGGCAATCCACCTTTGTGCAGTTCGACGAATGTCGGACCGGCGACCCCATGGAACAAATGCAGCAAATCTCCTCATGCTTGGCGAGAAGAGCCGGGCTCGCATGCCCGTCTCCGGAAAGTTCCTCAGCGAAAGCAACTGACATGCAGCGCCTCGTGATTGTGTCAAACCGGGTTCCGCCACCATCCGGCGTTGCTGCTGGAGGGCTCGGAACGTGCATTCTCGACGCCCTTCAAGATCATGACGCCGTGTGGTTTGGATGGAACGGGGATCTCGTATCAACCGAGAGCGAGATCACCAGCGCATGCGCACGCTACGACAGGTTGACGCAAATTACGATGCCGCTGACGGAACGCGACTACCGAGAGCATTATCTTGGCTTTTGCAACGCGGCGCTGTGGCCGGTTCATCATTGCCGGCTTGATCTCGCGCGCTTTGCGCCAGGGTGCATCGAGGGTTATCGAAGGGTCAATCTCCGCTTCGCCAAAGAGGTGATGTCGCGCTTGCGTCCCGACGATTTGATCTGGGTTCAGGATTATCACCTCATTCCCCTAGGCTCGAATTTGAGAGCGCTCGGCGCGCGCAATCGACTGGGGTTCTTCCTGCATATTCCCTTTCCTCCGCCGGAGGTGCTGCTCGCAGTCCCGGAACACCTTTGGCTCTTGAACGCGCTTTGCTCCTATGACGTGGTCGGCTTCCAAACAAACGCCGATCGACAGAATTTCTTCCGCTTCGCTTGCGGACACTTGGATGGCGAGCCCATGTCGGGGAACACCTTACGCATTGCCGGGAGGATCGTGACTGCCGTGATCTGTCCGGCTGGGATCGACACGCACTCTTTTTCCGAGATGGCGAAGAGCCGGCGCGCGGCGGCTGAAATCGAGAGATTGCGGAGAGTCGGTGAACCCCTGATCAACATTATAGGAGTGGACCGTCTGGACTATACGAAGGGGCTCCCGGAACGGCTGCGTTCTTTTCGGCGTCTGCTCGAGCTCTACCCCCAGAACCGCAAAGCGACGACCCTGATGCAGATTGCTCCGCCGTCGCGTGAAGACGTTCAGGCCTATGCGCAAATCCGACAGGAGCTCGAGGGGCTTTGCGGCGAGATCAACGGTCAGCATGGGGACGTCGATTGGACCCCTGTGCGTTACATCTGTCGCAATGTGGCCCGCGAGGCGCTCGCGGCGTTATATAGGGGCAGTCAAGTCGGGCTCGTGACGCCGCTGCGCGACGGAATGAATCTCGTCGCCAAAGAATATGTCATCGCTCAAGACGAAGAAGATCCCGGGGTCCTCGTGCTCTCACGCTTCGCCGGAGCCGCTGAGGATTTGCGCGAGGCTCTCATCGTCAATCCATACGACCTGGACGAGGTCGCTCACGCGATACAGCGCGCCATCACAATGCCGCGAGAGGAACGCATCGAACGCCACCAGGCGCTTGCGGTGCGCGTTCGAGAGCGCGACGCCCACAATTGGATGGCTGAATTCTTATGCGCGCTCGACATCGATCGCGCCCCTGCTCTTAGCTTCGAGCTGGCTTCCGCACGCCATCGCCGGGCCGCGCGACACGCTTGGATGGCCCCCCGGCCGGCGCCGGCGATTTCAAGCGCCGTCCTTTAACGCATGAAAGGTTATCGGTGGGACCCTATGCCACTCCGCGCGCGTATTGCGCGGCGACCGACATGCGAACAAGTTCCGCCAGGCTGCCCGCTTTCATCTTATGCATGATGTTGGCGCGGTGGACCTCAACGGTTCTCGGGCTGATCCCCAATTCATAAGCGATTATCTTATTGGGGCTCCCCTTAAGGAGACAGGCCAGAACCTCGTTTTCTCGATCGGTCAAGCTCTCCAGTTTCGCCATGACGGCGGCCTCTCCTTTTCGGCTTTCCGTCCCGTCGTTTTGCATCAAGGCTTCGCGCACCGAAGCGAGCAGGGATTCGTCGTCGAAAGGCTTCTCGAGGAAATCGATGGCTCCGCGCTTGATCGCTTCCACGGCGAGCGGGACATCCCCATTCGCCGTGAGCACGATGACGGGAAAAACGAGCCCGAGCTCCCTCAGCTTCGCCAACAGCTCTATGCCGTCCATTCCCGGCATGCACACATCCGTCACGACGCAAGCCGTGTTATCGGAGTCCACGCGATCGAGGAATTCGGACGCGGAGTCGTGCGTCTGGACGCAAAGCCCGTTCCTGGCCAGCACGAGCGCAACCGAGTCGCGAATGATGGCGTCATCGTCGATAACGTGAATGACATTCGCTTTGCTCATTGGAGCAGCCCTTCTCCTCTCCCTCCTCCGGACCGCGCAAATTAAGGGGCAAGCGATCGCTGTCCCGTCCTCCGCGCGGCCGTTGCCTGACGCGGCTAGCATTCTATTTAAGGCCTCGTTCGGGGTAGTCCAGATGCGGTTCGAGCGAGCTTCGAGCGAGCGTTCCATGCTTAGTCCTGCGCAGGCTCCGCCACAATTCGACGAAGAACCTTGGATTGCCCGCTTTTTGATCGGGCTTGGTTCGACGTGGCAGGGGGTCCTGATCGCGGCGAGCGCAGCAATTCTCTCCGTCAACGTGGCGCTCTTCGCGTGGACGTCGCAGCAGTCGCAATCGCAAGCGAAATTGGCGAGCCATAGCTTAATGGTTGAGAACAGGCTCTCGGAGCTGCTGCTGTTCATTCGTACGGCCGAATCTGAACAGAGAGGCGATATTCTCGCGAGTGGCAACAGCGCCTATCGAGCGTGCTATATCGCTGCGGTCAATGAAATTCCGCGAAGATTGGCGGAGCTCAACATCATGACCGCTGACAATCTCGGTCAGCAAGCGGAGTTAGCTGAGCTTGAGCGCCTGATCAATGACAAGCTCGCAGATTTGGCCAGCAAGCTTCGGCTTCTCGACGAGGGCGATAGGGGTCGCGCGCTCGAGTCATTTGACCGGAACGACAAGGGACGCGCCCTAATGGCGACCATCAGGGAGCGGGTCGCGCGCTTGAAAGGCGAGGAGGAGCGGCTTCTCTCGGTGCGATCAGCGGATTCCGCGCGCGCGAGCCAGCAACTCTTCTTTGTTGGCTTGGGCGACACCCTTCTCATATTCTTCTTGGGTTGGATGGCGATATCCTTTTCGCTTCTCTCGCGTCAGCGTCTCGTCGCGGCGAATGCCGCGCTCGAGAGCAAGGTGGAGGAGCGGGTCGCCGAACTGCGGGCGGCTCATGACGAGATGCAAAGCTTTGCCTATGTCGTCGGCCACGACTTGCGCGCGCCGTTGGTCAATATCATGGGCTTTACGGGCGAGCTCCAAACATTGCGAGACTCAATCTTCGATCATCTCGCGCAAGGAGGCGAGACACCAAACTCCAAATCGTTTGACGCTCAGGCGGCGGCCGCCGAGTTCGACGAAGCGCTCGGCTTCATCAGGGCGGCGACCGTCAAGATTGACCACTTGATCAACGCCATCTTGGCCATCTCCCGAGCCGGCAAGCGCGAGCTGAAGCTGGAGAAAATCGACATGTCGGCGCTGGTAAAAGGAGTTGTGGCCACTCTCGCTCATCAAGCGCAGGCCGTCGGCGCGAAGATGGAAGTGGGGACCTTGCCGCCCGTCACTTGCGACCGTCTCGCTCTCGAACAGATATTTGCCAATCTTCTCGACAATGCGTTAAAATACCTGCGGGATGGAGAGCCGGGGCAAATTCAGGTCACCGGATACGCCGCATACGATCGGGTGATTTACGAGGTCCGGGACAATGGTCGCGGAATCGCCGAAGCGGATCAAAAACGAATTTTCGACCTATTTCGCCGCGCCGGCGCTCAAGATCAGCGCGGCGAGGGCATTGGGCTGGCGAACGTGCGCGCCTTGCTCCGGCGCCTCGGCGGAACGATCGGGCTCACGTCGACGCTGGACTGCGGCTCGACCTTCAAAGTGGTGTTGCCTCGCGTCTGCGCCGCTCAATGAGATGAGAAGCCCATGACGCCCGTGACCATCATCATGATCGAGGACGATGAGGGGCATGCGCGCCTCATCGAAAAGAATATTCGCGCCGCGGGGATCACCAACGCCATCGTCGCGATCGCCGAGGGCTCGCGCGCTTTGCTCCATCTTTTGGGTCCGGACGGATCGGGTCAGATTAGCGCCGGCCTCGCGCTTCTGATCCTCCTGGACCTTAATCTGCCGGACATGGACGGAACCGAGGTTCTGCGGCGCCTCAAGGAAAATCCGCATCTGAGGCGAACGCCGGTGGTGATCCTGACCACAACGGACGACGATCGGGAGGTCCGACGTTGTTATGACTTGGGCTGCAACGTTTACATTACCAAGCCCGTGGACTATTCCCAATTCGTCACTGCGGTGCGGCAGCTCGGCCTGTTCTTCTCCGTCATCCAAGTGCCGGAAGCGCCGTGACCTCCCCTTTGCACATCCTTTATATCGATGATGATCCAGGCGTGACCCTGCTCGTGCAGAGGCATTTGGAGCAGAGCGGCTTTCTCGTGGAAGTCGCCAACGACGGCGGGAGCGGCGTGGCGCGCGTGGCCCAAGGAGGTCTCGACGCCGTCGCTCTCGACCATTTCATGCCACTGCAGAATGGTCTCGCGACCCTCGCGGCGATACGGGCGCTGCCCGACCCCCCGCCGGTCGTTTATGTTACCGGCACCGATGATGGGCGCGTGGCGGTGGCTGCGCTGAAGGCGGGCGCCGCCGACTATGTCTTCAAGGATATCGGCGGTGAATTCATGACGCTCTTAGCGACGAGCTTGGAGCAGGCCGTCGCCAAGCTTCGGCTGCAGAAAGCCAAAAAAGAAATGGAGGCTGAAATCCGCATCGCCCGCGATCGCTTCCAAGCGCTGGCTGCAGAGCGGGAAATTCTTTTGCGCGAGGTCAATCATCGAGTGGGAAACAGCTTGCAGCTGATTTCTTCTCTGCTGGGTATTCAAGAGGCGGGTTCGGCGACCGAGGAAGCGAAAACGGCTCTGCGGCAGGCGCGCCAGCGTGTCCTGGCTATCGCTCAGCTTCATAGGCAGCTCTACGCGTCAAACGAAGTCGCCTCCGTGTCTCTCAATGATTACTTGGCTACGGTGGTCGACGATTTGCGGCGGTCGTCCAGCGATCGCATCACAATCGCCTTACGCTTGCCCGAAGAGACGATCGACGTCATACCCGATCACGCCCTCGCCATCGGCATCGCCCTGACGGAACTCGTTCTCAATGCTCTGAAGCACGCCTATCCCTTAGGAGACGGCGAAATCCGAATCGAGCTTCGCTCGGAGCGCTCGCGATCAATCTCCCTGATTGTCGAAGATGATGGTCTTGGTCGGGATATGTTTGGCGGAATCGCTAAGCCAGGGCTCGGGCAGACGATTGTTTCCGCCATGGCCAGCAAGCTCGACGCCGAATGGGGCTATGACAGCGAGTATCCCGGAACGCGAGCGACGCTCCGCATTAAGCGGAGCCCGATGGCGAAGGAAGCCGGGCCCCAGTCCGCAAGCGCAGCATAGGCGGGGTTCATCGACTAGTTCGACAGTGACGCGTTTTCCGCCTCACCCTGCCCCGCTCACCCCGGCGCTGGCAAAAGTCGCCATGTCGCGATGGCAGGCAAGCGCCGCTTTGATCACCCCGACGGCGAGCGCGGCGCCCGAGCCTTCGCCGAGGCGCATGCCGAGGTCGAGCAGCGGCTTCTTGCCGAGCCGCCTCAGAACTTCGGCATGCGCGCCCTCGGCCGAAACATGGCCGGCGAGGCAATGGGCGATCGCGTCCTCGTTTAGCGCATGCAGCAGGGCGGCGGCCGCGCAGGCGACATAGCCGTCGAGCACGACGGGGACCCTGGCGCGTCTGGCGGCGAGGATCGCCCCCATGAGGCCGGCGATCTCGCGGCCGCCGAGGCGCCGCAGGATTTCAAGCGGGTCGGAAAGGTGCGGCCCATGCAGCGCGAGCGCCGCATCAATCGCCGCTGTCTTGCGAGCAAGCCCCGTATCGTCGACGCCGGTTCCGCGTCCCGTCCAAAGCGACGCCGGGCCCCCATAAAGCGCTGCATAAATCGCAGCAGCCGCTGTCGTGTTGCCAATTCCCATCTCACCCGGGGCAAGCAAATCGACGCCGTCGTCGATCGCCTCCATCCCATAAGCGAGAGTCGCGGCGGCTTCGGCCTCGGTCATCGCCGGTTCTACGGTGAAGTCCCGCGTGGGATGCTCCAATGCGAGCTCGAAAACTTTCAGGCCGAGGCCAAAGCTCTTGCAGAGCTGATTGATCGCCGCGCCGCCGTTGGTGAAGTTCTCGAGCATCTGCCGCGTCACCTCGGGCGGGAAGGCCGAGACGCCCTGCGCGACGACGCCGTGATTGCCAGCGAAGACGGCGACAAGCGGGCGATTGATCTCCGGCTTCCCTTTTCCCTGCCAGGCGGCGAGAAATTCGACGATCTCCTCGAGGCGCCCCAGCGAGCCAGGCGGCTTCGTCAGTTGGGCGTCGCGCTCGCGCACCGCAGCCGCCGCCTCATGCGAGGGCGCCGGCAAGCCGGCAAGCAGCATGCGGATTTCTTCAAACGGAGATATTTTGGAAGGCATGGGACCGAAACAATGATCTGAGCTCGCGCCACCGCGGGCGCAATCTCTTCCTCGGGAGGAAGACAGGCTCAGCGCACGGGGGCGGAAGCAAAGGCGAAGGCGACTCGGGTCAGCATGTTGCCGCCAAATCGCTCTTCGGCGCGACGGATCGGGGTGCCGCCGAGGCGCCTGTAAAAGCCCAAGGCTTTTTCATTGTCGGCGAGCGCCCAGACGATCGTCGACAGGCAGCCGTGCTCGGCGAGCTCGCGCCGCGCGGCGTTGAAGAGGTTGCGGCCGAAGCCCAGTCCCTGATGCTCCGGGCGCAAGTAAAGCTCGAAGATCTCGCCGGCGTAGGGCATGGTCGGCACGCGGTTGCGCCCATAGGTGGCGTATCCCACGATCTCCTTCTCGAGATCGAGCACGAGCAGCCCTGTGCGCTTGAGGATCGCTGACCGCCACCAGCGCGGCCCGCGTCGGGCGATCATGCGCTCCAGCTCGACGCCCGGGATCACGCCGCGATAGGCGTCGCGCCAGGAAACGTCGTGCGTCTCGGCGATCGCCTCGGCGTCGCTCGCTCTTGCCGGTCTAATCGAGAAAGCGGTCTTGACCATGAGCCAATGTTAGGTCTGCAAGGACCCTCTAAGCAATAGCTAGAATCGCGTACGAAAGACAAAAAAGCGCTTGCAAATTTCGCAAGACGGTGGAGCGCTGGCGGCCGAGGCGCCGGTTCATCCGGATACCGACGCGCCGAGGCCGAGCAGCAACAGCACGCCGATGAGCGCGCGATAGGCGACGAAGGGCCAAGTCGAGAACCGCTCGAGAAGGTGCATCAGGCTCCAGATCGCCACCCACGCCGATATCGACGCGACGATAAGGCCGACGGCGAGAATCGACCAACCGTGCATATCGAGGTGCGCTTTGTACAGTTTGTAAAATTCGTGCAGCCCCGCGCCCGCGATGGCCGGCAGACCGAGAAGAAATGAGAATCGCGCCGCCTCCTCGCGCTTCAAATCGAGAAACAGCGCCGCGGTCAACGTCGAGCCCGAACGCGAGACGCCGGGAATGAGCGCGCCGACCTGAGCGACTCCGACGATCATCGCATCTTTAAGCGAGAGGTGGTCGAGCGTTCGCTGATGATTGCAATAAAGCTCGGCCAAAGCGAGCAGCGCGGACATCACGAGGCAGGAAAGCCCGATCACAGTGAGCGAGCGCAAGGGCGTGCCGCAGGCGTTTAGCACCGGCGAGAGCACCAATCCGGCAAGGATGATGGGCACGCTCGCAAGAATGATCCAGACCGCGAAGCGCAGCGACCAATCCTTGAAGTCGCGGCGCATGAGCGCGCTCGCGGAGCCGACGACAAGGCCGCGCACGTCGGACCAGAAATAGGCGATGACAGCAACGAGCGCCGCCGCCTGCATCGCGGCGGAAAAAGCCGAGCCCGGATCGCGCCAGCCGAGCACCGCCGGGACAATGCGCATGTGCGCCGTCGAGGAAATCGGCAAGAGTTCCGTGATGCCTTGGACGACGCCGAGCGCCGCGACCTTGAGATAGCCGAGATCGACGAAACCGGTGTCGAGACCTTGCGTGCAAGCGCTCCCCATGAACCCCCCACCCTCGAAAGAAGCCGGCCGAATCACTCGGTCCGCCGAATCTTCAGGGTGAGACTTTTCCCAAAGGAGAGCGGCCGGATCAAGGCGTGGGGGGCGGCCGATGGCGCGCGGCGCTACCCGGCGGGGCGTAACGACACAGCCGGAATTGTCCATCACGAAATCGCCTGGTAATATGATGCGTTAATTGAAGATGCGCTCACGGCTTCGCCAACCCGCTGCTTGGTCTCGGCCAGCGGCGCGGGCTGTCGGCGAAGATTCTTTAGGCTTTGGGAGTTTGAGCTATGGCCGTGCAACTTTTCCGTATTTCCAAGGTGGACGCGACAGAAGAGCCGGGCGCCGCCAAGGTCCCGTCTTATTTCGTCGAGAGCACGGCCCCGCTCAATTTCGACGACAAGCAGACTCTCCTGCCGACGCCGCCTTACACGAAGCCGTCGAGCGTCGACGACATCGGAGACGCGCTCGCTCGCTCGCCGAGACCCAAGCTGCTGATATCCGTGCACGGTTACAACACGCCCCGCGAAAGCGCGTTGCAGACCTTTGAGAAGTCCTTTCTGGCCTTGAACGAAGACGCCGCGATCCTGGATAGCGGCGCGGTTTGCATCGGCTACCGCTGGCCTTCCGAAGCGGCTGGAACGCCCTGGCGCAGCGCCTTCACGGCCGCGCCCTGGTTCTTGATCGGCGTCCTGCTCTTCGCGATCCTCGCCTCCGTTTTCGTAAGCTACTATTTTTCGGCCCTGGCGGTCGTGCCCATCACGCTGTTCATGCTGAGGTATATCGTCTATTTCCGCGACGGCTACCGCGCGACGAATTACGGCGTGCCCGATCTCGTCGATCTCATTCGCCAGATTGACGAGAAGCTCGACGGAAAGCTCGGGGGCAAGAGAGCCGACCTTTCTTTCATTGGTCACAGCATGGGCGGTTTCGTGGTGACCAACGCCGTGCGCATCCTTTCCGACGTGTTTTCACCGGCGGCGCTCGCCGCCATGGCGGGGGCCGTGGAGCCAGGCAGTCTGGATGAGCGGACGCAGCGCGAGGCTCGGTCCAAGATCGGCAAGAGCTTCCTTCTGCGCCGCCTCGTGCTCGTCTCGCCGGACATACCGGGAGAGGCCTTGCTTTCGGGACGCGGCAACGCCTTGGAGTCTTCGCTCATTCGCTTCCAGGAGGCGCATCTCTTCAGCAATGAAGGCGACGAGATTTTGCGCAACATCTCGACGACCGCCAATTTCTTCTCCCTGCCGACAAAAAACCGCCGCTTCGGCTACCGGCTCGGCAATGTCGGCGTGCTGTCGGGCTGGGGCGTCACTGAAGACCTAACGCTCGGCAAGCTGCGCCTCGGCGTGCGGACGCTTTACGAGCTCTTTGCCGAGCTGGACGCTACTCAGAGCAAGGACTCCTTCGCCGAGCAGCTCGCTTATTTCGACTGCACAGACAGTCTCGACGAACAGGGAAACGGCGTGGTCACGGACGTGACGAAGGGCTCCTCGCGCGATCTTTCATGGCTCGGCCATCTTCGCCTGCTCTGGGCGCATTGGACGGGGAAGGTCGACACGCATTCCGGCTACTTCCACAAACCCAGTCTCGCTCGTAAGCTGATCTACCGTCTGGCCGCCATCGGCTACGGCGATAGCGAAAGGGCGTTCGGCGGTCCCGGGGCTTTTTCGCAGCTCTGCCAGGACGCGCAGATCAAAGTTTTGAAGCAGGGCGCGGAAGCGGCTGCGCCGGAGCAGTCCGCATATGCGACGGCGCCGTGAAGACGATGCTGGACTTCACGGTTTCCCGAAACTGAGGACCCGCTCAGCCGAAGGGGCGCCTCACAAGCTCGTCCCTCGGAAGGGAGCCTGAACGCGCTGCGTTCACGCCGCGTCCCGCCATAGGCCGCTCATTTCCCCGTCAAGAACCGCGCCTTGATCAGGCATTCCGCATATTCCTCTCGCGCGGTCGAATCGGCGACGATCGCTGAGCCGACGTTGCAGACGAGCTCTCCCCCTGGAAAAATCGTCAGGGTGCGGATCGCCACGTTGAAGCGCACCTCGCCGGAGGGGGTGATCAGGCCGAGCGAGCCGCAATAAACGCCCCGCGCCGCGCATTCGAGGTCGCGGATGATCTCCATCGCGCGAATCTTCGGCGCTCCGGTCACCGAACCGCATGGAAAGAGGCCGGCGAAGAGCTCGGCGACGCCGACGTCCTCGCGTAGCCGCGCGGAGATCCCCGACGTCATCTGATGCAGCGTCGGATAGGTCTCGACGGTGAACAGATCCGTGACCTTGACCGAGCCGACCTCCGCGAGCCGCGAAAGATCATTGCGGAGGAGATCGACGATCATCAAATTTTCGGCGCGGGACTTCTCGTCCTCGACCAGATGTTTGGCGCGGTTCATGTCCTCCGGCGGCAGGAAGCCGCGCTGCGCCGTGCCCTTCATCGGCCGCGCGCGGATGTCGCGCCCTTTCGCCTCGAAGAAGACCTCCGGCGACAGCGACACGACGGTCTCTCGGCCCAGGGCGACGACGCCGCCGAATGCGACGGGCTGCCGCTTGCGCAGCGCGTCATAGAGCGCCAGCGGGTCGCCCTCGTATCGACCATGGAGCGGGAAGGTCAGATTGATCTGATAGACGTCGCCTGCGAATATGTAATCTCGGCAGCTTCGAAAGCGCTCGGCGTATTCGGCTTCGCTCCAGACCGGCGTGAGCGCGATCGGTTCGAAAGCTGGCCCCTGCAGCGCTTCGGCGGGAAGCCTTCGCGGCGCGCCGAACACCCCAAAGGCGAGCAAAGGCGTGGGCGAAGCCGGCGTAGCCTGAGCGGAAAATTTGGGCTCCAGCGCATAGCCGAGCTCGTAGCTCGCATAGCCCGCAAGAAAGCGTCCCGCTCTCGTCGCGGCTTCCATGCGCGCGAAGGCCGAGGCGACCTCCTCCGGCGCATTGGCGAGGATCAGCTCGCGCGGCTCCTCGAACAGCAGTGCGCAACCGCCTTCGCGCCCGTCCTCGAACAAGACGAAAGGGCGCATCGGCGGGTCATCCGAGTGCTTCAAAGCGGCGAAAGGGGCGGCGTCGGTCATGGGGCGGGGAACGGGTTTTCAACACTATAGCAGCTGCGCGAGCCGAAGATACGTAGGGGCTCGGTTTTGTTCCCCAGCGGTGGTCCTGGCGATTCCCTAGCGCGTTTCCCGCTCGAACGGAATCGTTCGAGCGACAAGGAATCGCGCCAAATCAAAAGTTTAGAGCATGTCCTGACCGGAAAACCGCTTCGCACTTTTCCGGGACATACTCTAGGCTTCGATCCGGCGAGGGGCGCCCGGGCGCCAGCGCCTGCTTGGACCCTGCGAGAAGGTCCAGTCGATCGAGACGAGACCTTTAATAGAGGGAGGCGAAAATATCCATGAAACGCGCTCTTACAATCGCCTCGCCATATGCCCGTTCAAGCTTGCGAACGATGAAATGCCCTGTTGCGAGATCCTGAAAATATCGAATGAACAGGGCGTTTCCCGCTGCGCCTCCGGCAACGCCGATGATCGGAACCGAGCTCGCGGCCGCGCGTTCCCAGACGACGACGCCGAATTTGGCGCCGACTTGGCCCAAGAAGCCGTTCACCTCCGGAGATCTCGCGGCGTCGACGCCCCGACCCGAGAGCGCCTCCGCCGCATTGCCCGAGAAGCGAGAGAATTCGTCGCGGGCGAGATAATAGCTGGACTGATCGTGTTTTTCTTCCACTGGCGCGCCGAGCGCGAGGACCTCCATGCAGGCGAGGCGCGCCGGGAGGAGGGAAAGGTCCTCGCCTTGTGAGCGGGCAATCTCGGCGATCGACCGCAACATCACCGTGAGGGTCACGGGCAGTTCCGCGGCTAAGCCCGCCAATCCGAAGAAACCGCTCAAACCGCCGGCGAGACTCGAGATGAGCGTGGAGGTGATTTTCTTGGGCGGAGCGGCGTCTTTGCCGTCAAGCGAGGCCAGAGCCAGTTGCAAGCCCTGCTTCAACGCTCCGCTGACGATCTTGTCGATCTTGTTTTTCAGTCGCCTCGGCACGAATTCCAGCGCTTTGCCGGCGGGCTTGCCGGCGACGTTGTTCAGGAGCCTTGTGAAGCCCTGGTTTTCGAGCAGCCTGACCGCCTTGCGAAGGTCGGCGAGGTCTTCCGCGCTTATCTCTTTCTTGGAGGCTAGAGAGCTCATTTGGACTTCCGGATAAGGTTTTGGACAGTGTCTGCGCCCCTGCGCTGGGCCGCCCGATAACTCTGTCAGATCCGTTCGACCCAGCCCGGGAGACGATCGCGCGCGATCAGCTCCTCAATGGTCTCGCGCGGCCGGATGATCGCGAATTTCTCGCCTTCGACGAGCGTCTCCGCAATCAGCGGGCGAGAATTATAGGTTCCCGCCTGCACTGCGCCATAGGCGCCGGCGCTCAGCACCGCGAGGAGGTCCCCGCTCGAAACGGGCGGCATGTCGCGGTCGAGAGCGAGATAATCACCGGTTTCGCAGACGGGACCGACGACGTCGGCAAGGACGCGCGGTCCGCCATTATTTTCCGCGACCGTCACGATTTCGTGGTGCGCGTCATAAAGCGTCGGGCGCACGAGGTCGTTCATGCCGGCGTCGACGATCACGAAAGTCTTCTCCTCGCCACGCTTCACATAGATGACGCGCGTGATCAGCGCGCCGGCGTTGCCGACGATGAGGCGTCCGGGCTCCAGCACGAGCTTCAGGCCCGATCCGGCGAAGTGGCGGCGCACGATCGCGGCGTAGCGTTCGGGATGGTAGGAGTCGGGGTCGTCGTCCTCGCGATAGGGAATGCCGAGTCCACCGCCGAGATCGACGTGCCGGATGGCGTGGCCGTCGGCTTTCAGCACCCGCGTGAATTCCGCAAGCAGCGAGAAGGCTTCGTCGAATGGCGTTAGGTCCGTGAGCTGGGACCCGATGTGCATGTCGACGCCAGCGACGTCGAGACCGGGCAGGCTCTTCGCCTCGGCGTAGACCTCGCGGGCGCGCGCGAGGGGAACGCCGAACTTGTTCTCGGCGCGCCCCGTCGAAATCTTGGCGTGGGTCCGCGCATCGACGTCGGGATTAACGCGCAGCGAGATCGGCGCGCGCCGTCCTCGCGCCGCGGCGATGGCCGAGATCGCCAGGAGCTCCGGCTCCGATTCGACATTGAAGCAGAAAATGCCGGCGGCGAGCGCCGCGTCGATCTCGCTCTCGGTCTTGCCGACGCCGGAAAAGGTGATCCGGCTCGGCGGAACGCCCGCCGCGAGCGCCCGCGCCAGCTCTCCGCCCGAGACAACGTCGGCCCCGGCCCCGAGCCCGGCGAGCAGCGCGATCACGGCCTGATTGGAATTGGCCTTCATCGCGTAGCAGACCAACGCCTCCTCGGGGCCGAACGCCCCGGCGAAGACCTCGAAATGCCGGCGAATCGTCGCGCTGGAGTAGCAATAGAAGGGCGTGCCGACTCGTTCCGCCAGCGCCGGCAAAGGGACTTCCTCGGCGTGGAGGACGCCGTCGCGATAGGTGAAGTAGTGCATCGGCTAGGGGATCAGAGGAGGAAATCGAGGGGGAAGGGGTAGACGGCGGGCGGCCGGTTGCCGGGATCGCCCAAAGCCGGCCCCGGGGGCGGCTTCACGCCCTCCTCGCTCAATTTCGGCCGGCGTCCTTTCGCCCGGGCCTGCGCGGCGGCGGCCTCCTCCGCCTGAGCGGCCTGCGCCTGACGCTCCGCCTGCAGGTCGGCCGGCAGCTCGAGAGGCCCTTTGCGACCGCAGCCCGCGAGGCAAAGGGCGAGGAGGCCGAGAACGATGCCATAATGGGGACGACGCAGGCGCATTGGCGGTCTTTCATCCGTCTTTGGACTGGACGGCGGCCCAGTAGACTCGAAGAGTGGCGAAGATTAGGCCGTAAATCGTTAAGGACCAGCGCTTTTCTGACACCGCCCCGGGCTGACGTCGCCTAGAGCGCGATGCGAAAAAAATGGAAACCGGTTTTTCGCACAGATCGCGCTCTAAACTTTTAGAATCGATCACGTTTTCTGCGTTCGGGCGATTCCGCCCGAATGCAGCGTGATCTAGGCGCGCGCCAGCGCGAGCGTCTTCAATTCGGCGATGGCGCGCGCCGGATCGAGCCCCTTGGGACAGGTTTTCGAGCAGTTCATGATCGTGTGACAGCGATAGAGACGGAACGCGTCGTCGACATAGGCGACTCGCTCCGGCTGGGCCTCGTCGCGAGAATCAACGATCCAGCGGCGCGCCTGCAGGAGCGCGGCAGGGCCGAGATAGCGGTCGGCGTTCCACCAATAGCTGGGACAGGCGGTCGAGCAACAAGCGCAGAGGATGCATTCATAGAGGCCGTCGAGCGCCGCGCGTTCCTGCGGTGATTGCAGCCGCTCCTTTTCAGGATTAGGTCCCGCCTGCAGCCAAGGCTCGATCGCCGCGTGCTGCGCGTAAAAGCCCGTGAGGTCAGGCACCAGGTCCTTGACCACCGCCATATGCGGGAGCGGATAGATTTTCACGACGCCTGTAATCTCGTCGACGCCCTTAGTGCAGGCGAGCGTGTTGGTCCCGTCGATGTTCATCGCGCAGGAGCCGCAAATGCCCTCGCGGCAGGAGCGGCGGAAGGTGAGCGTAGGGTCGACCTTGTTCTTGATCCACAGCAGCGCGTCGAGGACCATCGGTCCGCAATCGTCCCGATCCACGTAAAAAATATCGATGCGCGGATTTTCGGGGGATTCCGGGTCGAAACGGTAGATGTGAAGCTCGCGGATGTTGCCGGCGTCGGGACGCGGCCAAGTCTTACCGGCGAGAGGCCTGGAGTTTGGCGGAAGAGCGAATTCGACCACGGCGCGACATTCCCATTGAGGCGCGGACGAACGAGGACGCGTCCGCGGAAGCTTGCCCGCGGACATCTATCGCGGCGGCGCAAAAATGTCGACCGGCCGCATTCCTCCGAGCGGCAAAAACCGGGCAAGATCAAAATGTCGAAGCGAATTCTGATCGCCCGGGCCTGTCAACTTTTGCGCAACTTCCCGCCAGGAGGCCTATTCGTGCGCCGGCGCCGTTCCTTTCGTCGGCGACGAGACGAGCGTCGCCGGAGTAAAATGTGCTTCGCGCGAGCCGTTCGTGTAGTCGCCCTCAAAATTCATCAAACCGATGAAGACCAGCAGCGCCATCGGCGGCAGCAAGATGGCGACGACCAGCGCCAGCCTCTCCCAGGCCATATGCATGAAGACCGCGATAATGGCGCCCGCCTTCAGCAACATGAACGTGACGATGAGCGTCCAGCGCAGCATTCCCTGCAGATCGAAATAGTCGACGAGATAGGAAAAGGTGCTGAGGATGAAAAGCAGCGCCCACACAAAGAGGTAAAGCTTGAGCGGATGTTGTTGCCCGTGAGCCTCCGCCGCCGGCTTCGCCGTCTTGGCGCTGGCGGCGCGCCCGTGAGCGCCCTCCCCGATCGAGACTTCCGTCGTCGCTGTCATGTCCACGCTCCTGATCCGTCATTTTTTGCCTACGGCGCCTGACGGCGCCGTCTGACCGATTCGATTGCTCACAGCGAGGCTGAGCCCGCTCGCTTTCGCGCGCCAGCCCTCACCAAAGATAGAAGAAGGCGAAGATGAACACCCATACGAGATCGACGAAATGCCAATAAAGGCCAAGCGTCTCGACCACGTCATAAGTGCCGACGCGTCCCGTGAAATAGCCGCGCTTGTCGCTCTCGTAGAGGCCGATCCAGACGTTGCGGGAGAACCACAAGAGCGCGAGCACGCCCATCGAGACGTGAAAGCCGTGGAAGCCGGTGATCATGAAAAAGCAGGAGCCGAATTGCGCCGCGCCGAAGGGATTGCTCCAAGGGCGCACGCCCTCGTGGATCAGCTTCGTCCATTCGAAAGCCTGCATGCCGACGAAGGCCGCGCCGAAGAAGGCGGTCGCCCAGAGCAGATAGGCGCAAAGCTTCCGGTTCCTCGCATAGCCGGCGTTGACGGCAAGAGCCATCGTGCCGGAACTCGTGATGAGGTCGAAGGTCATGATCGCGATCAGGATCAGCGGGATTTTGCGGCCGTTGATCTCGAGCGCGAAAATCTCGCTCGGATGCGGCCATTCGACCGTCGTCGACAGGCGCACGGTCATGTAGGAGATCAGGAAGCAACTGAAGATGAAGGTGTCGCTGACGAGGAAGATCCACATCATCGTCTTCGCCCAGGAAGCGCTTTTGAACGAGCGCTGATCGGAGGCCCAGTCCCCGAAAAAGCCGGTCAAGCCGGCGGGCCGTTCTGGGGCGTGCGGCGCCGGCGCATGGACGGCTGCTGGCGCATGGACGGTTTCGCTCGTCATTTTCTCGTTTCCCATCCCGTCATGAGAGCACCCTGCGGCAGAGCGCGCCGAAGCCATTCATCTCGCCCGCCAGCATGGCGAACATGAGCAGCCAGACGGCGAGCAGAAAGTGCCAATAGATCGTGCACAGCTCGACGCTGGTCTTGAGCGCGGCCCAATCTACTGGCCGCCAGGCCCTGTGCATTGTGCGCGCAAGGGCCACGAGTCCGCCGGCAAGGTGCAGACCATGGACCGCGGTGAGCAAGTAGAAGAATGCGTTCGCGGCGTTGCTCGCGACAAAATAGTGGTCGGCGATGAGCTCTCTCCAGGCCCAGAGCTGGCCGAGCAGAAAGCATCCCGACGTCGCCGCCGCAATTTTCAAGAGCGCGCGCAACCGCCCCACGTCGTCGCGCTCGGCGACGGAGTGGGCCCATTGCAGCGCGACGCTGCTCGCGATCAGGAAGGCCGTGTTGAGCCAGAGGATGCGGGGCAAAGGCGGATTCTGCCAGTCGGGCGAATCCATCCGCATGAAATAGGCCGCCGTCAGCAAGGAGAAGATGCAGAGCGCGACCGCGAGAAAGACGGCGAGCCCTACCTTCGCCGCAGGAACTGGTGGGACAAGATCGACGCGGCGGGAGGGCCTCGAGACGCCGACGGCCTCGCCCTCCTCCAGCCAATTGGCGCTCATGACCCCTTCGCGCCTGAGCCACAGGACGACCACCGACGCGATGAAGAGGAAAAATAGCCCCATGACGCTCATGTGGCGTGCTCTCCCTTCAATGGCGGCGCGTTCTGCGGAAGAAAATCCTCCGGAGCGCCGGGAACGCTGTAAGCGTAGGCCCAGCGATACACGACCGGAAGACTGGGGCCGAAATTGCCATGCCCCGGCGGGGTTTCGGGCGTTTGCCACTCGAGCGTCGTCGCACGCCACGGATTGCCGCCGGACGGCTTGCCGTGCCTCAAGCTCCAGAAAGCGTTGAAGAAGAAGATCGCCTGCGCGGCGCCGACGGTAAGCGCCGCGACCGTGATGAAGACGTTGAGCGTCGCGACCGAGTGCGGAAGCCAGGAAATCTCGCCAAGCTCGTAGAAGCGGCGGGGCACGCCCTGAACGCCGAGATAATGCATGGGGAAGAAGACCGCATAGGCGCCGAGGAAGGTGATCCAGAAATGGATCTTGCCGAGCCTCTCGTCCATCATGCGGCCGGTCATCTTCGGATACCAATGATAGATCGCGCCAAGAATGACCAGGATCGGCGCCACCCCCATCACCATATGGAAATGCGCGACCACGAACATCGTCCCGGAAAGCGGCACATCGACGATGACGTTCCCGAGATAAAGGCCCGTCAGCCCGCCATTGACGAAGGTCACGAGGAAGCCGAGCGCAAAAAGCATCGGCGTCGTGAAATGGATGTCGGCGCGCCATAGCGTCAGCACCCAGTTATACACCTTGAGCGCCGTCGGCACGGCGATGGCGAGCGTCGTGACCGCGAAAAAGAAGCCGAACCAGGGGTTCATCCCGCTCACATACATGTGATGGCCCCAGACGATCAGGCTCAGCACGCCGATTGCGACGATCGCCCAGACCATCATGCGGTAGCCGAAGATGTTCTTGCGGGCGTGCGTCGCGATGATGTCGGAGACGATGCCGAAGGCCGGCAGCGCCACGATGTAAACCTCGGGATGGCCGAAGAACCAGAAGAGATGCTGGAACAGGATCGGGCTGCCGCCCACCGTGTTCTTGAGCTCTCCGAATTCGACGAGCGCCGGCATGAAGAAGCTCGTGCCGAGCAGACGATCGAAGAGCATCATGATCGCGGCGACGAGAAGACCGGGAAAAGCGAGCAGCGCCAGCACCGCGGCGGCAAAAATGCCCCAGACCGTGAGCGGCATGCGCATCAAGGTCATGCCGCGCGTGCGCGCCTGCAGCACGGTCACGACATAATTGAGCCCGCCCATCGTGAAGCCGACGATGAAGAGGCCCAGCGAAATCAGCATCAGGATGATGCCGCCGTCATGGCCCGGCGTGCCGGTCATGATCGCCTGCGGGGGATAGAGCGTCCATCCGGCGCCGGTGGGGCCGCCCGGCACGAAGTAGCTCGCGAGCAGCACGACCACCGCCAGCAGGAACACCCAATAGCTCAGCATGTTGACGAAGGGGAAGACCATGTCCCGCGCGCCGACCATGAGCGGAATGAGATAATTGCCGAAGCCGCCGAGCAGCACGGCGGTCAGCAGATAGACCACCATGATCATGCCGTGCATCGTGACGGCCTGATAATAAAGGTTGGCGTCGAGCCAGGAGAAGGCGCCCGGGAAGGCGAGCTGCAGCCTTATGATCCACGACATGACGAGGCCGAGCAGCCCGACGGCGGTGGCCGTTCCGCCATATTGGATCGCGATATATTTCGCGTCCTGCGAGAACACGTATTTCCCAAGCCAGCTGTGCGCGTGATAGAGATCGAGCTCAGGAACCTCGGCTGGCGGAACGCCGTGCTCTTCGGCTCCCGTCGCGTCGCCTATCGTCGCGTCAGTCATGACTTCTTCTTCTCCCTCGACGACATCGCCGCCCGCGCCTTAAGAAGCGCACGCCTTACGACGACGCGATTTCTCACTGGCTCCTCGCCTCATGCCGGGATTGGCGCTGGGCTTTACGCATCTCTAAAAATGTCTGTTGTGAACTGAGCCATTTTTCGTAGTCGGCCTGCGTGTCGATGAAGAGCTTTCCGCGCATCTGCGGATGGCCAATGCCGCAATAGGCGGCGCAGAGAATGTCATATTCTCCGACCTTGGTCGGGGTGAACCACAAATAGCTCACCATACCCGGCACGAGATCCATCTTGGCGCGGATCTGCGGGATGTAGAAATCATGCAGCACATCGGCAGAGCGCAGGAGCACCTTCACGGGCTTGTCCACGGGCAAATGCAGCTCGCCGTTGACGACGATAATGTCGTCCATGCTCTTGGGGTCGGCTGGACTCACGCCCAGAGGATTGTCCCCATCGATGTAGCGCACGTCGCTCGAGCCGAGCTTCCCGTCGGCTCCGGGCAATCGGAAGCTCCAGTTCCACTGGACTCCGAAGGCCTCGATCTCGGTTGCTTCCTTGGGAGCGTGAATGAATTGGTCCCAGACGACGAGGCCCGGCGCGAGCAATGCGATGACGCCCAGCGTGGTCAGTCCGCCGAGCCAGGCTTCGAGCTTCTGATTCTCGGGCTCGTATTCGGCCCGTCGACCTTCCGTGTGCTGGGACCGATAGAGGCAGTAGGCCATGAACAGCACGACCGCGACGAAGCCCGCCGTCGTCACCGCAAAAGTCAGGCCGAGAGTGCCGTCGATGAAGCCCCAATTCGAAGCGATCGGCGTCGAGCGCCAGGGGCTGACCACATGGAACAGCAACGAGACAGCCACGACTAGGACCATGACGAGTGCGACTGCCATGCTCTTCCGCCCTCCCCGCGTCGGCGGCCTGTAAGCTCGCGCCGATCTCGTTTTTTAACGCCAGTCATATCGCATAATTAGTGGGCCGCGTCAAAAAGTCGCGGATCAATTTGTAGCACTTAATTCTGCGACACCTGCCGCCCATCGAACGCCGCCAATTGTCTGAGCAGCGCGTCCTCGTCGGGAGAATCGGCGACGAGCGTTCCTGACGCTCCCAGCAGACGCAAGGCGTTGGCGGTCTCTAACGAAATGGCGAAATGCCTGAGCGCCCGCGCGGCTGTCAGCAGATTTTCGCGCCGGACGATCCGCACGAAAATTTCGGCGCTTCGGGGCGAGTAATGCAGCGCCGCCGAAAGCTCGCCCTGCGCGAGAGCCTTCGCGGCCTCTTCGGTCAGCGCCAGCGCCTCGCGCGCTTCATAGGTCTCAAGCGCGAAGACTTCCCGCCCCGCCTTGCGCAACGCCGTCTCGATCGTTTCTCGACGCTGCCGGCCGGCAAGATAAAGCAAGCGGTTGGCAGGCGGCCGGTGGTCCAATATTGCGGGAAGAAGCGCGGCGCTTTCCGGCGCGACGCCCGCTACCCGCCAGCCCCGCCGCTTCGCAAGCGCTGCGGTGCGCGCGCCGACTGCGAAAAGCGGTAGAAGACGCAAGCTTTCGAGTGGATCGCCGTGCGCGAGGGCCTTTGCGCTGGTGACGATGACGGCGTCGAACGCCTCCTCGGGGACCTTGGCGCCCGTCGCGACGGTCTCGAGAACCGGCGAGAGCACGCAGGCGAATCCCATTGCGGCGAGCTTCTCTGCGGTTCGCCGAGCGTCCTCGACGGCCCGCAGGACGAGCACGCGTTTCATGAGAGGCTTGCGACGCCGCCTGGCAACCGCCTCAAAATCTCGCGCGCCGCGCCCGCGCCGAGCGACGCCGCCTGGGCCACGCCGCCCTCCTGGCGCGCCGCGAAGGTGCAGCCGCCATCGCTCTGCAACGCTTCGCCATGGAAGCGGAGCGAGTCGCCCTCTACGACCGCCAAGCCGGCGATCGGCGTGCGGCAAGAGCCGTCGAGCGCCTTCAGAAAGGCGCGCTCGGCGTTCAGCGCCGCACAGGTCGCCGCGTCGAGAATGGGGGCGAGCGCAGCATACGTCGCATCATCAGAGGCGCGGCAGGCGATGCCGATCGCGCCCTGCCCGGCGGCGGGAAGAAAGGCGTCGAGCGGCAATATCTCTGTCGCGCGCGACTCGAGACCGAGGCGGCGCAGCCCCGCGAGCGCGAGCAGCGTGCCGTCAACGGCGCCGCTCTCGACCTTGGCGAGCCTCGTCTCGACATTGCCGCGCAAGAGCACGGTCTTCAGATCGGCGCGAAACCGCTTCACCTGGGCGGCGCGGCGCAGCGAGGCGGTGCCGATCACCGCTCCTTCCGGCAACTCGACAAGCCTTGCGCCACCGCGGCCAATGAAGGCGTCGCGTGGATCTTCCCGCGGCAGATAGCCCGCGATCGCGATCTCCTCCGGCAGCTCGGTCGGCAAATCCTTGGAGGAATGCACCGCGAAATCGATCTCGCGGGCGATGAGCGCCAGATCGAGCTCGCGCGTGAAAAGGCCCTTGCCGCCGGCTTCAGCCAGCGCCCGGTCCTGAATGGCGTCGCCGCTCGTGCGAATCACCACAATGCGAAAATGATCGGGCGCGACGCCGTGCGCCGCAGCGAGGCGCGCTCGCGTTTCCTGCGTTTGCGCAAGCGCCAGCGGCGAGCCGCGCGTGCCGATGGTGAGGGATGGAAGGCTCATTTCAAGTCCGGGTTGAGGCGCGCGGACTATAAGGCGGCGCGCCGCAGCAGCAAGGGCCCGCGAGCGTCAAAGCGCGCAATTCCGCGCTGCGGGAAACGGCAAACCCGGGCATTTCGCGGTAGCGCAAGCGTAGCAGTGAAGGTTGACGGCCTTGCCCGCTTCGGTAAAGGCTTCGCAGCCCGCCAGAATGTAAGGGAGAGAATCACTTGGCCGACATCGTTTTTATCACCCCGAAATTCGAAACGAGTTACTGGGGAATGGAGCATGCGCTCGAACTGGTCGGCTTTCGCGCGAACATGCCCGTGGCGGCGCTGCCCCTCCTCGCGGCGCTCACCCCTGCCGAGCACACGGTGACGATCTTCGACGAGAACGTCGAGGAGATCGACTTCGAGCGCTGCGCGCAAGCCGACATCGTCGGCCTGACCGGCATGACGGTGCAGCGGTTCCGGATGACCGAGATTCTCGAAGAGCTCAAACGGCGCGGCTGCTTCGTGGCGCTCGGCGGCCCCTGGGTGTCGGTCAAGGAGGACTACTTCGGCGACCTCGCCGACGTCGTCTTCATCGGCGAGGCGGAAACCACCTGGCCGCAATTTTTGGAGGAATGGCGAAAGGGCGCCCACGCGCGCCGCTACGAGCAGGCGGAGCGGACCGACATGAGCACGGTTCCGGTTCCGCGTCATGAGCTCCTCAAGCTCAAGCATTATGCGCTCGGCACGATCCAGTTCTCGCGCGGCTGTCCCTTCATGTGCGAGTTCTGCGACATCATCGTCACCTTCGGCCGCAGGCCGCGCATCAAGACCGTATCCCAGATCATTGCAGAGCTCGACGCTTTGCATCGGGTCGCGCGCAAGAACATGGCGTTCATCGTCGACGACAACCTCATCGGCAATAAGAAAGCCGTGAAGGAGATCCTGCGCGCGATAATCACCTGGCAGCGGGCCAATAACTACCCGCTCACCTTCATCACCGAAGCCTCGCTCGACCTCGCCGACGATGAGGAGCTGCTGGAGCTGATGGACCGCGCCAACATCCGCTCGGTCTTCGTCGGCGTCGAGACGCCGAATGAGGAGGCGCTCAAGGAGACCAAGAAAACTCAAAACCTGCGCAACTCCAACCGCACGATTTCCGAGAAAATCCACGCCATTCAGGCGCACGGGATCGAGGTGTTCGGGGGCATGATGCTCGGCTTCGACAGCGACGACGAGACCATCTTTGACCGCCAGCTCAAGATGGTCGAGGACGCGCGCATCGTGCATTCATCCGTCGGCATGGTGACCGCGATTCCGAAGACCCCGCTTTACGAGCGGCTGGAGCGCGAGAACCGTCTCGATCACGCGGACCGGACCGAGCACGGCACCAATGTGATCCCCTTGAAACTCGGCCGCGAGGCTCTGCGAGACGGCTATTTACGGGTGCTGAGCGCTCTCTACAGCCCCGCAAGTTTCTTCAAGCGACTGGATGCGCTCTATCTCGAAGGCGGCTTGGGCCATAGCCGTCTGCGTCACGGCGGACACGACGACGGGCCGCTGCGCGAATCCCTGCGCAAGCTCGGCGCTTTTGCAGGCGGCGCCTTCGTCTTCACCATGTTGCAGATGCGGGTGCAAGATCCCGAATTGCGCCGCGCTTACCGCCAAGCCGCCGCGCGAGTTTTACGGCGCCGACCGGATCCCTTCGTGCTCCAGGCCTATGCGCTGAAAATGGCGGCGCACTATCACTATGACACGCTGATCTCGCGGATGAAGAGCTCGGACGGTCATCTCATCAACATGTTCTAGCGGAACTTGACGGGTTCCTTCGAGAGGTCAATCGCCTTGATTCCCGTCACCTCGCGCATCGCGATCGACGAAAGCGAGATCGCCCTGGATTTTGCGCGCAGCTCCGGCGCGGGCGGGCAGAACGTCAATAAGGTGGAGACCGCCGTGCGGCTGCGCTTCGACGCGGCGAGCTCGCCCAATCTACCGCATATGGTGCGGGCGCGACTCCCCGCGCTCGCCGGTCGTCGCATGACGCGGGACGGCGTCATCATCATCTTCGCACAACGCCACCGCACGCAGGAGCGCAACCGCGCCGACGCGCTGGAGCGGCTCCTGGAGCTTTTGCGCGCCGCAGCGGCGCCGCCTCCGCCCCCGCGCCGGCCGACCAAACCGACCCTCGGCTCGAAGCTGCGCCGCCTCGAAGGCAAGAACTTACGCGGCAAGGTCAAGGCGCTGCGCGGGAAGCCGGAAGAAGCTTGAACCTCTCGTCGGGTCGCTCAGCTTTGGCCCGAAGGGTCGAGCCCCAACGCCCGCAGCCTCGCTTTTTCCGCCTCGCTCAGCGGCGATGGCGCTGGCGTTGAAGTCCCCCGCCGCCGAAACGCGCGCCAGAGCGCAAAGCCCCCGGCGCCAAGCGCGATCAACGGCGCGCCCCAAAGCAGCAGCGTCTGCGGCTTCACGGGCGGGCGCAGCAGCACGAAATCGCCGTAGCGCGCGACGATATAGGCCTTGACCTCTTCGTCGTTCGCGCCTTGGCGTAGGCGCTCGCGCAGCAAGATGCGCAGATCCTTGGCGAGCGGCGCGTCCGAGTCGTCGATGGACTGATTCTGGCAAACGAGGCAGCGTAACTCGGCCGCAATGGATCGGGCCCGGGACTCGAGCGCCGGATCGGCGAGCTTTTCCCCGGGATCGACGGCGAAAGCCGGCCCGACGAGGCCCGCAAGCAACGCCAAGGCCAGCAAGCGCCGACGGCCAGCGCGCCGGCGGAAGCCGCCGCCGCGCTCCCGCAGACGCGGGCCGGCCGCACTTTGCCCAAAGCTAACCATGATGCTTCACGGCGCCGCGCATGCGCTCCACCTGATCCTGCAGCTGACGCGCGGCGCGGCTGAACGCGTCATTGAGAGCGAAGTCGAAGTCTTGAAAGCGCTCGTCCTGATGTGGCGTTCGGTCGACGGCGACTTCACGGTCATCGGGAAGGCTCAGATGAATTTTTACTTCGTAGGGATCGCCGACATGCCGATGCCCGCTCGGCGCCTTGACCGTCACCCGGCAGGCGGTGATGCGGCCGAAGCGTTCCTCCAGGCGCGAGAGCTGCTGCGTTATTTTGTCACGGAGCTCAGACGTAGCCTCAATCCCCTGGAATTCAATGTGCGGCGCGCTTTCCATGTGTTTTTTTCCTTTGAAGGCGAGAGAGACGCATTTGCTTGCGCGACGCGACCGAGCGATCCGCGCTCTTCCCTCTCGGAGGATTTGACGCATTGCTTTCATGGCGCCTCCGCGAAATATAGTCCACAGGGGCGCCGGAGCCACGGCGGTTCATTCCTTCGCGATAGGCGCCGAAGGTGAGGTCTGCGTGATCGCGGAGAGTTTCAAGAGGATCGACGTCTCGATCGGCCGCGGCAAGTTGGGCGGAAACTTATTCTTGCCTCAGCGGCCCTCCGGTCTCGTCATTTTCGCGCATGGCAGCGGATCGTCGCGATACAGCCCGCGCAACGTGTTCGTCGCGGAGAGCCTCGTCGCTCGCGGCCTCGCCGCATTGCTCTTCGACCTGCTGCATCCGGAAGAGTCCGAGCAACGACGTAACGTGTTCGATATTCCTCTGCTCGCGTGTCGTTTGCAGGAGGCCATAGGGTGGGCGCCTCGCCAGAATGAAACGAAGGATCTTCGCATCGGGCTCTTCGGCGCGAGCACCGGAGCCGCAGCGGCCTTAGTCGCCGCCGCACAGGACTCGGCGTCGGTCGCCGCCGTGGTGTCTCGCGGCGGGCGCCCCGACCTTGCCGCCGCGTCGCTGGCGCATGTCAGGGCGCCGACTCTGCTGATCGTCGGCGGCGCCGATCCCCAGGTGCTGGAGCTCAATCGATGGGCGCAGCGCCAGCTTCGCTGTAAGACGCGGCTGGACGTCGTGCCGAACGCCAGTCACCTCTTCGAGGAGCCAGGAGCCCTGGAGCAGGTTGCGCAAATCGCAGGCGACTGGTTCGTCGAGCATCTTCCGGACATAGGCGAGAGCCGGCGATGACCCCGGCCCGCGCGCAAAGCCTCCCATTGACAGAGCCGCTCAAGAAGTCAGGCGACGCGCCAGACCGGATGTGGTCCGCAGGCGTGACGAGAAACAGCAACGCGCTCGACCTCGAGGCCGGCGTCTTCGCGCTTGACGAGCCGCGCGAGATTGCGCGCTCATTGAAGCGCTCCGCAGAGATGAGCACGCGCCGAAAGAGCGACCCCTTCCGCTCGGCCATGTCCATGCTGACTTTTTATATGAACCGAGCCGGCTCGAACCTGTCTGACGAGCGCAAGGCGGTGCTGCGAAGAGCGAAGGACGAGTTGCGAAGAGCTTTCGGCCGGCCGCCCAAGAGATAGCCGCTCGCCAAGAGATGGCCGCTCGCCAAGAGATAGCCGCTCGAATTCTAGCGTTTCTCAGGGACTCATTGAGGGGGTGAAATGACGACAATGGACGAGGTTCCGGGCGCGCCCGCCACGCAGCCCCTCAAGCCGGCAGACCCTGAGCTCGCCGTGTTCGCGCTCGACGCTAACGGAGACCTCGCGCAAAACATCGGGCGCTCGCTTCATCTTGAGCTTGCTCCGCATGAGGAGCGCCGGTTCGAGGACGGGGAGTTTAAGATCAGGCCCCTGGCGAACGTCCGCAACAAGGATGTCTTCGTCATCTCTAGCCTCTATGGCGAAGCGGACACGAGCGTCTCCGACAAGCTTTGCCGGCTGCTGTTCTTCACGGGCGCGTTGAAGGACGCCGGCGCGCGTAACGTGACGACGGTTGCGCCTTATCTGTGTTTCCAGCGCAAGGATCGGCAAACAAAGCCCCGCGATCCGATCGGCACGCGCTATCTGGCGCAGCTGCTCGAAGCAATGGGGACGGATCGCGTGATGACGATCGACGCGCATAATCTCGCCGCTTATCAGAACGCCTTCCGTTGCGACAGCGACCATCTCGACGCACAGGCATTATTCGCGCGCTTTTTCAGCCGACTCGTCGGCGGCAAAGAGATCTCGGTTGTCTCACCCGATCTCGGCGGCGAGAAACGGGCGGAACTTTTTCGAGAGCGCCTGGAGAGGGTGCTGGCGAGGCCCGTCGCCAAAGGCTTCATGGACAAACGCCGCAGCGAAGGCAAGGTCACGGGCGACATCTTCGCGGGCGACGTGAAGGGGCGGACAGCCATCGTGCTCGACGATCTCATCAGCGGCGGCGGCACGATGGCGCGCGTGGCGGCGGCCTGCCGCAGAGAGGGCGCAACCGAAGTCTGGTGCGCGGCGACGCATGGCGTGTTCTCGCCAGCAGCCGCCCCCGTGCTTGAAAGCGCGCCGATCGATCGACTTGTCGTCACCGACAGCGTCCCTTTGCCAAGCTATATGAACAGCGATTTGTTACAGAGACGCCTGACGGTCGTGAGCGTCGCAAATCTCCTCGCCCAAGCCATTCGGTGTTGCCATGAAGGCGGTTCGATAGCAAAGCTGTTGGAAGAAGGCGCTTGAGCTAGCGCCTTAGATCACGCTGCGTTCAGGCGGACTCGCCTGAACGCAGAAAACGTGATCGCTTCTAAGAGTTCAGAGCGCGATTTGCGCGAAAAAAGCCGGTTTCCACTTTTTCGCATCGCGCTCTAGCGTGGACAGACTCCCGAGAAACCTCAATGGCGAACCAGGCGCTCTTCGCGGACTTTTACGAATTCACGATGCTGCGCGCCTATTTCGAGCTCAAGCTGACACAAACGGCGACCTTCAGCCTCTATGTGCGAAAGCTTCCGAAGCCTCGCAATTTTCTCCTCGCCTGCGGCTTGAGCGACCTTCTCGACGACATCGAAGCGCTGCGCTTCGGCGAGGAAGAGATAGAGAGACTGCGCTCTCAGGGCGAGTTTGGCGAGCCGTTTCTCCAATGGCTGCGCGGCTTTCGCTTTCGCGGCGACATTGTCGCCATGCGCGAGGGAACGCCGTTTTTTGACGAAGAGCCCATTCTGGAAGTGACCGCGTCTCTTCCAGAGGCGCAATTGATCGAGACCCTGGTTCTCAACCAAATTGGTTCCCAGACGATTTTCGCCTCCAAGGCGGCGCGCGTCGTCGCGGCCGCGAAGGGGCGTCCGGTGAGCGATTTTGGCGCGAGGCGCGCGCAGGGGATCGACGCGGCGATCCGCGGCGCGCGCGCCTTCTTCATCGCCGGCGTCACATCGACTTCGAATGTGGCGAGCGGCTTGATCTACGGCCTGCCGCTCGAAGGCACGATGGCGCACAGCTTCATCGAGGCTTGCGACACCGAGCGAGCCGCGTTCGAGAACTTCCTGGAGATCTTTCCGCACGCGACCCTCCTCGTCGACACCTATGACACGCTCGCCGGCGTCGAGAATGTGATCGCCGTCGCCAAGTCGAAGGGCGCGGGGCTCGCCCTGCGCGCCATCCGCCTCGATTCGGGCGACCTCGCCGCGCTTTCGCGCCGAGCCCGGAGGATGCTCGACGACGCAGGCTTATCCCATGTGGCGATCGTCGCGAGTGGCGGCCTCGATGAGCGCGCCATCGAACGGCTTTTGGAAGACGGCGCTCCCATCGACGCCTTCGGCGTCGGCTCAGACATGGCCGTCTCCGCGGACGCTCCGACGCTCGACATCGCTTATAAGCTCACAGAATACGCTGGCGAGCCCCGCATGAAGCTGTCTTCCGGCAAGCGCTCTCTGCCGGGACAGAAACAGGTTTTCCGTCAATTCGAGGATGGCGTCGCGGTTCGCGACATTATCGCGCTGCGTGGGGAGAATGTAGAAGGCCAGGCTTTGCTCCGGCCCGTGATGCTCGCCGGCCGTCGCGTGGAGAGCGAAAAGGTTAGTCTAGTCCAAAGTCGCAACTACGCCGGAGAGTCGACCGCCGCCTTACCCGAGGAATGCCGAGGTCTCTCGGCGTCCTCATCCCGCTATCCGGTCGCGATCAGCCGCAAGCTCGCCCAGCTTGAAGAAGAAACGCGGGGGCGGCTGCTGCATCGTTGAGCTTTCCTGCGCGCCTCGCGCCTTCGCGCCCGCTCAGGCCAAGGCTGCTTCAGCGATCGCGAGATACCGCCCGGCCAGAGGCTCCCACTTTTCCGGCGTGCGCGGCGACGAATCCAGCAGATGAGCCACCGCGAGCCGAGCCCTCAGAACGGCGCGCCAAGCCGCGTAGAGCGGCATCAGCTGCTTTGGGACGCAAACGCCCAGCCTTTGGGCCACAGCCTCGGCAAGCATGGGTCCGATTTTAGGGGCGCCAAGCAGCGCGCATTCCACCCCTAGAAACGCAATCTCGTCGAAGGGATCGACCTGGCGGAGCTCGGCGTTGAATTCCAAAGAGTCGAAGATCGCAATTCCGTCGGAAAAATTCACATGCTCCGGACGAAGATCGCCGTGACCATCGACGACGCCATGGGCGCGAACACGCTCTTCAAGGCGCGCGCGATCGATGGAAAGACGGGCGTCCAAGCGATCGAGCACAAGCGACGAGCGCCCGTGATCGAGATGGAACGCGCGAGCGGTGAGCACCTCGCGATTGATCTGCTGCTCGCGAAAGAAACGCTCCGCATAACCAGCCGCGGCAATCGTCGAAACCTGGGCCTTGAGATAAAAATCGGCGAGCTTTTGCGCGAGAAGATCGACCTCATGCGCCGAGACCCGCCCCTCGGCAATCATCACATCCAGCATTTGCCGTTCCGGCAGACTCTTCATCTCGATCAACCAATCGACGATCACGCCGGCGCCGCCGATCGCCAGAGCGCCCGCCGACGACTGGACCAAAGCGCAGACGTCCAGATAAACGTCCGGGGCCAGACGACGATTGAGGCGTAGCTCCTCGCGGCACATCGCCTCGCGCAATTTAAGAGTCGAGAAGTCCAGGAAAGAAAAGCGAACCGGCTTCTTCAGCTTGTAGGTTTTCGCCTCGGCGATGAAGACGAAGGACATATGCGTTTCGACCACGCGCACCTCCCGCGACGCGTGCGGATAGCTTGCCGGATCGCTCAGGAAGCGCAGTTTATCCTCCAAGCTGACGCAAGCGCCGAAGGCCCGGTCCGGTGTCGAATGCATCGGTCATCCCCCTCCTCGCGCTCAGGCCGCGACCGCAATATTCAGATTCGAACGCGCTCCGCGCTTGGTCGGTTTCGCAGTTTTTTGGAACACGCTCTGAGAAAGGAGGGATTTATGAGCTTTGGTCAAGACGACGCCCTCATCGTCCTCGACCTTCAGCGTGATTTTTGCGCAGGCGGCGCTTTGGCTATCGCCGGCGCAGACAAGATCGCGCCTAAGATAAATCAGCTCATCGACGAGGCGACCGCGGCGGGGGCGATGGTGGTCGCCTCGCGCGATTGGCATCCAAAGGGTCACGTGAGCTTCGCGGCGCGGGGCGGGCCTTGGCCCGAGCACTGCGTCGCCGGTTCGGAGGGTGCGAAGTTCCACGCGCAGCTTTGCCTGCCCGACAATGCGCTCATCGTCACCAAGGGCGCCGACCTCGACAAGGACCAGTACTCGGTGTTCGACGAGACCGGCCTCGTCGAGCAACTGCACGGCCGGGGAACGCGGCGTGTATTCCTTTGTGGCCTTGCGCTCGACGTTTGCGTGCGCGCGAGCGCGCTTCAAGCTGTGCAGGCCGGCTTCGAGACCCATGTGATGCTGTCGGCGACCCGGCCCATCACACAGGCCGGAGGCGAAGCCACGATTCGAGAGATGACGAACGCCGGCATTGTCGTCGAACATGGCGATCCAGACGACACTACGGCGGGGTGCGCTTAGAGCATGTCACGGAAAAGTGCGAAGCGGTTTTCCGGTCATGACATGCTCCAACTTTTTGACTTGGCGCGATTCCTTTTCGTTCGAACGATTCCGTTCGAGCGGGAAACGCGCTAGCCGGTTGGCGATTGACGCTTCCCCCCGCCTGTGCCGCCCAACGCCTGCTCACGCGATCGTGTCCACCACGCCGCCGTCGACTCGAAGCGCGGCGCCCGTCGTCGCGGAGGAGAGCGGCGACGCCACGTAAACCACGAGGTTGGCGACTTCCTCGGCCGTTGCGGCGCGCCCGATGATCGAGCTCGGCCGATGAGCCTTGACGAAGCCGGCGGCGACCTCCTCGATCGGGCGACCGGATTTCGATTGCTCGGCCTGCAGCATGACCCACACGCCTTCGGACAGCGTCGGCCCTGGCAGGACAGCATTCACGGTGACGCCAGTCCCGGCGACGCGCTTCGCGAGGCCGCGCGAAAGCGCGAGGTCGGCGGTCTTGGTGACGCCGTAATGGATCATGTCCGCAGGAATATTGAGACCCGACTCGGAGGACAGGAAAATGACCCTGCCCCATCCTCTCTCGATCATTTTCGGTAAATAGAAGCGCGACATGCGCACTCCCGCCATCACATTCACCTCGAAGAAGCGGAGCCAAGTCTCGTCCGAAGTGTCGAAGAAGTCCTCCAATCCGTAAACGCCGAGATTGTTGACGAGAATGTCCGCCAAGGGCTCCGCTTCGAAGAGCGCGGCGCAACCGCTCGCCGAGCCCAAATCAGCGGCGACGCCTGAAACGAGGGAGGGGTCGACCTCGTCTCTCAGTCGTCGCACCGCTTCGTCCACACGGCTCGGCGTGCGGCCATTGACCACAACCCGAGCGTTGCTCTGCGCCAGCCCCAGCGCAATCGCGTAGCCAATGCCCGCAGTGGAGCCCGTCACCACCGCCGTTTTTCCCGTGAGGTCGATCTGCATTTTCATCCTCCAAAAAAGGCGAGCGCCACGGCTTCCAACTCATCCGTCGCGTGCGCCCGCCAACCCTTGCGGCGGAAGGGGCGACTAATCGGCGCAAGCTAAGGACTGCAAGAAATATGCGCGCGCCACTCAGCGCGCTCCTATTCGGCGAGCGCCGAGTCAAGCGAGGCGCAAGCCGCGCCATGCGCTTGCGCCACCGCCTGCGAGACAATCGCGCCGTCCGAAATCTGGAGCCCGGCGCGCAAATCGGCGTCCTCCCGCAAGGCGCGGCGCCAGCCCTTATCGGCGATGGCGAGCACGAAGGGGAGCGTCGCATTGTTGAGCGCGAAGCTCGCCGTGCGCGGCACGACGCCCGGCATGTTTGGCACGCAATAATGCAAGACGTCGTGGAAAAGGAACGTCGGATTCGAATGCGAGGTGGCGCGCGAGCTCTCGCAACAGCCGCCTTGATCGATTGCGACGTCGACGATAACGGCGCCCGGTTTCATCGTCGCGACCATCCCGTTGGAGATGAGCTTTGGCGCCCGCGCCCCAGGGAGAAGAACGGCGCAAATCAGCAAATCCGCGCGTTTGACGATTTCGGCGATCACGGTTCTCGTCGAGAACACGGTGCGGGCCGCGCCGCGGGATCTCGCTTCGAGGCGGCGAAGCGCTTCCGGATCGCGGTCGATCACGATCACGCTGGCGCCCATGCCGAGCGCGATCGTCGTCGCGGCGGAGCCGACGACCCCTGCTCCGAGGATCGCGACCTCCGCTGGCGGCACGCCCGGCGCCCCGGCAAGCAAAACGCCCCGGCCTCCAGCAGATTTTTCCAGGAAATGCGCGCCGATTTGCGGCGCCAGCCGTCCTGCCATTTCCGACATGGGCGTCAGCAACGGAAGGCCGCCCCGCGAGGATGTCACCGTCTCATAGCCGATGCAATTCGCGCCGCTCCGCAGGAGATCCTGCGTAAGCTCGAGATCGGGCGCGAGATGCAAATAGGTGAAGATCGTTTGACCTCGCCGCAGCTGTCGGCGCTCGGCGGCGAGCGGCTCCTTGACCTTGACGATGATGTCCGCGCCTTCGAAGACGCTCGCCGGCCCATCGACGAGCAAGGCGCCGTTCAACTCATAAGCTGCATCGTCGAAGCCGGCGCCCAGCCCAGCCCCCTTCTCGACCAGGACCGCATGGCCATGCTGCACGAGCTCGGCGACCGAGGAGGGCGTCAGACCCACGCGATATTCATTGTCCTTGATTTCCCTCGGAACGCCAATCCGCATCGACCTCGCCTCCCGCGTCAAAGCCCCGCGTCTTTATCGTTACTATGTCAGCGCTAGCTGCCGCCAAGCCCTATGATGATCGCCGCGCGCATTTGTCCCTCGGGAGACGCAGGCCCACGGCTCCGCGTCACTCCGACCGCTTAGATTGAGGCGGCTCCTTGGGCCCGAGACGATCGAGGATCGAGATGACCTCAGCATCGCTGATCTGGCGAAAATCCGCGTAGAAATAGCCGATCGCGCCGAAGTCCTCGGGCGTCTCCAGGCAAATTGTCTCGTCGGCCTCGGCCTCGAGCGAAGCGAGCGTGTCCGCCGGCGCGACCGGGGTCGCGAGCACGAGCTTCTTGGGGCGCCGCGCACGAACGGCCCGTAGGGCGGCGCGCGTCGTGGCGCCCGTCGCAACGCCGTCATCGACAACGATGGCGACGCGCCCCTGCGCTTCCGGCCGAGGGCGCAAGCCGAAATAGAGCCGCCGCCGTCGCTCGATCTCTTCGAGCTCGCGCTGGCGGACGGCCTCGAAGTCCTCCGCGCTGACGCGCGCCATCGCAATCACGTCATCATTGCGGACGGTGATCGGCGCGCCGCCATCCGCCACTGCGCCCATGGCGAGCTCCGGTTGGAAGGGGACGCCGATCTTGCGGACGAGAACGAGGTCGAGAGGCGCGTCGAGCGCCGCTGCAATCGGCGCCGCCACGGGCGCGCCGCCGCGCGGCAAGGCGAACACCACGGTTTCCTCGCCTTTATATTTAAGGAGCCGCGCGGCGAGCCTTTTTCCCGCCTCATCCCTATTGCGAAACGACATGGCCCTCTCCCGTCCCGAGCCCGAATTGGCCCGTCAGAGCGTGATGCGAAAAAGTGGAAACCGGTTTTTCGCGCCAATCGCGCTCTGAGCTTTTAGAATCGATCACGTTGTCCGCGTTCAGGCGATTCCGCCTGAACGCGGCGTGATCTCGTGAGTTAGATCTGCACGAGGGCTCGTCGGCGGAAGATCGACGGCGTCATTCTGTTCACTGGAAACGTCGCCGAAGGCCGAGCGATAATTCCTCGAGGATCACCACGGCCGCGGAAGGGGCACGACGAGGCCGACCCGCAGCTCATTCTCGACCAGCCCCGTCCTTGCGCCGAAAGAAGCGCCGCCGGCTGCGCCGCCCCAAATCGCTGTCGCGACCGGATTGTACTCGTGCCGCAAATAGAGGAGCTGAAGCGTCGGCCCACCCATCTTGAGCTCGAGGCCGCCGCCATAGGTCGCGCCGAGCCTGAAGTCGGAGGCGCTACCCCAGGCGAAGGTCCCCAAGGCGCCGCCATAACTGGAAAAAGCGATCTGCGCTTCGGAAAAACCTGCGGTCACGAAGGGCGTGACCACCGTCGTTCCCCACAGATCTATGTCGAAGCCGACCTCGACGCGCTGAGTCGCCTCGAAGCGGCTACTGAAGCTTGTAAAAGCGAAGGGGAAGTGGCCGTTATGCGCGCCGCCGCCGCGTCCGGCGACGTCCAACGCTAGGCCCACCAGAAAGCCCGCGTCGAAGGGCCGCAGGCGCAAGTCGACTTGAGCCCCGCCGCCGCCGAAGCTGCGATCGAGCGAGGGCGAGGCGCCGAGAGGACCGAAGGCCCCGCTCCCGACCCCCGACGACCAGGAGAGGTTGGGGCGCGCCCAGCTGACGCTCCCGAACACGCCCGCGCGCAACTGCAGGAATTCGTGCGGCGCGGCCGCGAGCGTCGCCGCGGCGGGCGTCGCCGGAATCGTTGCGTCTCCGTCCTCGGGCAACTCGGGCGCCGCGGGCAGCGAAACGGAGCCGGACTCCGCGGGAAGCTTTGGAAGCGGGGGCAACGGCGGCAGCGCCCCAGCGGAAGGAGATTCGGGACCGCGCGCCTCGCGCAACGGCCCGGGCTTAGCGATCGCCTCGCGGGGAGCCTCCGGGTGCGGCGGCGTTTCGACTTGCGGCGCGATCGGCGCTTCCGCCTGTGCGGCGGCTTGCGATTGGGGCGGCGCCTGCGGCGCCGGCGCCGTCGGCTCCTCGCTCATGCGCAGCTCTGGAGGTCGAGGCGGCGCTTTCGCCGGCTCCTGGCCGGAAGGCTTCGCGGACGCTTCCGCCGGAGGCTTCGCCGGCGGCTCCTGGAGGGGCTGAGTCGGCTCCATGGCGCTGGGCTGCTTGACGGCTCCAGCGGTCTTCGCCGGAGCCTCGGCAAGCGGCTGAGCCGGCGCCTTCTCGGCTGGCTTTGGAGGCTCCAAGGGAGCGGTCTTCGCCGTGGCCGGCTGGGCGGCTTCTTGGCTCGCGGCCGGAACCTCTGCGTCAATCTTTTCGATCAGCGCGTCCTGATGGGCCGCAAGCGCCTTGTAAGCCTGCAGACGACGCGCGCCGAGCGTCTGAATCTCGGCGTTGCTCTGCACATATTTTGAGACGATCCCGAGGAAACCTTCGTCAGGCTCGCCATGAGCAGAGGCGGACGTCGCTGCCGCATCCTCTTCGACCGGGCGCTTTCTGTATTGCAGATCTTCGCCGTCGAGCTTCGCGCCGTTGAACTCGTAACCCTCGGCCTTCAGTTCATCGAGCGCGCTCTGCCAGACGGCCTTGCGCTTTGTCTCATATTCTTCGGCGGCGGACTGATAGGCGGACTTGTCTTGTGTGTAAGTGGGATCGAAACTCTTCAGGAAGTTTTCCTTGTCGAGGTCGTAGGCTTTTTGAGCCGCGTTCTTGCGCGCGCCCTTCAGATCTTTGAGACTGACGTATCTCATGGCGAGCCGGCGCAGCGCGGCCCGCTCCGCGTCGGGGCTTTGCGCCGTTTCCGCCTTCTTTTCGAGTTCGGCCGGCTTTTGGCCGCCGTCCTGCGCAATGGCTTCGTCGGAAAGCGCAAGGACGACTCCGCCAAAAAGAGCGGCGTAAGCGAATGCGCGGCGAAGATCCTTGCCCCCGATCATGAACAACTCCGAGCGGATCGGCCGCCCACGTCGGCCGAAACTCTCGGAACTGTGAAGGATTAACCTTAATGGGGATTAAAGAGCGCCGATCGCTCTTCGTGCTCGGGCGGCTCCAAGGCTCGTTCGAGCCTTCTCACCAGGCGCGGAAGAACGAGAAGCCATCATTGGGCGCCGGCTGCGGCGCCACACGGCGCTCGACGGCGACGCGTCCTGCGCGAGCCCGGGGCGCCTCCGTGTAGACTGCGGCGCGGGTCGGCGCGGCGACGCCGTCGATCTCGATCGAGGCGCCATATTGCTCGACCCAGCCGAAAAGCTCCCGCGCGTGCTCGATTGAGAGCCGCACGCAGCCATGCGACGCTGGTCGCCCAAGCCCGCGCTCGGAGGTGCCGTGGATCGCCAATCCGCGCGAGAAGAAGATCGCGAAGGGCATGGGCGCCTGATCATATTCGTCGGAGAGATGGTCGGCGTCGAGTCGCTGAACGATGAACTTGCCGGTTGGCGTCTCGAAGCCCGGGCGGCCGCTCGAGATTTTCCAAACCAACGGCTTGTCGTTGTTCTTGGTGACGGTCATTTGCTGACGCGTCAGATCGACGCGAATCTCAACCTTCGCCCTGGCCGACCCGAGGGAGCCCGCGAGAATGAGAGCCAGCGTGAGGAGCCCGAGAAGCCGAAGGCGCATCGCCTTGGCAGACTACGCCGGAGCGGCGCTCCGGTCTAGCCTGGGGCGCCTGAACCGCCAAGGAAAGCTTGCGCTCATCGCGGCTTGAGCCCAAATAGCCGTAAGAGCGCCGATTTCAAACTCCGTCCGGCGCGACAGCGGCTGACGAGGCAAGATGCGCGATCCCTACGAGGTCCTTGGCGTTACGAAATCGGCGAGCCACGCCGAGATCAAGAAGGCCTATCGACATCTCGCGAAGAAATATCATCCGGATCACAACAAGAATGATCCGAAGGCGGCCTCGCGTCTGGCCGAGATCAATGCGGCGTATGAGATCGTCGGCGACGAGGACAAGAAGGTAAAGTTCGACAGGGGCGAGATCGGCGCCGACGGCAAGCCGCGCTTTGCCGGCTTCGAAGGCTTTGGCGGCGGCCCTGGGGGCTTTGGCGGATTTGCGAAGGGCGGCGGCTCGGGGCCCGGCGGGTCGCGCTTTGACTTCGGTCAAGGTTTCGACGCCGCCGACATCCTGTCTGATCTCTTCGGCGGCGCGGCCCGGCGCGGCGCGGGGCCAGGCGGCGGCGCAGCGCGACGCGGCGGAGACGTCGTCGCCACGGCGCGCGTGGCGCTCGAGACGGCTGTTCGCGGCGGCTCCGCGCGTGTCGTCATGCCTTCCGGCCGCACGCTCGACGTGAGCATTCCGGCGGGCGTCGAAGATGGTCAGCAGATCCGCCTGCGTGGGCTGGGACAGGCCGGACCCGTCGGCGCCGAGCCCGGTGACGCTCTGGTAACCGTGAGAATCGCACCGCATCCGCATTTTCGCGTCGAGGGGCGCGATCTGCGTCTCGATTTGCCGGTGACGCTCTACGAAGCGACTCTCGGGGCGAGAGTGCCCGTCCCCACTCTCACGGGAACGGTGGAGCTCGCCGTTCCGCCCGGCTCCAATGGCGGCCGCGTTCTGCGCCTGCGCGGGAAAGGCCTCCCGGCGGCTGACAGCAAACCCGCGGGGGACCTTTATGTTTCGCTCAAGGTGATGTTGCCGGAGGCGCTGGACGCGGATTTCGAGGCGCTGATGAAGAAATGGCGCGACGGCAAGCCCTATGACCCCAGAAAGGGGCTTTGAGGGCTTGTATCGAGCGCCTGCTCGAGCGCATGCGAAAAAGTGGAAACCGGTTTTTCGCGCGAATCGCGCTCTAAGCTTTTAGAATCGATCACGTTTTCTGCGTTCAGGCGATTCCGCCTGAACGCAGCGTGATCTAGCGCGTTTCTCGCTCGAACGGAACCGTTCTAGCGATAAGAAGTCGCGCTAAGCCTTGGCCTCCTCCTCGATCCAGGTCTTCGCCAGCTCCCAAGCAACCGCCAGCACAACGGGACCCATGAAGAGCCCGCCAATGCCGTGCGTCATGACGCCGCCGACGACGCCGAAGAAAGTCACCGGCATGGGCGTCTTCAGCCCATGCGAGAGCGCGAAGGGCTTGGCGACGTTCTCGATGAGCCCCACCGTCAGCATGCAGAGCGTGAAGGCGAGAGCGCCGAAAGTGGGAAGGTTCATCCAGCCCCATGCGATCAGCAGCACGCAAACGGGCCAGGGGCCGACCTGCACGATGCCGAGCGCCAGAATCAGCACGGTGATCAGGCTCGCGCCGGGAACTTCAGCCGCCGACATGCCGAGCGCCGCGATGACGGCTTGCACGAGGGAGATGCCGATCACCCCACGCGAGACGGCGCGGATCGTTGCTCCGGTGAGCGTGACGAAGCCTTCGCCACGCGCAGCATCAATCCTGCGCGCGAAACGCATCGTCGCGGCGAGAAGACTGGGGCCGGGGTTGAACATGAAGCCCGCGATAATCACCGAGGCCAGGAATTTCAGCGTGCCCATGCCGGCGCTGCCGGCCGCGCCGAGCAACGCCTCGCCGACCGGCCTGAGCTGCGGCAGCAGCGGGGAGAGGACGCTCGCCAGATTGGTCGAGGCCCGGGCCCAATAATCATAGGCGAGGCCGCCGATGACCGGCCAGTCCTTCACGCTTTCTCGGGGCGGCGGGATATTGAGATCGCCCACGCTCACCTTGGTGACCAGCTCGCGCCCGCCCTCGACGAGGCCGATGCCGAGCCAGGTGACCGGGCCGATCACGACGAGGAGGCCGAGCGCCGTCAGCAGCGCAGCGGCGAGCCGCCTGCGCCCCCGGAGCAGATGCGCAAGCCAAACGAAAAGGGGGTAAAGCGCGACGGTCAGAACCACGCTCCACAGCACGATCGACGCGAAAGGCTGAATCAGCGTGAATGTCCAATAGCCGAGAAAGCCGATAACGCCGAGATGAACCGCAATCTCTATGACGGTGGCGTTGGAAATATTCAGCTTGAAGGGCTCGGGAGTGGTCTTGAACATGGCCTTTTGTCCTTCTCGGCCCGAGGCGGCGCGGTCGCGGATCAAGCCTTAGAGCGCGTCCCGAACGCGTGGCGCCACGCGATCGAAAAAGACTAGGCTTCAAATCAAAAACTTGGAGCCTGTCCTGACCGGAAAAGCGCTTCGCACTTTTCCGGGACGCGCGCTAGAGCGCGATGCGAAAAAGTGGGAACCGGTTTTTCGCGTGAATCGCGCTCTAAACTTTTAGAATCGATCACGTTATCTGCGTTCAGGCGATTCCGCCTGACCGCAGCGTGATCTAGAGCGCGATGCGAAAAAGTGGAAGCCAGCTTTTCGCATAAATCGTGATCACGTTATCTGCGTTCAGGCGATTCCGCCTGCACGCTGCGTGATCTAGCCCATAGCGGCGCAAAGCGACACTGACGCGAAGACCAATGATTCCTGAGGCCGGTCGGCGGTCAGCGCGGCGTTCTTCGTTCAGCATCGCCATATTCCACGCGCGTCGGCTCAGGCCGGTCCTTTAGACCGGGATGGCGCGCGCGGTTTCCTCCTCGCCGTCAGTCCGAGACGTCGAATGTTTCGCATTTCACGGCGCTCACAGCAGCCCGCGCTCTTTCGAGGTCGGAGCCGCGTTTGGCGAAGGCGCGAATGAGCACAAAGCCGCGCGGCGCGGGAGCCGTCACGCGCGTTTCGGACGGCGCCGGGCCGTCTTCGGGATCCGCCTCTTCGAGATCCTCCATCTGCGGAGCCTGTCCGAGCACGATTTCAATCTTGCCTTTATTCGCGCCCCGATCGCTCACCGCGTGAAACACCGGGCCGGCGGCGGTGTGAAAGGAAAGCCCGAGGAAGTTTTCGGCGTCCGTGGAGGCGGTGACGCGGAGCAATCCTCCGGTGAGGTCATAAACGCACGCGCCCTCCGCCAACGCCGGATCTTCGAAGGGCAACAACTGCTTGTCTGGAGCCGGAGCGTCCAACAAAACAACGCCCTCGGATGACGGCGCCTTGGATTTCGAGGCCGCGAGGAGGCGATGATAGGCGTCGTTCGGGGCGACCGCAGGCATGAGCAGGATGGAGACGATATGAACGATCCCTCCGAGCAGGAGAGCGGCGATCAGCCAGGGCAGGAAATTGAGAATTCTGTCCTTAAGGTTCATGAGCAGGCCTGTCGGACAATGCTTGGAAAAGCCGAAGGATCGGGTTTCGCCGAGGCGTCGATCGACATATCGTAAAGTCGCAAGGCGATCACGAAGGACCGCGCCTTGCCTGGCGAGAGCCAGTTGCCCGGACGGGCGTTCCGCGCCACTTCAATATCGAAGCCGCCGCCTTCGCGCCTCAGAACCTCCCCTGAAGAATAGGCGTATCTCTGCGCGTCATTGGCGAGAGGCGCGCCGTCCAAACCGAAAAGGCCAATCGTCCAAAAGCGAGCCGGCGGCACGGGGGAGCTGATGCGATAACTGCAGCGTCCGTCGAGCGGCTCACCGCTCGAGTCGACTCGGGCGACAAAGGCTAGGCCCAGCCCACGCGCCAGCGGCGCCTCTCCCCGCCCGGCCAGCGCAGCCCGCGCGTAGGGATCAATGTCAGGAACGCCCGTCTGTGGCCAGGCCGTCCAGGGGCCGGCGACAAGAGATCCGAAGCCATAACCGGCGTTGATCGCCGCCCATGTCGCCAGGAGCCCGAGAACGAGGCCGCACAAGCAGGCGCAAAGGACATTGAGGTAAAGCCCGTAGGGGCCGGGCGACGCAGGGCCGAGCTTTTTCTGCGAAGCGGCCGCGCGCCATGGTTTTTGGAGCAAGCCTAAAGCCCCTTGCCACGGGCCACGTTCGGCGAAGCTCATTCTATGGCGCCGCCGCCCGGACGCACATTTTCCGCCGCAGCTCGCGCGGCGGGCAGTGCGGGCTCCATGATGCTTGCGCCTTTACCGAGCGGAAGATTTTTGGCTTTCGCGGCGATCGCCGAAAGCGCCTCTGCCGCTCCCTTGGAAAGCGACGCCGGGCGCTGCAGATTTCCGACATCGGCAGTCTTGCCTGCGCCCGCGTCCTTGGACGCCGTCTGAACGGCGGAGGATGTCATGCCGACGATCGGCTTGAGCTGCACGCCCTCATGCGCATAGGCCATGACGTCATGCCAGGTGTGTGCGGGCAGCGAGCCGCCGGTCATATTGTTCATCAATTCGCCGTCGTCGTTGCCATACCAGATGCAACCGCCCATGGTGCCCGAATAGCCGCAGAACCACGCGTCCTTAAACCCGTTGGTCGTGCCGGTCTTGCCGATCACGTCAATCCCCGGTCCCAGGTCGGCGGCTCTTCCCGTGCCTTCTAGGACCACCTTGTGCATCATCGACCCGAGCTCGATGACCTTGTCGAGCGGGACGGCCTGCACCTGTTTCGGGGCGTCCCGATCGTGCTTATAGAGCACATCCCCCCGCCGGTTGGAAATCTCGACCGCCGTGTAGGGCGTCGTGCGCTTCCCGCCGTTCACGAATGCGGCATAGGCGGCGGAATGCTCCAGCACGGTCAGCTCGCAGGCGCCGATCGGCAAAGAGGGCGTGTCGGTCAGCGGCGCGGTGATCCCCAAAGCGCGCGCCGTCTCGACGATCTTCGCGCGGCCCATCTTGGGGTTGCCGTTGCCGATCGCGATGGAAAGCTTCACGGCGACGGTGTTCAGCGATCGCGCCAAGGCATTTGCGAGCGGCAGGGATCCGGCGTAGGAGCCGCCGAAGTTATGCGGGCACCAGTTGCCGATGCAAACTGGCGAGTCCACAACGATCGTCGTCGGCTTGAACTTACCGCTCATCAACGCGGTCAGGTACACATAGGGTTTGAAGGACGAGCCGGGCTGCCTCAGGGCTTCCGTCGCACGATTGAACTGGCTTGCGCCATAATCGCGACCGCCTACGATCGCGCGTAGCGCGCCATCGGGCTCCATCACGACCATAGCCCCCTGCTTGACGTGATAGGATCGTCCATTGAGGCGCAAATTGTCCTCAATGACGGAATCCGCCTTCTTCTGCACGTTGGAGTCCAAGGCGAGACGCGCGTTTAGAATGCGCTCCTCGCCGAGCTTGCCGGCTTCGGCAAGCTTTTGCACCTCACCATAGGCATAGTCCAAATACCAGTCGGGACTTGAGTCCTGCTTTCTGGCGACGGGAGTCGCCGGATTGCGCCGGGCTTGCGCCACCTCGCTTTCGGTCATGAAGCCGAATTCGACGAGATTGTTCAACACGTCGTTGGCCCTGGCGCGCGCAGCCGGCAGATTGACGTGAGGGGCGTATTTGGTTGGCGCCTTGAACAGGCCGGCCAGCATCGCCGCTTCCGCCACGGTCACGTCTTTGACGGATTTTCCAAAGTAGAATTCAGTCGCCGCCTGCACGCCGAAAGTGCCGCCTCCCATATAGACGCGATCGAGGTAAAGCTGAAGAATATCTCGCTTCGTCAGGTGGTGCTCGAGCCAGAGGGCAAGAAAAGCCTCGTTGATTTTGCGTGTGACAGTTCGCTCGTTTGAGAGAAAGAGGTTCTTGGCGAGCTGCTGCGTGATGGAGGAGCCGCCTTGCACAACGCCGGAAGACTTTGCATTGACGGTCAAGGCGCGCGCCGTTCCGATCACGTCAATGCCGAAATGCTCATAGAACCTACGATCTTCTGTCGCGAGCACGGCCTTGACGAGATGGGGGGGATATTGCTCCAAGGGCACGGCGTCGTCATGCTTGATGCCGCGACTGCCCACCTCGGTCCCATAGCGATCGAAGAAAGTGACGGCGAGGTCGGCGCGCTTTAGCCAGTCATGCTCACTCGTCAAGCGGAAGGCGGAAAGAGCGAGCGTCAGCGCGACGAGACCCGCGGCGAAGCCCAGAGTCAGCGCCTCGCACAGCAATTCCACGACGACCCGCGCGAGGCCGGACACTTGGAACCGCGACATAAAGTTGGAGAACTTCTCGTAGCTCTCCCGCGAGCGGCGGCCACTGTCGAACATGCCCCAGTCGATCGACGCGTCGATTGCGAGCAGCATTCGCTGGAAACGCTTGACGACGGGGAGGTTTTTTAGTTTTTGCCACAAGATGGGAATGTCCCGCTGCTACGGATTTTCCACGCGACTCGATATTAGCGCTTCGGCCGCCAGTTGACGATGGTCCGGCCCACGACCGAGGAAGATAAGGTGTCAACTGGCGCACGCCAAGGGAGAATGCCGAGCCGGAGCTCATGAGCGCTGATTCGCGGCCTTTTTGGGAGAAGCCCCTCTCCTCGCTGACCCGATCGGAGTGGGAAAGGCTCTGCGATGGTTGCGGGCGCTGCTGCCTCATCAAGCTGGAGGATGAGGACTCGGGAGAAATCCATCACACCAGCGTCGCCTGCCGTTTATTGGATCACCGCAGTTGCCGTTGCTCGCATTATGAAGGGCGCAAGAGCCTGGTTCCCGATTGCATGCGCTTGACGCTGGCAAAGCTAGCCAAGATCCGATGGCTGCCGCCAAGCTGTTCGTACCGGCTGCGTTTTGAGGACAAGCCCCTGCCCCCCTGGCATCATCTGCTGACGGGCGATCCGGACAGCGTCCACAAGGTTGGAATCTCCGTCAGGGGGCGTGTGGAGGCGAGCGAGCAGGAGGTCGAGATCGACGATCTCCCCCGATTTATCCGGCGATGGCCCAAATCTTGGCCGAAGCGGGGACGCTAGGGCGCGACGCAAGTCTCGCGAATGCGGCTCTAAAACTTTGGAATCGATCAGTTTGTCTGCGTCTGAGCGGTTCCGCTCAAAGGCAGCGTGATCTAAGGTCTGGGCGCAGAAAGGTCGCGCGCCGTTCATCCCAAGTTCAGTAGGCGGATTCTAGCGTTTCGCGTGGAGGAGGTTCGTGGTGACGTTCCGCTGCGGGACAACGATAAGGATCGTGACGGCGGGCGCCGCGCTTGTCGCCACGAGCGTCGTCCGCGCGGAGGAAACCTCGCCCAATACCGAATGCTACACTGTGGCGCAGACGCGCGAGAAAATCGCGCAGCACGGATTGGCGGATCCGGTTCCGCTGCTCCGCAAGGCGGGCGCCGAAAACCAGGGGGAGCCGCTGGCGGCGCGGTTATGCCGCAATGGCGAAGTATTCATTTACGACATCACCGTCATGCGCCGCGACGGGCGCATCGAGCGTGTTCCGATAAACGCCGCGGACGGCAAACCTCAGCCGAGGCGCGAAAAGCGCCCCTAATTCACGCTGCATCGCCTGAACGCGGAAAGGAGAAGGAATTGCGCCTGCTCGTCGTGGAGGATGACAAAAATCTCAATCGCCAACTCGTCGAGGCGCTTCAGCAAGCCGGTTACGCGGTGGATCGCGCCTTCGACGGCGAAGAGGGGCATTTTCTTGGAGACACAGAGCCTTATGATGCGATTGTGCTCGACGTGGGCCTGCCCAAGAAGGATGGCGTCAGCGTGCTGCAGGAATGGCGCAAGGCCGGTCGTCTCACCCCTGTGCTGATTCTCACCGCTCGCGACCGCTGGAGCGATAAGGTGCAGGGTTTCGACGCCGGCGCCGACGACTATGTCGCCAAGCCGTTCCATATGGAGGAGGTCTTGGCGCGGCTGCGCGCGCTTTTGCGGCGCGCCTCCGGTCGCGCGACGGACGAGATCGTCTGCGGTCCCGTCACCCTGGACGCTAAAGCGGGCCGCGTCGTCGTGGACGGCGCCCCCGTGAGGCTCACCTCTCATGAATACAGGCTTTTAGCCTATCTTCTGCACCACGCCGGCCGGGTCATTTCGCGCAGTGAGATTATCGAGCATCTCTACGATCAGGATTTCGACCGGGACTCCAATACGATTGAAGTTTTTGTCGGGCGCCTGCGCAAGAAACTGGGCGTCGACCTCATTCAAACCGTCCGTGGCCTTGGCTATCTCGCGGCGCCTCCGGGCGACCAAAAGAAAAACTGACCGACGATGCGCATCCGGTCACCGGCCGCTGGCTCAGTTGCGCGTCGCCTATTCCTGAGCGCTGCCGCGCTAAGCTTTCCGCTTCTCCTCATCGCCTCGTTCTTACTGACGGAGCTCTATCGCCGCAGCGAAGTGGAAAATTTCGAGCAGAAGCTCGAGGGTTACGTGAAGAAAATGGGGAAGGACGTCGAGGATTGCGCGCAAGACGGTCGTGAGATTTCGATCGAGCTCCCCGAGCCCCGGTTCGAGCTCCCCTTTAAGGGCTGGTACTGGCAGGTGACGAGAACCGACGTGACGCCCCATGAGATCGTCACCTCTCATTCTCTTTTCACTGCGCAACTGCCGAGGCTTTCGACCTCCGGAAGCGAGCTCGCAGGAATACACGGGGGAGAAACCGCAGGATTTTCCGGCGATCGGCTTTACCTGGTCGAATCAAGAACGAATGTTCGGGACGCAGGCGTCTATCTCCTCCAAGTCGCCGCGAGCCTCGACGAGATCGAGCCTCGCATTCGGCGGTTTCGGCTCATTCTCATCGGCGCCTTCACCCTTTTGGGCGTCGCTCTCGCCGCCGTGGCGGCGATTCAGGTGCGCATTGGATTGAAACCTTTGCGGGCTTTGCGAGGAGAGCTCGGCCAGATTCGGCGTGGGGCCCGCGACCGCATCGAAGGGGCCTATCCGAGCGAAGTTGCTCCGATCGTCGAAGAGCTCAATCTTTTGATGGGCGCAAACCGGGAGATCGTCGAACGGGCGAGAACGCAGGTCGGCAATCTCGCTCACGCATTGAAGACGCCGCTCAGTGTGATCGTCAACGAAGCCGACGCCGCGCCCTCGCCCTTGGCCGAAAAGGTCAATGAGCAGGCGCAAGTCATGCGTCATCAATTATCGTATTACCTGGACCGGGCCCGGGCGGCGGCCGGGGCCGGCGCGTTGGGCTCCTCGACCCGCCTGGCGCCTGCCCTCTCGGCGCTCCTCCGCACCTTCACGAAGCTATATGAATCTCGGGGAATCCAATTTGTCGCCCAGGCTCCCGATTCGCTCTGCTTTTCCGGTGAGCCTCAGGACCTCGATGAGATGGTCGGCAATCTCCTCGATAATGCCGGAAAATGGGCTCGCGAGGCTATAAGCGTCGAAGCGGCCCTGGTGGCGAATGCGAAGGGAGACGGCCGAAGCGAGATCCGGCTTTGTATCGATGACGACGGCCCCGGGCTCGCGCCAGCGTTACGCGAGGAAGCCACTCAGAGGGGGCGCCGCCTCGACGAGACCAAGCCGGGCTCGGGACTGGGTCTCTCGATCGTGTCCGATCTCGCCGCGGCCTATGGGGGCTCGCTAAGGTTGACCGACAGTCCCCGGGGAGGCCTGAGAGCGGAGCTGCGACTGCCCGGATATGACGCGGCCTGACTCGGCTCCCGCTCGAACGAAATCGTTCGAGCGATGAGAAATCGCGTCAAGGCCTGCCGCGTCCGTGCGGTCGCCCTCTGATCAGTAAAAAGCGATGCAGATGGGCTCGCCGTAGTAGTCGCGACCCCAACGCGCGCAGCGAGGCGGTGGGGGAGGCGGCGGCGGCGGAGGCGGCGTTGTCGCGGCCCCCAAGACCGCGCCCGTCGCGGCGCCGAGCGCGGCGCCCGCGAGCGTCCCCCCGGCCCGACCGTTGGAGGCCAGAGCGCCAATCGTCGCGCCAGTCACACCGCCGATCGCGGCGCCGCCAACGGCTCGATCTTGGGGCGTATAGCATCCCCCCAAAGCCAGAGCCAAGGCGAGCACCATAAGTTTTTTCATGGAGTTATTCCTTTCATCCGCTTGGGCGGACGGCGCTCTTCTCGACGCCGGTGGAAACCTTGGCATTACGAAACCGGATAATCGTGGAGAAAACATGGCCTGGGGTTGGCGGGCGCGACCCACCGGTTCATTGTAGGCGCGAGCAGCTTGGCTCGCTCTGGATCAGACTCCATGCGCATTTCTACGTGACGATCGAGGCTCTGGCCGTTTCACAGCCAATAGCGAGGAAAGGCTCAGCGAGCTGGGAATTTACCGCTTCGATCAAATCGCCGCCTGGAGTCTGATAAGCTGCGCCGGATGGGCGCGGCGCTCGCCGCCGCCCCAGGCTGCATCGGGCGTGGCAAATGGATAGAGCAGGCGCGGCGGCTGGCCGCACATCACCATCAGAGCGTGGAGACCCATGAAAAGCAAGAACGGCGTTGGCTTTGCGAGGAGCGGTTTTCTGTGCCTTCTTGCTCTTGTGGCGACTCCGCCTCGCGCTCAGGACATGCTGCGCGGGGTGGACCTTGCGCAGCCCGCCTATTCCCAGGCGGAGCTCACGCGCGAAACCCTCGAGGCGGCGCTTCGAGCGCGGACGGCCGACGCACCGCTCGATCTTTCGGAAAAGAGCCTCAACGGCCTCGACCTCTCTGGTCTCGATCTCTCCAACGTGAACCTTCGCGCCGCGCGGCTCGTGAGAACCCGTCTCGTCGGCGCGAGGCTCGACCATGCGATTCTCGATCAGGCTTGGCTATTGGAGGCGGATCTCTCCCGGGCTTCGCTCGTCAACGCGAGGCTTTTTTCGGCGCAAATGCAACATGTGCGCGCTGACGATGCGGACTTCTCGCTTGCCCGCGTCACGGGCGACCTCACGGGCGCCAGCCTGCGCCGGGCGAAATTCGTCGAGGCGGATCTCTCATCGGACATGAAAAATCAGTCGATGGGGCTGATGCGCGCCGTGCTGGGCGCCGCGAACGCCGAGGAAGCCGATTTCACAGCCGCCAATCTCAGCCACGCCGATCTGCGTTTCCTTCATGCAGGGCGGGCCAATTTTTCCGGAGCGTCGCTCGAAGACGCGGATGCGTCGGGAGCAGACTTCACCGGCGTGAAATGGGACGGCGTGCGGGCGATGGATCTGGATCTCGACCAGGCGCGCATCGACGAGGCCGCCAAGCCCGCCTTGAAGGACGCCAGGAACGTCGATCGCGCGCAAACCCGATGAGTTCGGGTCGGCTCCGCGTCGGCGTCGACCTCGGCGGAACGAAGACAGAGGCGATCGCGATCGACCCCTCTGGCGCAATGCTCCTGCGCCGGCGGGTTCCCACGCCCGCCTCCGACTATGCGGCGATCCTTACAACCATCGTCGCTCTCGTCCACGCGATTGAAGCCGAGCTGGGCGGAGTGGCGCGGGTCGGCGTCGGCGTGCCGGGCTGGATCTCTCCCAGGAGCGGGTTCATAAGAAATTCCAATACGTTGGTTCTGAATCAACGTCCCTTCGCCAAAGACCTGGAGCAGGCCCTGGCGCGGGAGACGCGAATTGAAAATGACGCCAATTGTTTCGCTCTCTCGGAAGCGACAGACGGCGCGGCACAGGGGCGCGACGTCGTCTTCGGCGTCATCCTCGGCACGGGCGTCGGCGGCGGTCTGACGTTGCGCGGCGCGCTTCTACGAGGCGCCAATGCGATTGCCGGCGAATGGGGCCATAATCCCCTGCCCCGCATGTCGCCCGATGAATTTCCCGGCCCCCGTTGCTATTGCGGACGCATGGGCTGCATCGAGACTTTCCTTTGCGGCGGCGCGCTCGCCCTGCGCTATGGCGAAAAGAGCGGCGAAAGCGTCGGGGCTGAAGAGGTGGCGCGGCGCGCCGACCATGGCGAAGCCTTGGCGCTCGACGCGCTCGACTCCTATCGTGACCGTTTGGCGCGCGCGCTCGCCTCTGTCGTCAATATCGTCGATCCCGACATGATCGTGCTCGGGGGCGGCGTTTCCAACATTGACCGGCTCTACGAGGGCTTGGAAAAGCTCGTCGGAGATTACGCCTTCACCGATGCGCTGGCCACGCCGATCGTCCGAAATCGCCATGGCGACAGCAGTGGCGTGCGGGGCGCGGCATGGCTATGGGAGGCTGGCTGAGACGAGCCGCCTTACAGGGGCGGCGCGATTTGTGCGAAGAACTGGTTTCCGCTTTCTCTCATCGCGCTCTAAGGTTGTGCGCGAGGCGGTGGCGCGACTAAAACTTCCCCCTGTCGTCGCCGAGCCGTTCCTCGGCCGGCCAGCGCCCGGAATTCCAGGCCAAGGCCCAAACGAAAGTCCACAACTCTTCGGAACTCCAGATGCCCAAAGTCGTCATCTACACCACGGCTACCTGCCCCTATTGCATCGCGGCCAAGCGGCTTCTTAGTCAAAAGGGCGTGACCTTCGAGGAAATCAGCGTCGATGGCGATCCTCAGGGTCGCGCGAAGATGAGCGTGCGGGCCGGCGGACGCCGCACCGTTCCGCAGATTTTCATCGACGAACATCACATCGGCGGCTGCGATGACCTCTATGCGCTGGAGGAAGGGGGTCGTCTCGACCCGTTGCTCGCCGCCCCCCCAAAAGCCCCCTCCACCTGATCCCCCCATTCGCTTCAGCCCGCCTTTAAGCTCGACCGAAGCCCGAGGGCCAGGCGCGAGCTTGGCAAAATATCGGCGCATCCGCGCATGGAGCGGATTCACGACGGGTCGGATGCGGGTTATACAATCCTAGGCGTCTGATTCGGGCCGAAGCGAAAGCGCTGTCTGGAAGGCTCGACCGAACAGGCGAGGGGCAGGAAGGCGCGGCGCTTTGTCAACGTCTGTCTAGCGTCAGTGAGGCTTTCTTAACCATTGCAGAGTTAGGGTTAATTAAATCGGGCAAAGTGGCGTTCGACGGGAGTTTGGCGACACGCGCCGGCAACCTCAGCAATGGATCGTCGCAAGCTATAGCTAGGGCTCAGTGGGGAACTGACATGCGCGTTTTACTGATCGAAGACGATAGCGCGACGGCTCAGAGCATCGAGCTCATGCTGAAATCCGAGAATTTCAACGTCTATACGACAGATCTCGGCGAGGAAGGCATCGATCTCGGCAAGCTCTATGATTACGACATCATTCTGCTCGACCTGAACCTTCCCGACATGTCGGGCTATGAGGTGCTGCGCACGCTCCGCGTCGCCAAGGTCAAGACGCCAATCCTCATCCTCTCGGGCATGGCCGGCATCGAGGACAAGGTCAAGGGATTGGGGTTCGGCGCCGACGACTATCTGACCAAGCCTTTCCACAAGGACGAGCTCGTCGCACGCATCCACGCGATTGTGCGCCGCTCGAAGGGGCACGCCCAGTCGGTCATCGCCACGGGAGATCTCGTCGTCAATCTCGACCAGAAGACCGTCGAAGTGGGCGGCGCCCGAGTGCATCTGACCGGCAAGGAATATCAGATGCTGGAGCTGCTCTCGCTGCGCAAGGGCACGACGCTGACCAAGGAGATGTTCCTCAATCACCTCTATGGCGGCATGGACGAGCCGGAACTGAAGATCATCGACGTCTTCATTTGCAAGCTCCGAAAGAAGCTTGCCAACGCCAGCGAAGGCCGCAACTATATCGAAACGGTCTGGGGCCGTGGATATGTCCTGCGCGAGCCCTCCGAGGCCGACGAACGCATCACCGCTTAAGGTTTCTTCTGAAAACTCCGCCAAAGAGCGCCTTCATGTTCACGCGGCGAACATGAAGGCGCTTTTTCTTTTGGAGCGCGCAAAGGTTCACTGAGCCTCGGCTTTCTTCTCGATCTTGCGCCACCCTCCTCTGCTACGCCAATGCGCGAAAATTTGCGCCAGCGCCGCGGAGGCAAGCCGGGACAGCACGCCGTCGGCCCGGCTTGTCAGCATGATCGGGACCCGCGCCCCGAGCACAAGCCCCGCGATGCCGGCGTCCGCCAAATAGACCAGTTGCTTCGCCAGCATGTTGCCGGCTTCGAGATCCGGCGCGATCAGAATGTCGGCGTCGCCAGCCACGGACGAATAGATCCCCTTGGCGCGCGCGGCTTCCCTGGAGACCGCGTTGTCGAAAGCGAGCGGACCGTCGAGAATCCCGCCCGTTATCTGGCCGCGATCCGCCATTTTACAGAGGGCCGCAGCGTCCACTGTCGAGGGGATCTTCGGCGTGACCGTTTCGACCGCCGAGAGGATCGCGACCTTAGGCGGATCGATCATCAGCGCCCGCGCGAGGTCGATCGCGTTCTGCACGATGTCGCGCTTCGTCTCCAGGTCCGGATAGATGTTGATTGCCGCATCGCTGATGAAGAGCGGTTTCGGATAGTTCGGCGCGTCGATCGCGAAGACATGGCTCATGCGCCGTTCGGTGCGCAGGCCCATCGCAGTGTCGAGGACGGCCGCCATCAGCTCATCCGTGTGCAGCGCGCCCTTCATCAGCGCTTCGACTCGGCCTTCACGCGCCAGCGCCGCAGCGCGCTCTGCGGCGGCGTGACTGTGCGGCGCAGAGACCAGCTCGACGCCATCGAGCCGGCATCCGGCCGCTTCGGCCGCGGCCCGGATCTTTTGCTCCGGCCCGACGAGGATCGGAACAATCAGCCCCTCTTGCCCGGCTTCGAGCGCGCCGAGAAGCGACGCCTCGTCGCAAGGATGGACGACGGCGGTTCTAATCGGCGGCAGCTTCTTGGCGGCAGTGATCAATTCGCGGTAACGCGCGCCCTCTTCATGGGTCGACGGGCTGGACGCAACGGGCTGTTTCCGCGACTTCCGCGTCGGCGCAATCACGCGTGCGCGCCCCTTGGCGAGCGTTTGTCCCGCTTGACCAAAGCAAAAGCAATCGAGAACGATCTCTCTCGGTTCGGCGATCTTCTCGCACAGCGTGACGCGCGCTGTGACCGGCTCCGAGAACGCCGAGGAACCCTCGAAATCGAGGCGATACCCCTTCAGGCGCGCGCCCGGACCCGGGAGTTGCGCGTCAATGACCTCCAAGACGAGCGCCGTCAGCCAGGCGCTTTGAGCGACGAGATGAGCGGCGTCACCTTCGCTGTCAGCTTCGCTCGCAACGGAGAGAACAGTCGGGGCGCCTGAGGGATCTCCGAGACTCCGCGTAATTTCGGCAGAATCACCAAGCTTGAGCGCGTCGAACGCATCTTCGCTGAACCGCATTTGGCGCCTCCCGAACAATGATCTCCTCTCTTTAGGGAAAGCCGGAGCCGTTGTCCTGCTCTTCTGGGCCTTTGGTCCTCTTGGCCAGTCCTAACCGAACGCAAGGAGCAACATGCGGCGCCCACTGCGAAAGACCGAATAAATTGTTGCGTCGAAGGGAACGCTTGCGACCGTACAACGTTAAAAACTGTTGGTCCGAATGCGCCCAAAGGGGACCTAACCGACGACGCGAGGGAGATGGGGAGTATGAGCATTGCGCGTATCCTCGCCCTGAAAGGGGCGGAAGTTTTTACGACGACTCCGGAGCAGAAGCTGAAGGAAGTTGCGGCGGAGCTCGCGCGACGCGGGATCGGCGCCCTCGTCGTGATCGATCGCTGGGGTGAAGTCGCCGGCGTTGTTTCCGAAACCGACATACTGGCGGCGATCGGCGCGCGTGGCGCCGACGCTCTGGAAGACAGCGTCGCAAACCACATGGGACGCAATTTCCGGTTCTTGACGGAAAAGGACACGGTCGACGACGCCATGGAGACGATGACGATCGAGCGGCGTCGGCACCTGCCGGTTCTGCGCGATGGCCACATTGTCGGCCTCGTCTCGATCGGCGACGTTGTGAAGTATCGGATCGATACGATCGAGGCGGAGCGTTTGGCGCTCCATCAGTATATCGCCACCGCGTGAATAGCGGTGGATGGCGAGCGGCGGGGGCAGCGGTCCGCTTCTACCCCTCCGCCCGCAGCGGCCGCATGAGGAGCGCCTCGATCGCCGCCTCGACATCGATCCTGCCGGCAAGGATTTCCGCGACTGACTGAGAGATCGGCATTTCAACCGATCGCTCGCGGGCGATCTCCATCAGGGCGGAGGCCGTGAAGGAGCCCTCCGCGAGCTTGCCATGCCTGGCCTCGCTCAAAGCTTCGCCACGCCCCAGAGCTTCGCCGAGAGCGAAGTTGCGCGATTGGTTGGAGCCGCAGGTCAGCACCAGATCGCCCAGCCCGGAGAGACCCATCAGAGTTTCGGTCCTCGCGCCCCAGGCGGCGCCGAGGCGCGTAAGCTCGGCAAATCCGCGCGCGATGAGAGCTGCGCCTGCGGAGGCGCCCAGCCCGCGGCCCGAAGCCATGCCGCAGGCGATCGCGAGCACATTCTTAACCGCTCCGCCGATTTCGACGCCGCGCACGTCCTGGGATCGATAAAGGCGAAAGCTGCGGCTAGACAATTGCTCCGCAAGCCACTGCGCGCGCGCTTCGCTATTGGCGGCGACTGTCACTGCGGTCGGCAAGCCTTTGCAGACGTCCGCCGCGAAGCTCGGGCCGGAAAGGACGGCGACCTCGACCTGGGGAGCCTCTTCAGCCACGACTTCGCTCATGAACGCGCGCGTGCCCTGCTCGATTCCCTTGGCGCAGATAACGAAGGCCGTTCCCGCTCGGAGGTGAGGACTCGCCGCTTTGACGACGCTGCGCACAGCCTGGGCCGGCGCTGCGCAAAGCACGATCTCGGCGGCATGGACTGCGGAAAGACTGTCGGTGGGCGCGACGGCTTCCGCGAGCCTCAAGCCGGGCAAGAAACGGGCGTTCTCGCGCTCCTGGGCGAGCGCCGCGATATGGGCCGCATCTCGGCCCCAGAGCGGAACCCGCTCGCGGCCGACGGCGGCCACGTTGGCGAGCGCGGTCCCCCAGGCGCCGGCTCCGAGCGTCATGACGCAAGCGCGCGTCATGGACTTGCAGACTTCCTGACGGCCGCCGCGGGTCGGTGGGCGGTTTCGAGCGGCCAACGCGGCTGCGGCGCAAAGGAAAGATCGTCGACGAACCCAAGCTTGAAACGCTCGAGGCCGGCGAAGGCGATCATGGCGCCGTTGTCCGCGCAAAGCTCAGGAGGCGGCATTGCGAGCCGCAACCCCGATTCCCCACAAAGCCGCGACAACGCCTCACGCAGCGCCATGTTGGCGCAGACGCCGCCGCCTATCGCCAAGCCTTGGAGGCGTTCGTCGGTTTTGCTGAAAATGCGCAGCGCCACGCGCAGCCGATCGATCACGACGTCCACGACGGCAGCCTGGAAGGAAGCGGCGAGATCGCGCCTGTCCACCTCGCTCAATGCGCCGCCCAAACGCAGAAGCGCCTGCCGCGCCGCAGTCTTCAGGCCGGAAAACGAGAAGTCGGCTTCCGGCCTGCCAATCATCGGCCGCGGAAAATCGAAGCGTTGCGCGTCACCTTGGCGAGCCAAGGCCTCCAGCTCTGGACCACCGGGGTACGGAAGACCCAGCATCTTGCCGACCTTGTCGAACGCCTCGCCCGCGGCGTCGTCCATCGTCGCGCCAATCCTTTGGTAGTCGCCGACGCCCCGCACCGCGACGATCTGCGTGTGGCCGCCCGAGGCGATCAGCGCGAGATAAGGAAAGCCCAAGCCCTCCGTGAGCCGGGCGGTGAGCGCATGCGCTTCGATATGATTGACCGCGATAAAAGGCTTTTTCGCCGCCAGCGCCAAGGCTTTGCCGGCCGTCAGTCCCACGAGCACGCCGCCGATGAGGCCGGGACCGGCCGCGGCCGCGATGGCGTCGAGCTGCCCGATTTCCGTCCGGGCGTCTGCGAGCGCGCGCCCGATAAGCCTGTCGAGGACCTCGATATGCGCCCGCGCGGCGATCTCAGGCACCACACCGCCATAGGCCGCGTGACGGGCGATCTGACTCATCACCTCATTGGAGAGAATCTCAGCGCCGACACCGCCCAGTTTTTCCTCGACGACGGCCGCAGCGGTCTCGTCGCAGGTCGATTCAATTCCAATTACGCGCATCGTCACCCTTTTGGCGCGAGCGGTGAATCGCGCAGCACATGCACCCCTTAGCGCGGTTTCCGCGCGAACGAAATCATATGAAGCAGCACCCGATCAAAAGCGAGGCGATTCCTCAAGAATGGGGCCCGCTCGGACGGAGACCCGCTTGCATCGCCGGCGCCGGTTGGGGTCGGCGAAATCAGAACAAAAGTGAACCGCGCGATCGGCTCAATAAAATTTTGTTTACCACTGTGGCTTTTCTGCAACAGTCAAAAGCTCTGGCGTGCTGTATTCACTGCCCGCCTCAAGCTTCAATCTTGGGGCGCGGCTCACAGCCCAAAGCGGTCCTTTTGTTTTTGGAGACAGCGAATGTGGTTGGTCGATTTTGAAATTTCCTCCAACTCAAAGCAAGGCAATCACGAGACGGCGTCCTCGAGTTCCCCCCTTCTTCGCAGGGAGCGGCTTTCCCGCGAATCACGCCCTTTCGCCGCGCACGTGATTTTTGACCCCTTTTTCCAGACGCGCCGCCGCAGTCTCTCGGAGGGACGAGCGTACAATCCCTATGCCGTTTGAGACCAGGGTTCGGAAGGCGCGAGGGGTTCGTTCAAGCCGATAAATACGAGTCCTCTCGATTGCGGTTAGCTCGCATTGGCCAACTTGACACGCCCCAGCGGGCGCGACATCAGTTCGGCCCAAGGCCTCGCGTGACGCCGCTCCGGCTGCGCCGCGCGCTGGTTCCCGCAAAGCTTTCGCAAAGAGAGCCACGATGAACCCGCAGTCCCGCAACGAGAAGCCGCCGCTCAAGATCTTGCTCTGTTCGCCGCGCGGCTTTTGCGCCGGCGTCGTGCGCGCCATAGACGCGGTCGAGCGGGCGCTGGCGGTCTACGGCGCGCCGGTCTACGTGCGCCACGAGATCGTCCACAACCGTTATGTCGTCGAAGCGTTGAAGGCGAAGGGCGCGATCTTCGTCGAGGCGCTCGCGGAAGTTCCCAACACCGAAGCGCCTGTGATCTTCTCGGCCCACGGCGTTCCGAAATCCGTTTCCGCGGAGGCGGCGGGGCGCAATCTGCTCGCGATAGACGCGACCTGCCCGCTCGTCACGAAGGTGCATCGCGAAGCCGAGATTCACCATCGACGCGGACGCCGCGTGCTGCTCGTTGGTCACGCCGGGCACCCAGAGGTCGTCGGCACGATGGGGCAGTTGCCCGAGGGCGCCGTGATGCTCATCGAATCCGTCGCCGACGTCGAGGCGCTCGCCCTCGGCGAGGAGGAAAACCTCGCTTATGCCACCCAGACCACGCTTTCTCTCGATGACTCTCAAGAGGTCATCGGAGCGCTGACCAAGCGCTTTCCGAACATCGTGGGGCCCCACAAAGAAGACATCTGCTACGCGACCACCAATCGCCAAGCGGCGGTGAAGCGCGTCGCCCCTCAAGTGGACGCGGTGCTCGTCGTCGGCTCGCCCAATTCCTCCAACTCGCAGAGGCTGCGCGAGGTCGCGGAGCGTTCCGGGGCGCCCGCCCGGCTCGTGCAGGGACGAAGCGAGATCGACTGGAAAGTCTTTGGCTCGGTCAGGAGGCTTGGCATCACGGCCGGCGCCTCCGCGCCCGAAGTGCTCGTCGAGGAGATCATGGACGCTTTCGCCGAGCGTTTCGAGATCACGGTCGAGACCATTTCGGCTGCCGACGAGAACGTCTCCTTCCCTCTCCCGCGCGAGCTTCGGGCCATCGCCTGACGCCTCCAGCCGGGGCGATGAGCTAATTCCCTCCCGATCGCCAGAGCGCCATGGCAGTTTACACGGAAGTCAGCGACGAAGAGCTCCTCACCTTCCTTGCCCGTTATGAGCTGGGAGCGCTGCTCTCCTGCAAGGGCATCGCCGAGGGCGTCGAGAATTCGAACTATTTTCTTCATCTGGAATCGGGCTATTTCATCCTCACGCTCTACGAGAAGCGGGTGGCTGAGCAGGATCTGCCTTTCTTCCTCTCCCTCATGGAGCACCTGTCGGCGCAAGGAGTCTCTTGCCCGCTGCCAGTCAAGGATCGCGAAGGCAAAGCCCTCGGACGGCTCGTGGGACGGCCGGCCGCGATTGTCACCTTCCTCGAAGGCTATGCGGTGCAGCATCCCAACGCGAGCAATTGCGCGGCGCTGGGCGAATCCATGGCGCGCTTCCACCTCGCCGGGGCTGGCTTTGGCCTAAGACGAGCCAATGCGCTTTCGCTTGACGGCTGGCGCGCGCTGTTTGCCGATCATGAGCATGAAGCCGACGGGGTCGAGCCAGGCATGGGGGCGCTCATTGCGGCCGAGCTTGCGGCGCTTGAGGAAAGCTGGCCGCGCGACCTTCCCTGCGGCGTCATCCACGCGGACCTCTTCCCCGACAACGTCTTTTTTCTCGGCGAGCGTGTCTCGGGACTGATCGACTTCTATTTCGCCTGCTGCGACGCCTTTGCTTATGATCTCGCGATCTCGTTCAACGCTTGGTGCTTCGACGCCGACTGGACGTATATTCCGGCGAAAGGCCGCGCGCTCGTGCAAGCCTATCAGCGCATTCGTCCGCTCGACGCGCGAGAGATTTCAGCCTTTCCCGTTCTTCTCCGCGGCGCCGCGCTGCGTTTCCTGCTCACGCGTTTCGTCGATGCGCTGTCGGTTCCGGAAGGCGCCCTCGTCCGCCCCAAGGACCCGCGCGAATATCTCGCAAAGCTTAAATTCCACAAGGGGACGAGCCATGTGCGCGACTACGATCTGGAGCTGTGATTGCTCGCTCGGCGGCGCAGGCCGTAGGCTAAGATGACGGGCGGCGTCGAGATCTGGACGGACGGCGCCTGCTCGGGCAATCCAGGGCCCGGCGGTTATGGCGCGATCCTGCGCTTTGGCGGTCGCGAGAAGGAAATTTCCGGCGGCGAGGATGCGACGACCAATAATCGTATGGAGCTGATGGCGGCGATCGCGGCGCTCGAAGCGCTGACGCGGCCTTGCGACGTGACGCTCCATACCGACTCCCAGTATCTGCGCAACGGCGTCACCCAGTGGATACGCGCCTGGAAGGCGCGAGGCTGGAAGACGGCCGACCGGAAACCGGTCAAAAACATCGATCTTTGGCAAAGGCTGGAGGCCGCCGCCGAGCGTCATCAAATCGATTGGCGCTGGGTCAAAGGCCATGCCGGCGACGCAATGAACGAACGCGTAGACGGGCTGGCGCGCAGCGCTGTGGAGCGGCGGCGGGGCGGCCGCGCTGAGACGACGCGTCTGACGGGCGACGCGGCGAAGCTCTCTTGATTGCACTGCCGACCCATCTCGGTCGGCGGAAGAGCACGCGAATTCTACAGGATTTCCAGCACCTTCTCCTTCGGCCGGCAAAGTCTCGCGCCTTTCGGCGTCTCGACGATCGGCCGTTCGATGAGCAGCGGGCGCTTCACCATGAAGTCGATCAGATCGGCTTCGCTCCACTTGGGGTCGTCGAGATTGAGCTCTTCATAAGGACCGCCTCGCTTCCTGAGCAGCTCGCGAGCCGAAATTCCCATCAGCGCCAAAAGCGACTTTAACTTTGCCGCGCTCGGGGGCGTCTTGAGATACTCGACGACGTTCAGCTCGACGCCGCGCTCGCGGAGCATGCCCAACACATTGCGCGAGGTTCCGCAGGCGGGATTGTGATAGATCGTGACCGTCATTCCGAGGGGGCTCCCAAAGTTTCGTTAGCCCTTAGCGCGCGCGACGAAAAAAAGACGCGGATAGTGCAGCAGGAGGCGACCGTCCGGTTGGCGATCGTAGGACGCCCCCAGTTCCTGTCGATAGCGCGCAAGGAAGACCGAGCGCTCCTCTTCGGTCAGAGGGTCGAGAAAGGGGCGCAACTCCGCGCCTTCGAACCATTCCACGATCTGGTCGGGTCCGTCGACAGGATGGATATAGCTCGTCTCCCAGATGTCGACGCGCGCGCAAAGCGGTGTCAGCAGCCGATAATATTCCTCCGCGGGGCCAATGGGCGGCCTCGACTTTGCGATGGGCAGGAGGCGATCGGCCCAGGGTCCCTCCGCCGAGATCATCCGCATCAGCGCATGCGACGCCTGATGCGTGCTGTTTGGCATTTGCACGGCGATGACGCCACTGGGCGCGAGCGTCGACACAAGGCGCTGGATCAGCGCATAGTGATCGGGCACGAAATGCAAAGCCGCATTGGCGAAGAGGAAGTCGGGCGGAGTTTCCGGGCGCCAGTGCGCGATGTCCGCCTGTATGAAGCTCGCCGAGGGAACCCGCGATTGGGCGACGTTCAGCATATTGCTCGAATTGTCGATGCCGATGATCGTGGCGTCGGGAAAGCGGCTGCGCAGCAGCAACGTGCTGTTGCCCGGCCCGCAGCCGAGATCGACGACGATTTTCGGCTCGAAGTCGGGCGCGCGTGACAGCAGATCGCGAGCCGCGCGCGTGCGCTCCTCCTCGAATTTCAGATAGAGTTCGGAACTCCATTCCAGCAAATCGACTCTCCCCCCTCCACGGAGAACTGATCCTCCGGCCGTCTCTGATCTGATAGGACGGCGCCGCCTACGCTCGCCGCTTTGTTCTGTCCGCCCCCCTTTCGCATGGGGAAGATTGCGAGGCGTCGCAGCGCGTCGTCCTTGTTAAGAAATAGATAGGCGTCGCCACTTTTTGAAGAGAGAGCATAGAGCGCCCTATGCCCTTGGTAAATCTGCTTAAACGCCGTCGCTGCCGAGAGAGCCGCCTGGAGCTTCGCTGAAAGGATCGATCCGCCGCGCGCCAAGGCCCTGTGGGGTCGCCGTCGACGCTCTCGCCTATCCTGCCCAAATTTCGACTACGGCCCTGCCGGCAAATTGGACAATTTGAGTCAGCTTCGATCTTGACTTTTGTGCGACGCAACATTATTAAAATTGCATCGCAGCGAGATTGCTCTTGCTTCGATGCCCTCCTTGGGCGTTTCCTCCCTAGACTCGGGCCACCGCCTCGTCGGTGGCCCCTTTTTTTGTCGCGAGCAGATGAAAGAAGGAGCCGCTGACGGTTCCCCTCCGCAGCCCGCAGCGACGCGCATCTTGCGAATAAGCGTCTCGAACCTCAGCGAATGCCTCACCTTCCTCGCGCAGGGTCACCGCGTAATGAAACTCGTGGCCATAGAGGATCGCCCCGCTCGCGCCGAGCGCATGCGGCGCGAGGAGAGTCGCCCGCCTGTAGCCAAGAGTGAGTTTGCGCTGCGAAAAACTCGTTTCGAGCCTAAGTAGGCCGGCCATCGCGTGTCTCGCGCCAACAGCGTCGACGAGGCCGTCGCCGAGCGCCATGTAGCCCCCGCATTCGCCATGCACCGGCCGATCCCGCGCGAAGCAACGCAAGCCTTCGAGGAAGACTTGCGCGGCGGCGATGCGGCCCGCGTGGAGTTCGGGGTATCCGCCGGCGAGCCAGCAGAAGTCGCAGGCTTCAGGGGGAGGCTCGTCGGCGAGGGGAGAGAAGAAAAAGAGCTCGGCGCCGGCCTCGCGCCAGCCCTCCAGCAGATGCGGATAATGGAAGGAAAAGGCCGCATCACGCGCGATGGCGATGCGCTGTCCAGGAGGCGTGGTTTGGATATCCTGCATTGCCTGTCGGCCCGCCCCTCCTGCGGCGCAAGCCAGGATCGCATCGAGATCGACATTCGTCTCGACGAAATCGGCGAGACCGTCGAGCCGCGCCGCGAGGCCCTCCGTCTCGGCGGCCTGCACGAGGCCCAGGTGGCGCTCCGGCAGCGCCAGGGCCTCGACCCTCGGAAGCGCGCCGAACACTGGAACGCCCAAAGCCTCAATGGCGTCGGAGCAAAGCTTACGATGTCGCTCGGAGGCGACCTTGTTCAGGACGACGCCGGCGATGGAAACGCGCGGATCATGCGCGGCCGCGCCGCGTGCGAGGACCGCAGCCGATTGTCCCTGCCCCGAAACGTCGAGAATGAGCACCACCGGCCAGCGCATGAGGCCCGCAATGTCAGCGGCGGCGCCGCTCGCAAAGTCCAGCGGCGGGGCCCCATCGAAGAGGCCCATAGCCCCTTCGGCGATCACGACGTCAGCCTGCTCGGCTGCGCGCGCGCAGAGATGGAAGAGCAGGCTTGCGTCCATCGCCCAACCGTCGAGGTTGATGCTGGCGCGCCCGGTCGCCGCGGCGTGGAAGGCGGGGTCGATGTAATCCGGACCGCATTTAGCGGGCGCGACCCTCAGACCTCGTCGCGTCAGGGCGCGCATGGCGCCGAGCGCCAGCGTGGTTTTGCCGGCGCCGGAACGCAGCGCGGCAAGGATGAGGCCCGGGGCGATATCAGGGGTCACGCCGACGTCTTATCGCGAGGACAGGCCTTTGGCCAAGCGCCGGAAAAGAGCGCGAGGGTTGGGTCGCGTCGACGGAGCATCCGCTCGTCATCGTGACCTGCGCGCCTATTTCTCAAGGGCGACATCACAGCCGACGCAGCGGCGGCGGGACGTTCGGCCAGTCGGAGGTCTTTGAGATGCCAGACATCAACACAGAAAAAGTCTGCTTCGTCATCGTCAAGGCGCGCGAGCTCGAATGCGAGGACGAAGGCGTCGACGCCGACGCCTCCAATGAGACAGACGACAAATTCACGAGCATCATGACGGAGGAGGCCTATCAGACGGTGCGCGCCGAGGTGAAGGCCGCGATCGACTCGATGGATGAGGACGAGCAATGCGAGCTCGTGGCGCTCGCCTGGGTCGGCCGCGGCGATTTCTCCGCCGAGGAATGGAAAGCCGCGGTCAAAGAGGCGCGCGAGAGACGCAAAGGCCCGACCTCGGCCTATCTGCTCGGCATCCCGCTGCTCTCGTCCTTTCTTGAAGACGGACTCGCGGAATTCGGCGAGAGCTGCGAGGGCTATGCGACAGACCGCCAGTAGGCGGGTCTTCGCGCCGCAAGGACGCCGGCCGAGCCCTCCCTTGCTCGCCCCGCGCGGCGCATCGGCCTCATTGACGCGCCCGCTTTCGCGGCCCATGTTCCTTCTCGCCAGGGGAGCCCCGCCCGAGATCGTCGCCGGGGCTGAGAGGCCGAGGGCGCGCTGCTTCGGGCGCGGGTCGGCGACCCTTCGAACCTGATCCGGTTGGAACCGGCGGAGGGAGGGCCCTTGATCCCTATACGAGAGCGGCCCGGCGATGCGCGTTGAAGTGGTTGGCGCCGGCGTCGCGGGGCTTACGGTCGCCTATGAGATTGCCCGCCGAGGATTAGAGAGCGGCGTTGCTGTCGCGCTCGTCGAGCGCGAGCCGGCTCCCGGCCGCGGCTGCTCACGCTACGCTGGCGGCATGATCGCGCCCTGGTGCGAGCTCGAGACCGCCGAGCCGATCGTCGCCCAGCTCGGCCAGGAGGCGCTCGATTTCTGGACCACGGACGTTCCGGTCGCGACCACGAATGGGAGCCTCGTCGTCGCAGCCCCCCGCGAAAGGGCCGAGCTTCTCGACTTTTCGCGCCGAACGGAAAATTTCCAGTCGCTGGACGTCGCAGCGCTCGGCGAGCTTGAGCCCGATTTAGCGGAGCGTTTCGACTCCGCCCTTTTCTTCGCGAAGGAGGCGCATCTCGATCCAGCGCTCGCCATGACGGCGCTCGCCGAAAGGCTGGGCGAATTGCCGAACGTTACGCTCCGCTTCGACGCGTCGCCCTCGGGCGACGCGGATTGGACCGTGGATTGCCGGGGCTTCGCGGCCCGCGACGCGTTCAAGAACCTCCGCGGCGTCAAGGGCGAAATGCTCGTTCTGCGCACGCGCGAAATCACGCTCTCTCGCCCGGTGCGCATGCTGCACCCGAAGCGCCCGGCCTACGTCGTCCCGCGCGGTCAAGGACTCTTCATGATCGGCGCGACGATGATCGAGAACGAGGAGCAACCCCGCGTCACCGCGCGTTCCCTCGTGGAGCTCGTCAACACCGCCTATGCAATCCATCCGGCCTTCGCGGAAGCCGAGATCGTCGAGACGGGCTCGGACCTGCGGCCGGCATTCCCCGATAATCTGCCGCGGCTGACCCGGCGCGGCAAAACGCTCTATGTAAACGGGCTTTTTCGACACGGCTTTCTCCTCGCCCCCGCGCTGGCGCGCCGCGCCGCGCGCATGCTGCTCGAGGACGCCTGGTTCGAGGAGATATGCAATGAATATCCGAATTAATGGCGAGATGCGCACGGTTGCGGCCGTCACGCTTGAAGCGCTGCTCGCCGAGCTCGACTATGGCGACGGGCCTTACGCCACGGCGCTCAATCGCGAATTCGTGCGTAAAGACGCACGCGCCCAGACGAGGCTGAAGGAAGGCGACTGCGTGGAGATCGTCTCGCCCAAGCAGGGGGGTTAGGACTTCTTGGACTCGCTGACGCTCTATGGCGAAAGTTTCTCGTCGCGGCTGTTGCTCGGCACGGCGCGTTATCCTTCGCCCGCCATTCTTGCGAAGGCGATCGAGGCGTCGCGGGCTGAGATCGTCACTGTCTCGCTACGCCGCGAAGCGGGGCGCGCGCGCGGCGGCGAGACCTTTTGGGAGCTCGTGCGCGCCTCCGGCGCCCGGGTGCTGCCAAACACCGCGGGCTGCCGCACCGCGAAGGAAGCCATTGTCACCGCGCAAATGGCGCGCGAAGTCTTCGGCACGGAGTGGATCAAGCTCGAGGTGACGGGCGACGAGGATCTCCTGCAGCCGGAGCCATTCGGCCTCGTCGAAGCTGCGCGCGCGCTTTCGAACGAAGGGTTTCGCGTCTTCCCCTATACGACGGAGGACCTTTCGGTCGCCGAAAGGCTCCTCGAGGCGGGCTGCCGGGTGCTGATGCCCTGGGCCGCGCCGATCGGCTCAGGACGTGGAATCAACAATCTCTTCGGCCTCCGGGCTTTGCGCGCGCGCTTCAAGGACACGCCCCTTATCGTCGATGCGGGGCTCGGCGCCCCCTCCCATGCGGCGGCGGTCTTGGAGCTTGGCTTCGACGCCGCGCTGCTGAACACGGCCGTGGCGCGCGCTGCGGACCCTGTCGAGATGGCGCGGGCCTTCGCTCTGGCGATCGACGCGGGAAGGCGCGCGCATCGGGCCGGGCTCATGACCCCGCGCGACTTCGCGGAAGCGTCAACCCCCGTGCTGGGTCGCGCCTTTGCCGAGGACGGGGCGTGAAGCTCGATCCTTTTTATCTGATCGTCGATGATGCGCTTTGGCTCGAACGCCTGCTGCCTTTGGGCGTGAAGCTCGTGCAGCTGCGCATCAAGGATCGAACCGATGGCGAGTTGCGCGACGCCATTCGCGCATCCTTGCGCCTGTGCGCCCGCCATGGCGCCACGCTCATCGTCAATGACTACTGGCGGCTGGCGATCGAAGAAGGATGCGATTTCGTGCATCTCGGCCAAGGCGATCTGGACAGCGCGGATCTCGAGGCGATCAGAGCCGCGGGCGTCAGGCTGGGCGTCTCCACCCATGACGAAGCGGAGCTCGATAGAGCGCTTGCGCTTTCCCCGAACTATATCGCTCTCGGCCCGATCTATCCGACAGTGCTGAAGGCGATGACCGTTGCGCCTCAAGGCCTCGCGCGGATCGGCGAATGGAAGGCGAAGCTCGGGGCGATCCCGCTCGTCGCCATTGGCGGGCTGACGCCCGAACGCGCTCAGGCCTGCTTGAAAGCCGGCGCCGACAGCGCTTGCGTCGTGACCGACGTGCTCCGTCACGCCAATCCCGAAGCACGCGCGCAGCAATGGCTCGCTGCGACGGCGTTGTTACGATGAGCGGGAAACTTGCGCCGACGCGATCTGTTCGTCTGCGCGGCGCTGAAGAGCGTTTGTCACCAAGAGAAATTAAGGCCCCGCAGCGCTGGGCTGACGGGGCCGTCACTTTTCGCTCTGTAGCGAAGTTTCTGGAGGTTTGACCAGTGAGTTCCTCATCCGGCGCCGTTAGGCCATGCAGCCAGGTATCGGATAGAGGCTAGGTAAGCTCGAATCTGAGAGCCCCACAGACCGGCGTCCCGGACCTCGGGGCTTAGTGTCCCGGCGCGTTCGCGCCTGACCCTACTCAACCCGGTGGCGTCACGCTCCTCTCGCAGGCGTTGCGAAAGTCCGGCGCTCAAGGGGCGCCGTCGAGGCTGTCCGCGACCCGGTCAGAGGTCCCGCTCGACCGATGCTCGCCGCCATCCGAGAATGTATCGCATCCACGAGGCGACCGCGAACGAGTAACAGATTGAGCTTTTATGACGATTCGGTCAAGTGAATAATTGACGCAGCCTGTTGTTGCGCGAGGATTTGTCCGCTCGGGCGTCTTCGGTGTGATAATAAGCTGGCGACGCTATTGTTCGGACCTCGTCGCAGCCGCCGGACCGCGCGGAGAGTCGAGACCCATCAACCGAAAAGTTGGAGGCAAGCATGAAAACTCTCTGCCTAGCGCTTCTTGCGACGCTCGCCATGAGCTGCGCCCACGCGCAGGAAGTGAACGACTGCGCCGCCAAGGCGGCGGAGAAGAAGCTCGCAGGGGCTGCGCTCAAGAGCTTCGTGACGAAATGCGAGAAAGACTCTTGCAACGCCGCCGCGACGGAAAAAAAGCTCGCTGGCGCGGCGCGCACAAGCTTTGTCACGAAATGCGTGAAGGACGCGGCGGCGCACTGACCGCAGATCGGTATCGCGCCCTTTTCTGACGCTCCCCAACACGCGCGAGCAGACTCCCGTAAACCTGCGCCACAGGTCGACGGCTTGTGGCGCAGGCGTCATTTAATAGCGGCGTCGCCGCCGTGAGAAATATTCCCCGCAACGGCGCCTTCAGGCGCGTCCGAGGAGCAAAGCATGACCTTTAAGACGATCGAGATCGAACGCCACGGACGGGCGGCGCTGATACGCTTAAATCGCCCAGAAGCGCTGAATGCTCTGAACAGCGAGCTCATCGCCGAGCTCGACAGTGCATTGAGCGATTTCGAAAGCGATCCGGAAATCGGTTGCGTGGTCCTCACCGGCTCGGAAAAAGCCTTTGCCGCCGGCGCAGACATAAAGGAAATGCGAGACAAGAATTTTGCGGAGGCGTTGCTAGAGAATTTCCTCGGTCGCTGGGACACCGTGGCTCGCGCCCGCAAGCCGATCATCGCCGCGGTTTCAGGCTTCGCTCTCGGCGGCGGCTGTGAGCTGGCGATGATGTGCGACTTCATTTTGGCGTCGGAGTCGGCGCAGTTTGGCCAGCCCGAAATCAAGCTCGGCGTCATGCCCGGCGCGGGCGGCACACAACGTCTGACTCGCGCGGTGGGCAAGGCGAAGGCGATGGATCTGTGTCTCACGGGCCGCATGATGGACGCTCAGGAAGCCGAACGCGCAGGCCTCGTCGCGCGCGTCCTGCCGGCGGCGGAGCTTCTGCCCGAAGCGATCAAGACCTCGCAACGCATCGCGGCAATGTCCGCGCCGGCCGTGCTTTCGGTCAAGGAAGCCGTGAATCGAGCCTTCGAAACCTCGCTTGCGGAGGGTGTCCGGTTCGAGCGCCGGGCCTTCCACGCCTTGTTCGCGACGCATGATCAAAAGGAAGGAATGGCCGCATTCATCGAGAAACGCCCGCCGCAGTTCCAGAACCGTTAAGGGCCAGCTTTCGCGCGGACTGGTTAACCTTTGTAACTAAAACGTTTTTAGCGTTTACGCGGCGGCGCGCGATGGGGACCCGATCCAACCCCACCTACCCTTGACCGCAAATTCGTGCTGGAAAGTTTCCGTGAGACCTGATTCGCGCCCGCTCCTCTCCATCGTCGCGCCGCTCTACAATGAGGAGCGCAATTTGCGCCCGTTGGTTTTGCGTCTCGTTCCCGTGTTGGAGGGGCTCGGATTACCGTTTGAGGCGCTTTTTGTCGATGACGGGTCGACCGACGGCACGCTCGAGGCGCTGCGAGAGCTCTGCGCCGCCGACCCACGCTTGAAGGCCATCTCCTTCAGTCGGAACTTTGGAAAGGAAATCGCGATCGCGGCGGGCCTCGACCACGCGCGGGGCGCAGCGGTGGTCGTGATGGACTCCGATCTCCAGCATCCCCCGGAGATTATTCCCCTCTTCGTAGAAAAATGGCGAGCGGGATATGAAAACGTCTACGGAGAACGCGTCGACCGGGCGTCGGATCCGCGGATTCGGGTCGCGCTAACGAGAATCTTCTACACGCTGATCGACCACATCGGAGACGTCGTGATGCCAGCGGGCGCAGGCGACTTCCGATTGCTCGACCGCAAGGCTGTCGACGCGCTTTGCGCCATGCGCGAACGCGCTCGCTTCAACAAGGGGCTGTTTGCTTGGATCGGCTTCAAGACGATCGGCGTGCCCTTTATGGTTGAGCAGCGCGCGCATGGCGCTTCCACGTTCAACTTCGCCCGCCTGCTTCGGTTTGCGCTCGACGGGGTGATGTCCTTTTCCTCAATTCCCCTGCGGATGTGGACTTTTTTCGGCCTGCTGATTTCCGGCTGCGCCCTGGCGATGGCCGCCTGGTTCTTCTTCAAGACGATGATCCTCGGGGTCGACACGCCCGGATTCGCAACCTTGATCGTGTCGATCGCCTTCTTCTCGGGCGTGCAGTTGATCTCGCTCGGCGTGATCGGCGAGTATATCGGTCGCATCTTTTCGGAAGTGAAGGGCAGACCGCTCTATCTCGTGGCCGAGCGTATCGGGAGCCACAATCAAGGCGGGCCCCTGCAGCCGGCGCAAGGTCCAAACGACACCCCATGATTCGCAATCTCGTCTCCGTTGGCGGCTTCACGCTTCTTTCACGCGTGACCGGCTTTCTCAGCCAGATGGTTCAAGCCGCGGTGCTCGGCGCGACAGAGATTTCCGACGCCTTCATCATCGCGCAAAGGCTACCGAGCAGCTTTCGCAGCATTTTCGGCGAAGGCGCGTTCAACACCGCTTACGTCCCCTGCTACTCGGAGGCGCTCGAGCATGAGGGCGCTGAAAGCGCCAAGGAGTTCGCCTCTCAAGTCTTCTCGCTGCTGCTCGCGAGCCAAGCCTTGATATTGATCCTCGCCTGGATTTTCACGCCGCAGCTCGTCGCGGTCATGGCGCCCGGATTGAGCGACCGGCCCGAAAAATTTGCGATCACGGTCATGCTGACGCGCATCGCATTCCCTTATCTCGCCTGCATGGTGCTCTTCACGCTGCACCAAGGCACGCTCAACGCGCATGGATATTTCGCCCTCCCGGCCTTTGCGCCGAGCCTCATGAACATAGGGGTCATGCTGGGTCTCGGCATTGGCCTCTTCTTCCTGAACTCGGCAGTCGCCGCGACCCTCGGCTTTGTCCTTTCCGGCTTCGCCCAGCTCGGCCTCCTCATGTGGTCGGCGCATCGGCATGGGCTTCTGGAGCGAATTGCGCCTGTGCGTTGGAGACGCGTGCGGGAATTCCTCCTGAGGCTGGGTCCGGCGGTCATCGGCTCCGCGAGCGGACAGATCGCGATCTTCGTCGACACGATCCTCGCGTCCATGCTCCCCGACGGCGTGGTGTCGTCGATCCAATATGCCGACCGACTCTACCAGCTTCCCAACGGCCTCATCGGCGTCGCGGCCGGAACTGTATTATTGCCCGAAATGAGCCGGCGCCTCGCCGCCGGCGACGAAGCAGGCGCCAAGCGCGCGCAAAATGCGACCATGGCGCTCACCATTATGGCGGCCTTCCCTTTCTTCGTGGCGTTTATCAGCCTGCCGGAAGTGATCGTCGCAGGGATCTACATGCACGGAAAATTCGGGGTCGCGGCGACATACGCTTCGGCTGACGTGCTTGCAGCTTACGGAGGGGGACTCCCCGCCCTGGTGCTTGTCGCATCTGCGAAAGCAAGCTTTCAGGCGAGAGGCGACACGCGCACGCCCATGCTGATCGCGCTCGCGGCGCTCGCCGTCAATATCGCGCTGAAAGTCGCTCTTATCCATCCGATGGGGGCGCCGGGGCTTGCGATCGCGACGGCGATCGGCCTCTGGATCAACCTCGGCGCGCTTATCGGCATAGCGATGTCGCGCGGGATCATGCGGTTTGACGCGCTGTTTGCAAAGTCTCTGCTCGCCACTGGCGCGGCTTCTGCGTCGCTGATCATCGCAGCGCAACTGTGTCGCGGACCTGCGCTGGATCTCGGGCGCGCCTTTGGACCCCTTGCCAATCTCGTCGCGCTTATCGCGCTGTCGATCCTCGGAGGCCTCGTCTACTTTGGCGTGCTCATCGGGCTTCTCCGGCTGCTGGGCGTCCGGCTCTCCGCTCTGCGCGGCGCGGATCCGGGCATGAGATGAGGTAGGGGCGCCGGTTTACGGCCTTCAGCGAGCTTGCGCGACGCCGCTGGGCTTGGGCTTCTCTTCCGAGCCTTTCGCCTGACCCGAGACGACGGATACGCCTGCATCCTTTTCAGCGGCGGCAAGAGCCTCGGGTGTGCCGGAAAGAAAAGCGGCGAGGTCTTCGGCGCTTCGATCTACGAAGGCTGCGAGAGATTTGTCGTCGACGGCGTCCCAAGGGTTCGCCTCCGTCTTCAACGCGGTCTCGTCCATCAGACGCTGCACACGGCGCCCCTGACGATCGTAGACGTCGAGCACACAGGCAAGGCGCGCCCCGCCGGGCGCCGGCAAGGTGGTCAAATAGCCTCGAATCCGGTAGTGAGCCGCTTCGGTCTTGGCAAGCGCCACGTCCCGGGACTGCACGGCTTTGTCGAATTGCTCCCGAAACCTTTCCGAAACGGTCTCGGACGGCCCGTCGAGGCTCGCAAAGGCGAGGCTCGCGCCTCGCGGGCTGACGCCGGCTCTGGCCTCGGGCCGAACATGCGGAGCGCTGGCGACGAGCGATCGGTCGCCCCGGTCCGGCAATGTGTCGAGGCAGCCGCTAAGCAGCGAAGCCACGAAAGCGATCTCAATTCCCAGCAGCGACCGGCGCCTAGCTTCCGTCTTGATCGACAAGCTCCCTCCAGGAAAAGCGCGGTGAGGCTGTGACGGTCACGATAGACTGGACGGCGCGCGTGGTCAAAACGACGTCCCGGAAGCCCGTCCGCAAGAAAGACTTGCGCGCGCGCCATTTATGGAAAAAACAGATGAGCCCGCTTGTTTAGCGGGCCGCTAGGGAGGATCCCGACGGTGCAAATGAAGGAAGCCAGCTCGGATGCGCCGCTGAAGCTCAGCGCTGTCCGCTCGCGCGCGCTCGTCGGTCGGCAGCGTCCTCCTGGCGACAAGTCCATCTCGCATCGAGCCTTGTTGCTTGGATTGTTGTGCGTCGGCGAAACGACGATCGAAGGTCTTCTCGAAGGCGAGGACGTGCTGCGAACGGCTGAGGCATGCCGGGCTCTCGGCGCCACCGTCACGCGTGGCGCCGCGGGTCGCTGGAGTGTGAGAGGCGCGGGTCTCGGCTCTCTCGTCGCGCCTCGAGAAACGCTCGACTTTGGCAATGCGGGCACCGGGTCGCGGCTGATGATGGGCGTCGTCGCGGGGCATCCGATCGCCGCCCGTTTTGACGGCGACGCGTCCTTGCGCAAACGCCCGATGCGGCGCGTGCTGGAGCCGCTCATAAAACAGGGCGCGCGCGTGCTCGAGGAGCACGAAGGCGGACGCCTGCCCATTCTTCTGCAGGGCTCAGGCGCCCCGTTCCCCATAGAATATCTGACGCCCGTGGCTTCCGCCCAGATCAAATCGGCGGTCCTGCTTGCCGGTCTCAATTCGCCGGGGCGGACTGTCGTCATGGAGCGCGAAGCGTCCCGCGACCACACCGAAAAAATGCTCAACCACTTCGGGGCTCGCGTCACCGTCGAGCCCTATAATGGCAGTGGGCGCAGGATCGCCTTGGAGGGGCGGCCGAATCTGCGGGCCACGACAGTGCGCGTGCCAGCGGACCCTTCTTCTGCAGCCTTCCCGCTCGCCGCGGCGCTGGTCGTTCCCGGCTCGGACGTGCTGATCGAATCGGTGATGATCAATCCATTGCGTTGCGGTCTGATCGAGACCTTGCTCGAAATGGGCGCCGATATAACGATCGAGAATCGACGCGGAGAGAGCGGGGAAGAGGTCGCTGACTTGCGAGCGCGCTACTCACGCAATCTGCGGGGCGTCGAAGTCCCGGCGGCGCGAGCGCCGTCCATGATCGATGAATATCCGATTCTGGCTGTGATCGCGGCTTTTGCCGCTGGCGGAACGATCATGAGGGGGCTCTCCGAGTTGCGCGTGAAGGAATCGGATCGCCTTGCAGCCATTGCCGCGGGACTGGAGGCGAACGGCGTCTCCTGCAATATTCAGGGTGATGATCTCTATGTTGAGGGCGCCGGAGGCGCTGTTAGGGGCAGCGGTTTGGTCAAGACTCATCTCGACCATCGCATCGCCATGAGCTTCCTCATCATGGGTTTGGCTTCTAATGAATCGGTGACGGTGGACGACGCCAGCATGATCGCGACGAGCTTCCCCGACTTTCGGGAGCTGATGGGAAGTCTCGGAGCGAGCTTCGCGTGAGTGGCCTTGTCATCGCCATTGATGGTCCCGCCGCCTCCGGAAAGGGAACGCTTGCCCGGCGCTTAGCGGAGCGCTTCGGCTTGCGGCACCTCGACACCGGATTGCTTTACCGGGCGACTGCCTGTGTTCTCTTGGATGAAGGTTTGCCGCTCAACGACGTTGAGGCGGCTACTGCAGCCGCCCGCGGACTTTCGCTTGTGGATTTCGACGAAGCGCGCTTGCGTTCGCGGGAGATGGGGGAAGCAGCCTCTGTAGTCGCGGCGATCCCCCCCGTCCGCGCGGCGCTCGTCGATCTACAGCGTCGCTTCGCCGCCTGCGAAAAAGGCGCGGTGCTCGACGGCCGCGACATTGGCACCGTGATATGCCCGAATGCCCGGGTGAAAATATACGTGACGGCGTCGCCCGAGACGCGAGCCCAACGTCGGGCGCTCGAGCTGACGGCGCGCGGCGAAAAAACGGATTACCAAAGCGTGCTCGCCGATGTGAAGAAGCGCGACGAACGCGACGGATCGCGTTCTGTCGCCCCTCTCAAACCAGCCGCCGACGCCATCGTGCTTGATACGAGCGATCTCGACATTGAAGAGGCGTTCCGCGTGGCGGTGGAGATCGTCGAGCGGGCGAAGCGGTGATTGCGGGCCCCGAATCGTAATGGGCGATAGGCCTGCGGGGACTCAAGGACGACCCATGACCAAAGCCCGGTCCATTTTCGTCTGTCAGAATTGCGGCGCGATCACCAATCGCTGGCAGGGCCGTTGCGACTCGTGCCAGGAGTGGAACTGCATCGTCGAAGAAGTCACGGAGTCTTCTGGTCCGAGCCGCTCGAAGCGCGGACGCCTCTTGGCGCTCGAAGACTTGTCCGCAGAGAGCGAAAGCGCTGCGCGCATCGCTACGGGCTTCAGCGAATTCGACCGCGTCCTGGGCAGCGGCTTCGTCCGAGGATCGGTCACGCTGCTGGGCGGAGAGCCGGGGATCGGCAAGTCAACCCTGCTGATACAGGTTTGCGCAGCGCTCGCGCGACAAGGCAGGCGCGTGATTTACATATCAGGCGAGGAAGCGCTGGCGCAGGTGCGGCTTCGCGCTCGAAGACTCGGCTTGATGGACGCGCCGGTGGAGCTCGCCTGCATCACCGAAGTTGAGGACATCATCGCAACCTGTGCAGCGGGCGCTCCAGCCGCACTGATTGTCATCGACTCTATCCAAACCATGCAGAGCCAGACCGCCGACTCTCCGCCGGGCTCCGTCGTGCAGGTGCGCGCCAGCGCTCAGGCGCTGCTGCGCTTCGCGAAGAAAAGCGGCTCATCGCTCGTGCTCGTGGGTCACGTGACCAAGGATGGCCAAGTCGCCGGCCCCCGAGTCGTCGAGCACATGGTGGATGCGGTGATGTCTTTCGAAGGCGACGCCAGCCATCATTTTCGCTTGTTGCGCGCGTCGAAGAACCGCTTCGGCGCGACCGGCGAGATCGGGGTCTTTGAAATGACGGGACTGGGTCTCGTCGAGGTCGCCAATCCCTCCGCGCTGTTTCTATCAGGCCGCGATGCCGCGGCGCCAGGCGCGGCCGTGCTCGCCGGCATGGAGGGCCAGCGCCCTATGCTCATCGAAATTCAGGCCCTCGTCGCCCCAAGCGCCCCCGGGACCCCTCGCCGCGCCGTTGTCGGCTTCGACCAAAGCCGTCTCGCGATGATCCTCGCGGTGCTCGAAGCGCATGGCGGCGTGAAGCTGTCGCTTCACGACGTCTATCTTAATGTTGCGGGCGGAATGCGCGCCGACGAGCCCGCGGCGGATCTCGCAGCGGCGGCGGCGCTCGTCTCCTCGCTTCTCGGCGTCCCTCTGCCGGCCGAGCGTGTTTATTTCGGTGAAATCGCGCTCTCCGGGGCGATCCGACCCGTCATTCACACGGACGCTCGACTCAAGGAAGCCGGAAAGCTGGGTTTTCGAGAAGCCGCGCTCGCGCGCGCGCAGCAGATGGGAGACAATAGCCGCTCGGCTGGCGTCGCCGCTTGCGAGATACCCAATGTGGCTAAGTTGATTGAGATGGTCGTCGAGTCGGCGCCGTCGAGGCCCCCGAACAAGAACAACAGGAATTGAGCAGTTCTTTATCGCCTTATCGATCCTTGCTCTATTTCAAAGAAAGCTCTGAGGATCGACATCGACTTGCACGCGCACTCCTCCTCGCGCGGGGGGGCCTCCCTCGAGAAGATCGCGAAGAAAGCCTTGCAGATTCGCGCGGCGCGGCGCCTTGATCAAGAGGCGGAAGCGAAAGCGACCTCTCAAGAGCGCGATGGGCGCCTCGGCCGGCCCGAGCACAGCGATCTCATCCGGCTCCGGAAGCCCCCCCGCCGCAGCCAACCGGTAAGCGGGAGTCGGCGGCAATGAGTGGGCGGCGCGGACCAATGCGCGAGCATGCGCCTCAGCGAGCCCCGCGTCTCGGCCCGAGACGATCAAGGCGGCAAGCCGGCCGAAGGGTGGAAGACCAGCCCGCTCACGCAAGGAGATCTCTTGGGCATAAAAGTCCTCCGGGTCGCCGCAGAGGAGCGCGCGCATGACCGGATGTTCGGGGTGATAGGTCTGAATGAGGGCCGCGCCCGGCTTGTCGCCGCGTCCAGCTCTTCCCGTCACCTGCGCGAGCAGTTGGAAGGTGCGCTCGGAAGCGCGCGGGTCGCCGCTCCCCAGCCCCAGATCCGCATCGACCACGCCGACAAGCGTGAGATAGGGGAAATTATGCCCCTTTGCCACGAGCTGTGTGCCGATAATGAGATCAAAGGATCCCTTAGCGACTTCCTCGAGCTCCCGTCGCAGCCGTTCCGCGCCGCCGGGAAAATCTGAAGAGAGCACAAGAATACGAGCGTTGGGGAATAGCTTCGCGGCCTCCTCCGCGATACGCTCGATTCCGGGCCCGCAGGGAGAAAGCGTTTCTTCTGCATCGCATTCGGGGCACACATTGGGTCGTTGCTCGACATATCCGCAGTGATGACAGATCAGCGCGCGACGGAATCGATGCTCGACGAGCCATGCGTCGCATTGTCGACAGCGAAACCGATGGCCGCAACTGCGGCACAGAGTGAGCGGCGCATAGCCTCGCCGATTAAGAAAAAGCAAGGCTTGCTCGCCACGCGCTATGGTCTCCCCGATCGCCCGCGCAAGGCGCGGCGCGAGCCAGCGCCCCTGGCCGGGACCTTCGATGCGCATGTCGATCGCGTCAGCCCGGGGAAGAAGTCTGGCCCCGGCTCGCGCGCGCAGCCGCAAATGCGCGTAGCGCCCTAATTCCGCATTCACGCGCGATTCGATCGAAGGCGTTGCGGAGGAAAGCACAAGAGTTGCGCCTTCAATGCTCGCCCTCACGACCGCCATGTCGCGAGCGTGGTAGCAGACGCCGTCCTCCTGCTTATAGGCGCCGTCGTGCTCTTCGTCGACGACGATCAGCCGCAGATTGGCGAAGGGCAAGAACAAGGCTGACCGCGCGCCGACGACCACCTTGACTTCGCCCGTAGCGCAGCCGCGCCAGATACGCGAACGCTTGCGGTCGGCGACTGATGAATGCCACTCTGCCGGCCTGCCTCCAAAACGTTGCGCGAAGCGCTCCAGAAATTGGCTCGTCAAAGCAATTTCGGGCATCATGACGAGAGCTTGCTCGCCCTGCTCCAAAGCCGCAGCGACCGCCTCGAAATAGACTTCCGTCTTTCCCGAACCCGTGACGCCTTCGAGCAGAAAAGGCTGATAGGCGCGCAAAGCGACCGAGCTTCGCAATGCCGAGGCGGCTTTCTCCTGTTCCGTTTCAAGCGTCGACTGAGCGTAATCGGAGGTCAGAGAATCTGCGATTGCGCTTGCAGGCGCTTTGATCGCTTCTAGCGCGCCGTCGTCGACGAGCGCATCGACGACGGAAGGCGAACATCCAGCGGCTCCGGAAAGCGCCTTCTTTGAGAAAACGAGCCCCCCTTCCGCAGCCGCCAGCACGCGCGCGCGAGTCGGCGTCTCGCGTTGGGGCCTAGCTCCCGTCGCCCGGTAAACCAAGCGGTCTGGCTCAGCTTCCGCGCTCTCGGCGGAACGCGTCGCGAGCCGAAGCGCCATGCCGCGCGGCGCAAGCGTGTAACGCGCGAGCCAGTCGACGAAATCCCGCAGCTTCTGTGAAAGAGGCGGGCGAGCGTAGCGGGAGATCACGGTCTTCAAATTGCCGGGCGTGTCCGCCGAGCCCCGCACCTCCCAGACGACGCCGTAGGTCGACTGCCGGCCCAATGGAATCTCGACGTGTTCGCCCGGAGCAAGCCTCAGCGCAGGGGGAGAAAAATAGCTGTAGGTCTGGTCCACCGCCAAGGGCGCGAGCACCTCGACGATCTGCCCCGCGGCGTCGGCGTCGTTCATGAGAAACTTCTTAGCATTCTCAGTGCGTTGATGGCAGAAGCGAAGAAAACCTGCTATCTCCGGCAGCCATGCCTACGGATCCCGCCCCGCGACACTATCCCCACCGCCATCTCCTTGGCATCGAGGGCCTTTCCCGTCCCGATATTCTGACGCTGCTCGATATGGCCGAGGATGCAATCGAAGTCTCGCGTCAAATCGAAAAAAAGAGCTCAAAGCTTCGCGGACGCACACAGGTCAATTTGTTCTATGAGGCCTCGACCCGCACTCAGGCCTCATTTGAGATCGCCGGCAAGCGTCTCGGCGCCGACGTCATGAACATGTCGACGGCGAAATCCTCCGAGAGCAAGGGCGAGACCTTGCTCGACACGGCCATCACCTTGAACGCGATGCGACCCGATATCATCGTCGTGCGCCATTCCCAGGCGGGCGCCGCGCATCTGCTCGCCCGCAAGGTGGATTGCGCCGTAGTGAACGCCGGGGACGGCGCGCATGAGCACCCAACGCAAGCTTTGCTCGACGCCTTGACCATTCGACGCAACATGGGCCGCATCGAAGGATTAACCATTTCGATTTGCGGAGACGTGCTGCATTCGCGCGTCGCACGCTCCAACATTCTGCTTCTCGGCGCGCTCGGCGCGAAACTGCGGGTGGTGGGCCCGCCGACCCTCGTTCCCCGTGGTTTCGAGAGGATGGGCGTGGCAGTGTTCCACGACATGACGCGGGGCATTGAGGGCGCGGATATTGTCATGATGCTGCGCCTGCAGCGGGAGCGCATGAGTGGCGCGCTTGTTCCAAGCTCGCGAGAGTATTTTCAGTTTTTCGGCCTGGATGAGGAAAAGCTGAAAGGCGCCGCAGCCAATGCGCTCGTCATGCATCCAGGGCCGATGAATCGGGGCATCGAGATCGATTCCTTCGTGGCGGACGGCGCTCGCTCCCTGATTCGCGAGCAGGTCGAGATGGGAGTCGCGGTACGCATGGCGGTGCTCGAAGCCTTGGCGCACCATCTGCCAAACGCCTGAGGGCGGCTTGGTTACAAGTCTAAACGCTGGCTTCGAGGCCGCGCGCCCAGCCTTCCTTGATCTCGGCAACGAAATCGGCGAGGCGCCGCATGGCGATCGCCTCCCGCAGTCCGGCCATGAGCTCCTGATAATAGGCGATGTTCACCTGAGTGAGCAGCATCATGCCTAGGATTTCCCGCGCCTTGAAAAGGTGATGTAGATAGGCGCGTGAATAGTCTCGTGCGGCCGCGCACGAAGATTGCGGGTCAAGGGGAGCGCGGTCATCCGCATGACGCGCGTTCATCAGATTCACTTTGCCGAAGCGCGTATAGGCCAGCCCATGACGCCCCGCTCGCGTTGGCATCACGCAGTCGAACATGTCGACGCCGCGCATCACGGCTTCAACAATGTCGTCCGGCGTGCCCACACCCATCAGATAATGAGGCTTATGCTCGGGAAGATGCGGCATCACCGTGCGTATCATGTCGATCATCACGTCCTGCGGCTCGCCGACCGCAAGCCCGCCGATCGCGAGACCGTGGAAATCCATGCTGCTCAGGGCCTTCGCGCTTTCGATGCGAAGCGGCTTCACGGCGCCCCCCTGCACAATCCCAAAGATTGCGCGGCCTGGAGCCTCGGCAAAGGACTTGCGTGAGCGTTCGGCCCAGCGCAGCGAAAGCCTCATCGCGCGTTCTGCCTCCGCGTCGGTGCAGGGCAACGGCACGCATTCGTCGAGCTGCATCTGAATGTCGGAACCGAGCAACGCCTGAATTTCCATTGATCGCTCAGGGGTCAGCAAATGTTTTGAGCCGTCAATGTGCGATTGAAAAGCGACGCCCCGTTCATCAAGCTTACGAAGCTTGGAAAGCGACATCACTTGGAAGCCGCCCGAATCGGTCAAGATTGGTCCCGGCCAGCGCATGAATTCGTGCAGTCCGCCAAGGCTAGCGATCCGCTCCGCCCCTGGGCGCAACATGAGATGGTAGACGTTGCCGAGAACGATGTCGGCTCCAGCGTCGCGAACGTCCTGCGGGAACATCGCTTTCACTGTCGCCGCGGTGCCGACGGGCATGAATGCGGGAGTGCGGACGACGCCTCGCGCCGTGAAAATACGGCCGCTGCGCGCGTCCCCATCGCCAGAGTCGATCTCGAAAGCGAACCGGCCGGTCATCCCCGTCTTTCCCTGGAACCGAGTCGAGCGATTTTCACCACTTCATAGTCGCCGGCGTCGGACTCATTCCAATAAACCTGAAAGCGTGCGCCGACGCCGACGCGAAGGTCACGGAGGTTGGTCCGCCATCTCCGGGCTGCGCTGGCTCCGAAATCTATCTCTCCGTCACGCCTTAAGATAAAGGGCCGACTGCGATCGCCGTCGAGATCGAAGGCGCCGAAGAGATCCCACGGGGCAAGGATGCTTCCGGTTTCGGCGTCGAGCCGGATATCGACCGTCATCGTCGCCTCCGTCGGATCATCTCGCCAAAGCGCCTTCATGCGCGCATCATATGTATTCATGTCCGGAATAGCAGGGTCGCATCCCCGTAAGAATAGAATCTGTAGCCCTGTCGAACCGCGTGAGCATAGGCGGCCTTTAAGCGATCCAGTCCGCCAAAGGCGCAAACGAGCATGAACAGCGTCGAGCGCGGCAGATGAAAATTGGTCATCAGCGCGTCAACAACGCGGAAGCGATATCCCGGCGTGATGAATATGTCCGTCTTGGCTTGGAAGGGCTCGAGCCTTCCGCTCGCGCATGCCGCGCTCTCGAGGCAACGCAGCGCGGTGGTGCCCACCGCGACGATGCGTCCGCCGCGGCCCTTGATTTCATTTAGCGCCTCCGCCGTTTCCTTGGACAAAGAACAATATTCGGCGTGCATCACATGGTCCCGCGTGTCCTGCGCTCTGACGGGCAAAAATGTGCCTGCTCCCACCTGCAAGGTCAGTCGATGCAGGGATATCTTCGCGGCTTCGACGGAGCGCAAGAGCTCCGGGGTAAAATGTAAGCCGGCCGTCGGCGCGGCGACAGCGCCGGGCTGCGCCGCAAATAGGGTCTGGTAGTCGCTCTCGTCGCGAAGGTCGGGCGCGCGCCGAGTGGCGATATAAGGAGGCAGCGGAATGGAGCCGCAGGCCTGTATCGCTTCCTCAAGCGCGGAACCCGACCGGTCGAACGCGAGCGTGACTTCGCCCGCCTCGCCTCGCGCCTCGACCTCCGCCTCCAGCGACGGATTCGCGCTCGGGCATTCTGTCGGCGTCCAGCCAAAGCTCAAGCGGTCGCCCACGGCGAGTTTTTTGGCCGGTCTCGCCATGGCTTGCCACGAGCTCGGCGATCGTTGCTCGATGAGCGTCGCTTCGATCTGCGCCTTGGTTCCCTCTCGATGTCGGTAGCCGTGAAGGCGCGCGCGAATAACCCGCGCGTCATTGACGACAAGAGCGTCGCCGGGGCGCAGAAGATGCGGCAAGTCGCGAACATGGCGGTCTTCCAAGCGATCCTCGCCCGCGGGAAGAACCAGCATTCGCGCGCTATCTCGGGGGTCGGCGGGGCGTAACGCAATCGATTCTGCCGGCAAGTCGAAGTCAAAGAGATCCACGCGCATTGTTTGACCGAATTCGGGGAATTTTACGCCGGCAAGCGAGGCTCATTCGCCCTCGCCAAACCGAGAGGCGATAAGCGCCTCCAAGGCGTCGAGCGCCTTCTCCGCGTCTTGCCCCGTTGCGGTGACGCGCAGCGTCGAGCCTTTTGCCGCTCCGAGCGTCAAGATCGCCATGATGGAGTCCCCGCCCACGGTCTCGTCGTCCTTCGTGATGCTGATGACGGACTCATAGGCTTCGCAACACTGCACAAATTTCGCAGTGGCGCGCGCGTGCAGCCCCTTCTTGTTGACGATCACGAAGTCGCGAGTGAGCGTTTTTTCAGGGGAGTGAGACTCTCGTTCGATAGTGTCCGGGTTCACTTGCGAGCCTCGGTCGGCTCCCTTGGGGTGGAGCATCGGGGGCTTAAGATCCTGCTCGCGACGTTGACATATTTTCGTCCCGCGTCTTGCGCCTGCAGAACGGCTTCTTCTAATGTGTGGCCTTCTCTCACCGTAGCAAGCTTTATGAGCATCGGCAGGTTGACGCCGGCCAGCACCTCGACGTTACTGCCGTTCATAACCGAAATTGCGAGATTGGAGGGTGTGCCTCCGAACATATCCGTAAGGAGCACGACACCCTCGCCGGTATCCGCGAGCCGGACGGCCTCAAGTATCTCCAGTCGCCGCCGCTCCATATCGTCTTCAGGTCCGATGGAGATCGAAGCGATCTGCTTTTGAGGACCGACGACATGCTCGAGCGCAGCGAGAAACTCGAACGCGAGATGTCCGTGGGCCACCAGGACAATTCCAATCATTCGGCATTACCGTTCGTTGCGATGTCACACTGGACGACACAGCGATAGGCCGCCGTCCCCAGCGCCCAGCCCTTGCCCATTACAGTCCCCCTCGGCAGCCGAGGCGGCGGATCATTGGCCTGACCCGGTGCCGCAGCATATCGACACATTCCGTCACGCAGGCGTTTCGCCATCATATTTTGTGCAATGCGGCGAAATTGGCAAGAAAAAAGCGGCGACATGGGTCAGCGCGACTCAAGATATTGTAAAAATAGAGATATTTTGACGCGATCCAGCCCATCCCGCATTTCGAGCACGAGCTTGGGCACCGGTAGCCCGCAGATTTCTTCATACTCACGCCTAAGCTCGGCCGGGCGGCCAGGACCGTTTCCCTCGGATGAAGAGAGGTCGACAAGCCCTCTAATAACTGCACCGCTTTCAAAAGGAACGGACACGATACCTATTCCGCGCACCTCGATCAAGCCTCTGTTGGCAATGTGCGGTCGAGCGATCAGTCGCCCATTGCGGTTCTCGAGCGCAATCCGATCATCTCCAACGAGGCAGGCGAACTCGCCCTTCAGGCGCGCCTCGGCGACGAGCATCATGCTCAGCGCGCTTTTGCCAGCGCCGGAGCCGCCGCGCAACAGCAAGCCCATTTCGCGCAGCACGAGAGCGTTGGCGTGCATCCACTGAACGGAGTTGGGAGATGTCATGGATGGGCTTTGAACCAAAGCGCAAAACGCGCGCCGAGCACGAGATCGCGTTCGGTGGGATCATTTAAGCTCGTCGACGCGTCCGTGCCCTCGGGACAGCCCACCGTTCGGTTCAAAGCGCGTATGCGCCCCCCATGCGCCTCGACGATCTGTCGCGAAATCGAGAGACCAAGACCGGAGTTATTGCCAAATCCTTGATTGGGACGATCCGTGTAGAATCTTTCGAACACCTTTTCGAAGGCGCCTTGCGGAATGCCTGGGCCATCGTCATCGATGAGGATTTCATATCCCTCCCGCCGATAACCGGCCATATCGATGCCGCTCTCGGGCCGCAGCAGGACGCGCACGCGCCGACCCGGCGGGGAGAAAGACCGCGCGTTTTCGATGATATTGTCGAATACCTGGGCGAGACGCGAGTCATGTCCAAGCACTCGCCAGCCCTTTCTCGCGCCTTCTCCAATGGGATCCTGCTTCGTCAATTCGATTGTTACTTGGTCCTGCCGTTCCACCGCGTTCCCAATTTCAACGACGGCTTCCAGCATTGCGGAGAGGTCCAAGGGCGTCATGACGGCGCGCGCAAGCTCGGCGTCGAGGCGAGACGCGTCGGAAATGTCGGTGATGAGCCGATCCAACCGGGCAACGTCGTGCTTGACGATTTCCAGCAGGCGATCACGGGCGGACTCAGTCTTGGCGATTGGCAGAGTCTCCACAGCGCTGCGTAGAGACGTGAGCGGATTTTTGAGTTCGTGCGCAACATCCGCGGCGAAATGTTCGATCGCCTCAATGCGGTTGTAAAGAGCGCGAGTCATGTCGCGTAGAGCGCCGGAAAGGTGACCAATCTCGTCTTGACGGTCAGAAAAATCAGGAATTTCCTGACGAGATTTCACCCCTCGCCGAACTCTGTCTGCAGCTTCCGCGAGCCGGCGCATCGGTTCCGCAATGGCGTTTGCGAAGAGCAGCGAGAGCAAAGCCATCACGCCCGCGGAAACCAGGAATATCCTAATAATAGCCCAGCGCTCATAGCTAATGATACGATCAATCTGCCCACTAAGCGTTGTGAGCATCAGTGCGCCGAGAATCCGATGACGCCCCTGAATCGGCACAGCGATAGAGACGATGGTTTCCCCCTTCGCATTCGCGCGAATAGCCGGGATAGACGCCTCACGCGGCATCGAATCTTCATCTAACGCCATTTTCACTTCTTCATAAGATTTCCCATTGCTGGTCCCTATATCTTCATACAAGTTAAGCTGCGGCCGCATCCACCGCCGAAGCGCGGCCATGAATTCTTCAAACGCCGTTGGTTTTGCCGATAACTTCTGTGTTGCAGTTAGAACATCTTCGCTCAGGCCCGGCGTGACTGCGCGCTTGGCGTTTTCAATCAAGGCCTGCGAGTCGACCAGAAGGTCCCCAGTTCGGTCGTAGACGCGCGCCCTCGTGTGGGTGACATTGACAAATTTGAAAAGTATCGGGCCGATGCGCTCGGGGTTGAGCGAGAAGCCTGGCGCGCCGTGACCAGCATCCACTTGCCCTCGTCTCGCTTGAGGCGAGTTGCTAGGCGCTTCCTCCGGAACGACCGTGAAGTCTTCTGCGTCCTCCTGACTAGCGGAGTCGGCCATCACTTGAGCGATGATTTTCGCCTGCGTTTCCAGGCTCTCCAATCGAGCGCCGATCAAATTTTTCTGAAACTGACTGAGATAAAGAAACCCGCCCAACAGAGCCACAAGCCCGCCCAGGTTCAATACGACGATCCGTCGGGTAAGCGAGGAAGCAAAACGCGCTTGCGCACCCCGAAGCATCCGGGCGACTCGCACCGAGGCGGCGCGACCTGACCGCCTGGCCGTCCGAGCTACCGGCTGCGCCGTTCTCGGCGCCTGCCCCCCGTCAGTCATGGATCGCGCAAGTTCCTGTGCCGGCGGCGAAACTCAGGCTTCGCGGAAGCGATAGCCCACGCCGTAGAGCGTTTCTATCATTTCAAAATCGGAATCAACCAGTTTGAATTTTTTGCGCAGTCTTTTGATGTGACTGTCGATCGTGCGATCGTCAACATAGACCTGGTCATCGTAAGCAGCGTCCATGAGCGCGTTGCGGCTTTTCACCACGCCAGGGCGCTGAGCCAGCGCATGCAGGATCAAAAACTCGGTGACCGTCAGCACCACCGGATCACCACGCCAAGTGCAGGTGTGACGCTCCGGATCCATCGTCAGCGCGCCGCGCTCTAAAACTTTGGCTTCCGACTCTTTTTGGGCGGCGACTTCTTTTGGGTTGGCGCGCCTGAGGATCGCCTTCACTCTTTCGACAAGCAGGCGCTGGGAAAAGGGCTTATGAATGAAGTCGTCCGCGCCCATCTTGAGCCCAAACAGCTCGTCGATCTCTTCATCCTTCGACGTGAGGAATATCACGGGCAAGTCGGACTTTTGTCGGAGCCGACGCAACAGCTCCATGCCATCCATACGGGGCATCTTAATGTCAAAGATTGCGAGGTCCGGAGGATTGGCGCGCAAGCCCTCTAGCGCCGCAGCCCCGTCGGTATAGGTCTGCACGCGATAGCCTTCTCCCTCCAGCGCGATGGAAACGGAGGTGAGAATATTGCGATCGTCGTCCACGAGAGCGATGGTAGGCATCATCAAATCCTGCTGTTGTTCTGCGCGCCATCCAATCGAGTGGACGAAGAAATGCTGGCTAAGACCGCAGGCCTCACACGGCAAGGCGCTCCACTGCGCTCAGACGGACGCGCATGACGCAGACCCACATCTAACGGCCGCTCCGATTCTTTTCCACGGCGCATATATAGGCCTTCTTATCGAGTCCCGCGACTCTCGAAATGACACGGGCGCCAGGTGAGACCGCGACGCGGAGCAGGAGAACGCCTCCGACAACGAGGCAAAGAGGACTCACTCCGACCGTTGGACGCAGCACGCCTGTCTGTGACGGCAGTCAACCACCAAAGCCGAGCAAACGCCAATGCTGCGGCCAAGCCTGCGTCACGCGTCGCCGACACGACGCGAACAGAGCCAAAAAACGGTCGCTCGGCTCACCTCCAGCGCCGGGCCAATTTTGGACGAATTTCTTTGGAAGGCAAGCCGCTGGCCATTTTCGAAAAACTAGGTCAACCTCAAGCAATCGAAATGACAGCTTGCTGTGGCCCGCGCGATCAAAACTGTGGTTCGTTCCAACGGCTCCATGCGTCCCAAGATCCTTGCCGGATTGCGCTTGAATGAATCCATTGTTTCCCGACCGATCCGCGCTCATCCGCGACCCTCTCGGGTTCCTTGCGCACAAAACCAGTAGCGCAGACACTGCCTCGACGCCCCTAAGGCTGGGATTTCATCGAGTTCACTTGGTTCGAGACTTAGCGCTGATCCAAGATGCGCCCTTTCGCCCGGGAACGCTTTGTGTCTCCACCTCTCCATCTGCTATGCTCTTGCCAATGGCGACGGATGAAGCTTCCCATAAACACGGAAATACGCCGACAAAAGCGAAAATAGAACCAGGCGAATCTCTGGAGATCATCGAAGCCCTAGCCGACGATCTTCTCGCAGATTTACGTAGAGCGGCTTTTTCTGCTCTCCGGCACGCTTCCTTCGACGCCTGGCGCTTTTCGACTATTCTTGCCACAAAATTCACTTTTACAGCCCTCTTTGGAGTAAGATCAGCATTGATAATCGACGAGGAATTGTTTGCACATCATGCCCAATTTGTTTCCGTCTCTAGAGACCTGAATTCTATAAACATCATCTGCAACCAAAAACGTCAAATACGGGATAGAGAGCGGTCCTGCAAGCAATCTTTGCAATTTATAGAGTCAGCAATACAAACAGCATTTACGCATATGCAGTCTAGGAGCATCTGCGGATATGCCTACAGCGCCACCCATCCTTCCTCTCCTTCCGAAGAAATTTTTCAGCTAGCGCATGCGATCCAGCAAGCCACGGCTGAAGCTTTTTTCTGGGGCATCTTTATGCTTTCTCACGACAAAACTGTAAGCTCAGCTATTGAAAAAGAGGCTGACGCATGCGCCTCACCGAACGGAGATATCAATAAGAATAAGCTGCGACTGGCGCACACAGCCAAAGACGCTTCTCTGGAAATTCTGCGATTGTCACCGCTACATAATATGATTATTTTTCTTGGCCAAACGGATACTAACTTGAGTCGACTCAAATTTCTGCCTAATGACAAGATTCTGATATCACCCCATGTAATTTTCAGATCGGAACGGTACCTCCAGAAAGCGAGTTCCGTAATCATAGGGCGACAATATCCTAGAGATTTGCCTGCATTATATCATTTGTCCTGCGGTGGTGGAATTGTTTTTCAGATCGTTCTATTGAACCTCATGCTTCTCCTCATCGATCTTACCGCGGCGTTTGAGCTTGAACTCGTCGAAGGCCCTCCTGAATTTAAGGTGACGCCGAGCTTCCTGGGAGCGCGTCCAGACCTAAAGCTGCGCCTTAATTATAGACGATCAAGGTTGTTTCGCTATGCTGAGACCCTTCAGCCATAACAAAACGCTGGCGCCGCGAGCCGGGGACCCCGCTAAGCCGCGTCCCGATCGCGTAGAAACATGACCGGAAAGCCGTTTCTCGCTTTTCCGGGACATGCCCGAAAGCCGCCGCGAAGAGCGGCGGCTCCGCGGCGAAACGGAGCCGCGGCGGGAGCCATTAAACACGCGCGCGGTTTCTCGCCGAAGTTAATCCACGCTTAACTGTAAATTTCCTAGCTTCTCGCATAATCCTGCCCATTGGCGTTCAGCCGAGGGTGAGCGCGGCTTCGAGCGCGGCAAAGAAGGCACACTCTCTCATGACCCGCGGGCAGACCATCGCACCCGTCCCTGAGTCCCTGCGCGACACGGCGCGCAAGCGCGTGATTGAGCTCGCCGGATTGCTGCTTCTTCTCCTGTGCGGGGCGTTGGCGCTGGCCCTAGCGACTTGGTCGACGCGAGATCCATCGATCAATCATGCGACCGATTCGCCCGTGCGCAATTGGCTTGGATCGCCTGGCGCGATCGTAGCCGATCTGATCATGCAGACGATCGGCGTTGGCGCGGCGCCAGCGCTTCTTCCGCTTGCCGGCTTTGGCCTCCGGCTCATAGGGCGCCGTCGCTTTGACAGACCGCTTTGGCGGGCTGTGCTGTGGCTCTTGGGCGTTTGCTGCGCGGCGACGGCCGCCGCCCTGCTCCCGGTCACCGATCGTTGGCCGCTGCCCACGGGGCTCGGCGGGGTGCTGGGCGACACGCTGTTCTCGCTGGGACGGCGCTCAGTGGGGGGCGGCCCCCTTGGGGCGGCAGTCGTTGGCCTCGTCGCAGTCCTTGGAGCCATTCTTTGCCTAACGGGAGCCGCGGGCATGGGCTTCAACGGCGCAAGGGAAAGCGCGGATGACGCGGTCAGCCGGGCTCGCGGAGCGCGACAGTCTGAGGAATATGACGAGGAGGACGTCGCCGGCGAGCCGAGCGCCGCGCTGGTCTGGCTTGGAGCCCTGCTTCACTACG